>REDW01000110.1 GCA_007693325.1 Spirochaetaceae bacterium
GCCGTAATTGAACGTCAGGTCCGAGATCTCGATATTTGCCGGCTCGAGGTCGAACTCCTCCCAGGTACCGCTGACACCGAAGCGGAATGTGCCTCCGCCACTCGGCGGTCCACCCGAGAAGCCGGCCGTACCAAGCAGCGATGGTGTGGGTTCAGGTAGGAGCTCATAGTCGCGGCCATCTTCGAGATACAGGTCAACCTCGAAGATTGTCCCCGGCTCGGGAAAGACCATAGTATCGCCTGCAATCTGCAACTGGTAGGAGGCGCGGCTCGGCTCGAGCACTGTCCCGTCTTCAAGCAGAACAACAACTATCTCTTCCTCTTCTACCTCCTCGGAGTAGAAGCCGAGGACAAATACGTTGTAACTGGTACCGCCGTTTTCATCTTCGAAGGGAATCCGCAGCACCCAGCCCCGATCAAGCTCAACCTCGCGCGGCTGTTCACCTTGCACGGTGACAATTGCTGAACCGCTCCCCTGATACAGGAACCCTTCAAACTCGCCGATGTCAATCGGCTCTGGCGGCGGCAGGAACGGTTCAACGTATCGGTCGTAGAGCAACTGTGCGAACTGCGGGAAGCGGTCCTGGGTCAGGTTCATAGGAATCGAAACAGGCGTATCTGCGCCGGACCGTATGCGTGTGGTAGCGAAGCCAATACGGTGTTGAAACTCCTCATAGAGACCATCGATCCACACAACATATTCTCGACCAACAACAAGCTGATCAAATACTATTGGTCCATCCGGAATGTCGCCGGAGAAGGTGAGCGCCCGACCGCGACTGATACTCAGTTGATCCTGCTCGAGAGTGCTCACGGTGAATACGTCGGCTAACGAGGTTCCTTCGAAACCGTCGAGAAGCAACGTTCGGGCTCCCTCGTTGTCGCCGTTCGGAGAAAGATGGATCGTCCGGCCTCCAGTTCTGAAATAGTCAGCGTCGACGATTATAAATGAGAGTTCATTGAAACCGCTCAAGTCCAACGCCGATACCGTTCCATCATCACCGAGGCTAATGGCCAGCCGGCCCAGCTGGTCGCTGTCTTCCAGGTTCCACGCACAGCTCGCGATGATTGCGGTTACCACAAACACGATAGATGCAAGTGCTACAAAGCTGAAACCGTTTAGGCGGGTCGTCTTTCCCTTATTCCGCAATTTCATGCTACACCTTCCCATCCTTGAATGCATCCGCGGCCACCGCAGCGGCTTCGCCGCCTAGCTAGAACGTAACACTGATTATCAGCGAGCGGCGCTCTACTGTGGTTGTCGTTATTGCGGTGCTGCTGTCGCTCTCTGCACCGGAGCCTTCGGTTGTTGAGGTGACCAGCGAACGGCGGGCGCGTTCGCTGACCGGGTTGGACGGCGGGGCGGTTGGTTCAACGGTGGTCTCCTCGTTCCCGGCTACCGAGACACGCCGGCCGTAGAGGTTGGCAACCTGGACCAGTCCGGTCAGAACCCGCAGGTTGGTACCGTCAAAGTCGAAGTCGGTTCCGCGCACCGCAGCAGTTGCCTGCGTGCTGCGCAACCGGAACTCCGATTGCAGCCCCGCGGTTCCGCGTACCTCGCCGCGCACGCGGCCCACCTGCAGAAACATGTCGCTTTCGATTGAATCGTCGCGTTCGATCAATTCCTCGATGCGCATGCGGGTCAGCGGCCGTACCCGGATTATCGCAGCGTCCCCCAATGCCAGCGCGGCTTCCGCGCCGAAGCTGGTTGAGATTTCGCCGTTGACCGGTATTTCCATGCCCTCGGTTGCAGACTGCCATTCCTGTCCCGGCAGCCGCACCTCGACCCTGCCTTGAGTCGATTGCAGCACGGCACGAAAGGTCTGTGCGTGTGCTGAAACAGGCAGCAGCAGAAGCAACAGCAGAAACAACATCGCGGCAACGCGGGCCGCACTGATTCTATTCCGGTTTGTCATCGCTCTCTCCTAGAAGCTCGTACTGAACTCGATGCGGCCGTACACCGTGGTGTCACCCTTGTCGGGGACAAAAGCGCCCACCTGAACCGAGCCTCCGATATCCGAGAATGGCCGCAAACTGATTCTGCCGCCGGCCTCGGTGCCACGGTAGGAATCATCCCCGGTGGGGTCGGCGTCAAAGACCGCCGCACCGTAGGCTGCCAGCCCGATATTCTGCAGCACCTGCGAGTCTGCGCCGCTGAACGGGCGCAACGAATACTCAAGCGAGCCAAACAACAGGTCCGCAGCCACAATCGGGCTGAGGGTAACCAGGTCCGGCTGCGTAATCGGCATGAACGCCTTGAAATCATCATCATCCGCCGAGGCGTAGAGCGCGCGCATCGAGACTACCGAGTTGGCAAGCGCGTCCATGAAGATCAAAAAGCGGTGCGATGCGGCCAGCATGATTCCCGAAGTATCGATGTCCAGCGCGTCGTCGGTGTACTGGACGCCGCCCGCGAGGCCTACTGTGTCGTAGTAGAAGCCGGGAAACAGTCTGCCGTTCAGGCCCAGGTAGGCGTACTGCGTGTCGATCAGATCCTCATCTCCGGACTGGCGGTCGAACTGCGCCACGCCACCGAGCAGCACGTTCTGACGCAAGACGAGTTCAGGGAAGCTGAGCTCAAACAGCGCAATCAAGCGCGGCGAGGCAGTTGTAGTCTGCTCGTCGAGCAGATCGGTGAGATCCTCGGCGGACATGCGGATAGAGGCGTTCTGCTTCAGCAGCAGCCCGGTGTAGCCGCCGGCAAGGCGCAGACCGATTCGCGGATAATCGAGCGAGAGGCTCACCCCGTCTGCCCGATGATCAACCACCAAACCGCCGCTGTCGGTCAACTGGTAGCGGCCGCCCCTGAGACCGAGTACCGACTGGTCACCCAGCCGGCCGGGCAGGGTGGCGCGCGCGGTGAAGTACTCAAGATCTGCGGCGGCAAAATCATCTACCACGTAGAGAATGGTTCCCTCGATAAGCAACTCCGCGGTTGCGTCGCCCTGGAGTTCGGGAAAGAGCCTGGCCCACGCGTTGAGGGTAAACTGGCCGCGCGGGTCCTCATCCTGCTCAAAGTCTCCCTGCGCGCGGAGACGTCCGCCGGCGTCAAGCGCGTGTGCGCCGTAGGCCGTCAGCAGCATCCCTGCGGTTAACAGCGCGGTGAACAGCAGCCGGACTGAACTCTTCATCATTGTCCCTCCTGCAGTGCCATCACGCGCCCGATGATACGCATGGCGCGCTCACCATCCAGTGGCTGAAGTGCCCACGACTGCCCCTGAACCAAGCGGCGATAGCGCATCTCGCGCAGTCCGTAGCGCGGCCCCGGAATTCTGCGGTACCAGAACCCGCCGCTGATGTCGTGCGCCAGCATCAGCATGTAGGAGAACTCCCCGAGGGTTGCATCAGAATCCGGGTCGCGGTCCGAGAAGCGGTCTCTATGCTCAGCCCGGGCAGCCAGCATCTCCAGCAGCGCAATTGCCTGTTCCGCGCTTGCCTCGGGTGGTATCCGTCCAGACGACATGACCGCCAGGTAGGCTGCATCACCGAGGCTCAGCGGGTCGGCTGCCAGGATTGCGTCCACCTGTTCGGCAGACTGCCCGAAGAGTGGAGCAACCGCCAGCGTGATCAAAGCAATCCACAATATTCTGATCTTATTGCTCATGATCCATATGGTACCGCATTCGATTGCCGGCGTCACTACTATTTATGCAATTTCTGAGTCTTTTACTCTTGATTTTGCATAAGCAGTGTGTAATGTTAGAGGCAACGCGCACGGCGCGATGAAGTTCTATCTTGAGAAGTGGGGGGAGAATATGACGAAAAGAGGAATCATCCTTTCGATCCTGTGTATTGCCGCTCTGCTGCTACCGGCAGCAGCCGTTGCACAGGGGCTCGAGGGAACCGACGCCGAGTTCCGCCTGTTTGGCGTGGAGCTGGGTTCTCTCGTGGGCTATAACCTGGAAGATGAGGAGGCCGTGGTTGGCCGCAGCTTCGGGCTCAGCCTTGCCGTTATGGACAACATGCAGGTTGGCTTTGGCGCGGTTGCGTTCAATGCAGCTGCGCCGGTGCCCGAGCGGCGCTTTGCCGGTATCAAGTTTGATTATTTCTTTACCGATCAGCTGGCGTTTTCGTTGCTGGCCGGCAATGCCGCCGGTGGCGGCGCAACCTACGGCGGCGCGATCGGTGGGCAGTATCTGATCGTGCGCAGCCAACCGGATGACGGGTTTTCTTCAGCGTTGAAGGTCAAGGTTGACTACTTCATCAACGATGAGGATGGCCCCGCGGCCGGTACGTTGGCAATCGGGTTGGCCGGCTCGATTGGACTGTAACAGAGAAACCATACATCGGAAGGAAGAAACCATGAAGAAAACAATTACTACAATACTGGTTGTGGCGCTGTTGTTGCTGGCAGCACCCGCACTCTTTGCGCAGGAGGCTGTGACCGACATCTTCGGGATCGAGATCGGTACGGTCATGGGATACAACCTCGGTACCGAAAACATCGGGGCCGCCCAGTCGATGGCCATTTCATTTGGTCTCGGCGAACAGTTTGAAGCGGCAATGGTGTTTATCAGTGGAGGAGGGGGCAACATACCCAACATGAGCCTGGTGAGGTTGTCTTACTATCTGCTGGATGAAGTCGGCCTGCGCGTGTCTACCGGCGGCAGTGGCCCAGGTGCGACCGCTGCCGGATTCGGCGTATTCTCCTATCCCATTCGCCGTGATTTCAACGACACGCTGACTACCGCACTGGGACTCGGCGTTGACTACTACGTGCCGAATATCAATAACAACCTGGAAGACGGTATCGTCGCCATTGGCCTGAACGCTACGGTAGCCTTTTAGGCATTGTTCGCATTGGTTCGCGCCGCGGTGGCTGCTCGCCGCCTGGCAGAATCCAGACCAGCAAACAACCCCGGCTCCAGACAGCCACAGCGTGTCTGGGCCGGCGTTTTTTTGTCTAGTGCACGCGCGTTTTGACGCGTGCTACTGCGTCTTCGGCGTCTGCAGCCGATACAACCTTGATGAGCACGCAGTATTGCTGGTAGGCTTTCCAGCGATGCCAACCCCCGACGCACACTTGCTGACTCTGCTTCACACCCTGCCGCCTCTGCTGCTGCAGAATACTCTGATGGCGTGTACCGACCGTGATCTGGCGATGGCCATGCTGCGGTTCTCCGGCGTAGAGCGCGAGCTGCTGCTTGGACGCCTGGCGCCGGCCAAGCGTGATCGCGTGCGCGAGGAGCTGACGTTGCAGCAGCGTGTGCGCATCAGCGACGCACACTATAAGGCGTCGCTCGACGCGGTCATCCGCAGATTGTCTTCGCAGCGTGGCCAGCAGCCGGTTCGTAGCTATTTGCGGCCGTGCAGGACTCCGCGCCGGGGGCGGCCACCTCGCCCCCTTCGGTGACAAGGTGAATGCTGAGGGGCGCAGCCGCGCTCTGCGGCCAATTCTGGAGCCGCAGCCTCTGCATCATACTTGAAAAATGGAAGACAGTCTTCCATTTTTCAAGGACAATACGTAGGAAACAGCTTCATACGGCCGTCTCAGGCCGCCGGCGCGCCGCCCGGGCCCCTTGCGCATCGATGTCCAGTTCCGTATGATTGGCCATACCAATTTTGTACCTGCGTAGAAACCAACGGGAGGCACTTCGTGGCAACAACGCCGAAACCGGTTATTCTGATAGTCCGAGATGGCTGGGGGCGCAACCCAAACCCCGAGCACGACGAGTTCAACGCCGTCAAACTGGCCAACACTCCGTGCAACGATCGGCTGCTCCAGGAGTACCCCTGGACCACCATTCACACCTCGGGTGAGGATGTAGGGCTGCCCGAAGGCACCATGGGAAACTCTGAAGTCGGGCACCAGAACCTGGGTGCCGGCCGCGTGGTTGATCAGGAATCGGTGCGTATCTCCAAGGCCATCCGTAGCGGAGATTTCTTTGACAACCAGGCGCTGGTCAAGGGCGTACAGCGAGCCGGCAAGAACGACCGCTGGGTGCACATACTGGGCATCGCGTCTGACGCCGGTGTCCACGGCCTCATGACGCATCTGTATGCCTGCGTTGAGCTGTGCAGCAAGCTTGGACACAACAAGGTGGCGCTGCACATGTTTACCGACGGCCGCGACACCGGCCCCTATACGGGCATAGAGTATATCCGCCAGATCGAGGCCAGGCTGTCCGAAATTGGCGTGGGTAAAGTGGTCTCGATTTCGGGCCGCTACTACGCAATGGACCGCGACAATCGCTGGGAACGGGTTAAGCGCGCGTATGACATGCTGACCGGCCGCGCCGCGGATCTTCCGGCCTTCGATACGGCCACAGCCGCCATGCAGAACTACTACGACAACCCTACCAACGACAGTCAGAACGGAGACGAGTTCGTTGAGCCGCGTTACGTAGGGGCAGACTGGAAAGAGACGCGCATCGCCGACGGCGATACGGTGATCTTCTACAACTACCGCGGTGATCGGCCGCGCGAGATCATCCGTTCGTTTGTCATGGATCCGTTCCAGGGCCACGTCAAGCCCTCGCCGGACACTGGTGAGAAGGGGTTCGACCGTGGACCCAGGATCGACGCGCACTGGGTAACCATGACCGCCTACGAAGAGGAACTCAACAGCATGGTCAGCGTGGCCTATCCCAAACCGCCGAAGATGAACAACATCGGCGGAGACTATCTGGCTCAGAAAGGGCTGCGGCAGTTTCGCTGCGCCGAGACCGAGAAATTTCCCCACGTCACCTTCTTCTTCAATGACTACCGCGACCAGCCGTTTGAGGGCGAGGGGCGCGAGATGCCGCAATCGCCGCAGGTAGGAACCTACGACCTCAAACCCGAAATGAGTGCCGCCGAGGTGCTTGACGTGGTCTTGAAGCGCATTTCCGCAGATGATTGCGAGGACTTCATCCTGGTCAACTTTGCCAACGGCGACATGGTTGGACATACCGGCAAGCTGTCTGCTGCTATCAAGGCGTGCGAGACCGTCGATAGCTGCGTAGAGCGGATCGTGGCGGCAACGCTTGAGCGCGGCGGAAAACTGATTGTGACCGCCGATCACGGTAACTCCGAGCAAATGTGGGATCCCAGGAATGAGAGCGCGCACACCGCGCACACGCTCTACGATGTCGACTGCATCATCGTTGATCCGGACCGCCGCGGCGATGCCAGCGGCAGCATGGACACGGCTTCTACGGCGCTGCGCAGCGGTGGGCGGTTGGCGGATGTCTTTCCAACTGCGCTGAAACTGATGGGGCTGGACAAGCCGCCTGAGATGACCGGAGAGCCACTGGTTTAAGACCACCGCGCTTGCCTGCTACGCGTGCTGACGCGTATATTCCCCAATACTATGGGTAACAGTCCACACGTGTACGTTGTGGGAGGCGGGTTTGCCGGTTTGCAGGCAGTCGGCGCGCTCCTGCGGCGCGCGCCTACCGCGCGAATCACGCTGATAGACAAGAACGACTACGCTACCATGCTGCCGGCGCTGCCGGACGTACTCTCGGGGCGAGTCCGAAGCGCCGCCATCACGCGACGGTTTGCCGAAATCGTGGACAGCGAGCGCGTGGAGGTGATCCGCGACGAGATAGTGCACGTGGATGCCGCACAGAGAGTGCTTCATGGCAGCGCGGAGCACTACAAATACGACTTCCTGATCCTCACCAGCGGGTCTACACCGCAGTACTACGGCTTCACGCCCGAGAATGGACAGCTGCACAGCGCACACTCGTTTGCGGCGGCGTGCGCGCTGCGTGACGCCGCAGCAGATCAGGTGCGCCAGCATTCGCGCTGTAACGTGGTGGTAGTAGGCGCCGGTTACACCGGACTCGAGGTTGCCGCCTGTCTGCGCCACGGAATGCTGCATAACTCGGTGCAGCCGCAGATTACCGTGGTTGAGGTTGCCGACGAGATTCTGCCGTTTCTCAAACCCGCCGAGCGGCAGCGGGTGCGCGATTACCTGGATGCAATCGGGGTAACCCTGCGCACCGGTGCCTCACTGCAGCGCTACGCGGACGGCCGTGCCGAGCTCTCCGATGGAACTGCAGTGGATCAAGCCATAGTCTGCTGGTCTGCCGGGATGCGCGCCGAGTGCAGCAAATTATCCGGCAACGTTGAACGCACCCGCGATTCACGTCTGCACACCAACGAGTTTCTGCAGCTTCCCGAGCACCCGGAGATTTTTGCAGCCGGTGATGCCGCGGCTCTGCAGAAGGACGGCCGGTTTGTGCGCCGGGCGGTCAATTTTGCCTTCTATTCGGGCCGGGCCGCAGGGCGCAATGTGGCCGCGGCGCTTTCCGGTAGGCGCATGCGTGCCTTTCGCCCGGTGGATCTCGGTTGGGTGATCCCACTGGGAGAAATCAGCCGTGGGCGCATCTTCGGCGGTATTCCGGTGGGCGGGCGATTTGGGCTCAGAGTGCACTACCTCATGTGCGGCATCCGTTCCTTTGGCGCGGCTAACGCGGTTGAGTTCTACAAGACTGCGTTCTGTCTATCGCGCCAGCCGGAGCCGATCGAGCCATGAGCTGCCTCGTCCGCCGGAAGAACTGCCGGCAGAACTGCCGGCACTGGCTGCGGTCGCTGCGCGCCTATTCCTTCGGAGCCTCATTGATGCCGGCCGCGCTGGCAGCTGCAATTGCGTTGTCTCTGGATCAAGCGCCGCTGTGGTGGACCTTTGCACCCTACGTGATTGCCGCGCTCCTGTTCCACGCCGGCACCAACGTGCTGAACGACTACTACGACTACAACAACGGGCTCGACCGTGCGGAGCACGGTGATCCAACGCACCTTTTGCCGCGCGGCGAGGTGACTCCGCGTTTCATGCTGGTCTCCGGGCACCTCTATTTCATTCTTGGTATATCTATTGGATCGCTTATTGGCATCGTGCGGGGCTGGGAGTATGTCGCGCTGGGAATTGCCGCTGCGCTTGGCGCCTACTTCTATACCAGCGCGCGGTTCAGTTTCAAGTACGTGGCGCTCGGAGATGTTGCGGTCTTTCTGCTCATGGGACCGGCGCTGGTTGCCATGGGAGTCTGGGCTCTGGCCGGAAGCGTTCCGATTGACGTGGTACCCGTAAGCGTGCCGATGGCGCTGCTGGTTACCGCCATTCTGCACGGTAACAATCTGCGCGACCGCGTCACCGACCGCGCGGCGGGAGTGCGCACGCTGGCCGGTGTCATGAGTTCTACCGCCGCGCGCTGGTTCTTTGCCGCGCTGGTACTGCTGCCCTATCTGGTGGTGCTGTCGCTGGTCGCCGATGCGCGTCTGCATCCGCTGACTCTGATTGCACTGTTCAGTGCGCCGCTGGCGTGGCATCTGTCACGGCGTGTCTTTGACCGGGACGCTGACCTGCTGCGTCTGCCGGTGGAATGCGCCGGACTGCACCTGCTGTTCAGCGTCCTCTACGTTGGATCTATTGTTGGCGCAGCGCTCTGGCTGTGATCATCTGCAGTTGCCGTTTGGTTATCCGCAACGTATCTTTGCGCGTATGAATGCAAAATCCGCACTGAAGGGAATTGGCGTTGTCGTTGCCGTGCTGCTGGTAGCGTTTGCCGGTTTCTCGGCGTATATCTGGTTCAGTGGCGGCTCGGCTGAACCGAGCGCTCCTGCCGAGGCCCGCCGCGCAGAACCGCAGGATGAGCAGTCGGTTCTCTACGAAGTGGTTGCCGGAGAGTCGGTGGCGCAGTTTGTGATCGGCGAGGTGCTTCGCGGGCAGCAGAATACCGTGGTTGGGTCAACCGATCAGATCGACGGTTCGCTGGCGCTGGGTTTCAGCGCGGCTACCGTCGAAATCGGTGAATTCGTCATCAACCTGCGCAACATCCGTACCGACGACGAGATGCGCGATCGCACCATACGGACAATGATCCTGGAAACCAACAGGGACGAGTTCGAGTTCTCGACGTTTGTGCCCACTGCGGTCTCCGGTGTGCCGGCATCGTTCGCGGTGGGTGACAGCCTCGATCTGCAGGTTAGCGGAGCTCTGACGGTGCGCGATGTAACCGCCGACGTCACCTTCGACATGCTGCTGAATATCCGCTCTGAGGGGGAAATCGAGGGAACCGCTTCCACGGTGATCCTGTGGGATGACTTTGACATCACTATTCCTTACGTTGGCGGCGATTCAATCGTTGCCAGTGTGGAGGATGAAGTCGAGCTGCGCATGGAGTTCATCGCCGCGGCGAGTCCCTGATGTGCCGCCACACACAGGCGGTGAAACTCTGATATGGCGGGCACCGGTGGCTTCGTGCTATACTGACTTCTCTACTCCACTATCGAGCAGGAAGGGGGCCGCGCATGGAGACTACAATCAGGGATGTGATCAGAACAACAGGGCAGGCGGTACAATCGGTCAGACCGGACAGCACGGTGGCGCAGGCGCTGGAAAAGATGGCCGAACACAACATTGGTGCAGTACTGGTGATGGGGTCGCCGGACTCTCTGTCAGGGATCTTTTCTGAGCGTGACTACGCCCGCGCCGCGGCGCGCTCGGGCGGGGTGGACGGTGCAACTGCGGTGTCCAAACTGATGTCCCCGGAGCTTGTCACCGTTCGACCGGAGCAGACCGTACAGCAGTGTATGGTTTTCATGACCGAGCGGCGTGTGCGACACCTTCCGGTGACCGATGACCGCGGCACGCTGGTAGGTTTGGTGTCAATCGGTGACCTGGTCAAGGCTGCAATTGCCGAGAAAGAATACCTGATAGCCGAGAAACAAGCCCTGATAGGCAAGCTGCAGGACTACATATCCGGTACTATCGCCTGAGCAGGGCTGATCGGGGCATAATTTGCCCATCCAGGTGAAACTATGATAGGCTTACGGTTCATATTCCCGCATTGAGGAGCGCTGATTATGAGCCGTAAAGCTAAACAGATTGCAGTTGGGCTGCTGCAGCAGGCCGGGATCACCGTAGACGGAACCAACCCCTGGGACATACAGGTCCACGATGAGCGCCTATGGGCGCGCGTGATGGGCGGCGGGTCGCTGGGACTCGGTGAGTCCTACATGGACGGCTGGTGGGATACGCCGGCGATCGATCAGTTCATTCATAAACTGTTCGAAGCACGGTTGGAGCAGCGTGTCAAAGGTGACTGGCAGGCGCTGCTGGTGGGACTGCGGTGTCGATACACCAACCCTCAGGTTATCCGTCGCGCCTACGAGATCGGCAAGCGCCACTACGATACAGGCAACGACCTGTTTGAGATCATGCTCGACAAGCGTTTGATCTACAGTTGCGGCTACTGGCGCCACGCGGAAAACCTGGATCAGGCCCAGGAAGCCAAGCTGGACCTGATCTGCCGCAAGCTGGAGCTGGAGCCCGGCATGACGTTGCTGGATATAGGCTGCGGTTGGGGAGGCCTGCTGCAGTACGCTGCTGAGCACTACGGGGTTGAGGGAGTCGGTGTTACCGTGTCGCACCAGCAGGCCGAACTTGCCGCCGAGCGCTGCCGCGACCTTCCGGTTACAATCAGACTGGAAGACTACCGTAGCGTCAGTGGAGCATTTGATCGGGTTGCCTCTGTGGGCATGGTTGAGCACGTAGGTTGGCGAAACTATCCCACTTTTATGGAAGTAGCGCACCGCTCGCTCAAGCCGGGAGGACTGTTCCTGCTGCACACCATCGGTACCAATTGGTCCAACAAGAGTGTCGATCCGTGGGTCGAGCGCTATATCTTTCCCAACTCGATGCTCCCCTCGCTGGCTCTGCTCAGTTCAGCTGCCGAGCCCTATTTCATTGCCGAAGACCTGCACAACTTTGGTCCCTATTACGACCGCACGCTGCTGGAGTGGGACCGACGATTCCGCGAGGGTTGGTCGCAGATAGCAGAACGCTACGGCGAGCGTTTCTTCCGCATGTGGCGCTTCTACCTGTTGTCCTCTGCAGCCTCATTCCGGATCAGGCGTATCCAGCTGTGGCAGTTACTGCTGTCCAAGGGGCCGCGGCCGGGGCTGGTTAAGCGGATCGAGTAAGCGACTCGCCCCCTTGCGAGATTCCCCGTATCGCAGGCGCGCGCTATTGAAACCCACAAACAACTGGGTTCCGGCCTGATACGCCGGGCTATTTTGCCAGCGGCGCCAGCGCGCGCCTGCCGCAGACCAGGTTGGCCACGATGCGCCCGCACTGCAC
Source organism: Spirochaetaceae bacterium (assembly GCA_007693325.1). Classification (GTDB taxonomy): domain Bacteria; phylum Spirochaetota; class Spirochaetia; order DSM-27196; family PWMO01; genus PWMO01. Next base: position 12,067 of record REDW01000110.1, read on the forward strand.
CGCAGAGATAACGCCTCCCGGCCACAGCGCGTAATGGCCGCAGGCGTAGAGGTTCTCAAGCGGCGTGCGTATCATGTTCAGCTGCGGCAGCCGGAATAGCGGAGAGACCTGGTTGTCATAGCACCAGCCGCCACTGGAGCCCTCGGCGTTGCCGGTAAAGCGCTTGAGGGACAGCGGCGTTCCGACGTCCATAAACTCGATGTGGCGCTTCAGCTCAGGGACCAGGTTCTCCGCCTGCGTTACCATTTCCTGGCCCACCTGCTGCTTGAGCTCGCGGTACTCGGCTGTGCGCGGGTAGCTCTCACCGCCGTTGTTCCAGTGATGCTGCCAGGCGTGTGAACTGTAGGTCTGCAACGTGAGTGTACTGCGGCCCTCGGGGGCCGACCGGCTTTGCGGACCGAAGTGGTTCAGGGCAAGCCACATGCGGCTGTGGACGTCCCGCGGTGAATCTCTGTGCGGAAATATCACGTCGTAGTTGGGAAAGTAGAACGGATGATGCGCGCCGCCCAGTCTGTCCGCCAGGGCCTGGTCGCTGAGGTTCAGGCCGAGATAGACGCTGACCAGGCCTTCGGTCAGGCGTGTGCCGTTAAGCTTGCGCACCAGTGCCGGCTTGCAGTACTCGGGGCCGAGCAGCTCGCTCACCAGCGCACGGTAGTCTCCGGCATAGACAAAGCTTGTGGCGCTGACTGTGTCGCCCTCGGCGGTGGTCAACTGCAGCGCACGCCGCGCTGCTGAGCTGCCGCCCTGGATGCGTGAGACCCTGGTATTGAAGCGAACCTCGCCGCCGGCCTCGGTAAACGCGTCCATAAGGCTGCGGTGCAGGCTCTGCATTCCGCCGCAAGGGTACCAGTAGTCGTGCGACCAGATGTGCCAGAAGCCGGCGAAGAACAGGTACGGCATGCGGTAGTAGCCAATCTGAGTCAGCCAGTGGCGCAGCTCAGGATTGCGAATGACGCTGCACGCTCTTTCGCGATAGGCGAAGGTGCTCCAGCGTTTGAGCTTTGCCAGCCACGGAACTACCTGGGCAAGCCGGCGTAAACTAAAATCGTGCAGCAGGGGGAACTCCCACGGCGTGCACACCGAATCGAGGAAGCGTGAGACCTCGCGAATCTCGGCAAACAGCGGTTTAAAGCCCGGTTCAGCGGGAAAGGCGGCACGCAGCGCATCCTCCACCGCATCAATTCCGTCGATGTAGAAATCGAAGTCCTTGCTGACCATGCGGTAGCGGGCCTTGATCCACTCATGCTTGTGGTAGACTCCCAGATCCTGCAGAATCGGGAAGACGGCGCCCAGGCTCTCAAAAGACTGGTCGCCACCGTCGAAGTAGAACCCCTTGCGGCTGAACCCGGACATGTTTCCGCCGCTCTGGTGATTCTGCTCCAGCAGCAGAACGCGCTTGCCCTCACGGACCAGATAGTTTGCGCACACCGAACCGGCAATGCCGGCGCCTATCACGGCAACGTCGTAGTCAGCCACGGCCTATCCCCCTGGCGCTAAGGGTAGCCCTGTCGCGAACTACTTTCAATAAACTCTTTTGCTCAGCATTGCTGCCATGGATTGTGCCGATGTGCTACAATCGGGCTCCACGGAGACTCATGCAGAACCTTGACGATTATCATGCCGACCGCCGTTGCTTTCTACCCACGGCGGCCGGGGACAGCCAGGCAGATAACCTCGACTTCATCTTCGTTAGCGGTGACGCATACGTTGACCATCCGTCGTTTGGTCCGGCGCTCCTTGGGCGGTTGCTGCAGAGCCACGGCTACCGTGTGGGCGTGATTGCACAGCCGGACTGGCGCTCGCCGCAGGACTTCAAGCGTTTGGGGCGGCCGCGGCTGGGTTTTCTGGTCAGTGCCGGTAACATGGACTCGATGGTGGCAAACTACACCGTCAGCGGCAAACCGCGCCGCCGTGATGCCTACAGCCCCGGCGCTGAGGGCGGACGGCGGCCGGACCGCGCAACGCTGGTCTACTGCACCCGGATCCGCGAGGCGTTCAAGAACGTGGACATTATCATCGGCGGAATCGAGGCTTCGCTGCGGCGGCTGGCGCACTATGACTACTGGTCCGACCGGCTGCGGCGGTCGATCCTGCTGGACTCCAAGGCCGATCTGCTGGTCTACGGCATGGGTGAGCGGGCAATTCTCAGTATTGCCGCAGAGCTCGCTGCCGGCAGGCGGGCCGCAGAGCTCACAGACATCCGCGGAACGGTGTGGAAGTGCCGCGAGGACCAGGCTGCACTGGTAGCCAGCGTGGCGCAGCGTCTGGGATGCAAGCGGGTTCAGCTTCCTGGCTGGGAATCTCTGCAGGATGGTACAAACGGCAGGCGCGCCTACGCCGAGAGCTTCCTGCAGCAGTACCGCAATACCGATGCACTCAACGGTGACGTGCTGGTAGAGGCCTACGGTCCGTGGCGTATTGTACAGAACCCGCCGCAGCCGGTACTGGAAGCCGACCAACTCGACCTGATCTACGAGCTCCCCTACGCGAGAACCTTTCATCCTGACTATGCGCCGGCCGGCGGAGTCCCCGCCGTAGAAGAGGTACGCTTCAGTCTGGTGAGCAATCGCGGCTGCTTCGGCGGCTGCAACTTCTGCGCGCTGACGTTTCACCAGGGTCGCCGCATGGGTGCCCGCAGCAAAGAAAGCCTGCTGCGGGAGGCCGCCAGTATTACAGAATTGCCCGGGTTCAAGGGCTACATCCACGACGTTGGCGGCCCCACGGCCAACTTCCGGGCGCCGTCGTGCCGGCGGCAGCTCGAGCGCGGTGTGTGCAAGGATAAGCAGTGCATGTTTCCCGAGCCGTGTGAGAAACTGAACGTCGACCACAGCGAGTACGCCGATATCCTGTGCAGCCTGAGGGCACTGCCGCGCGTCAAGAAGGTGTTTGTACGTTCCGGCCTGCGATTTGACTACCTGATGCTCGATCCTGATCAGTCGTTCCTGCGCGAGTTATGCCGGCATCATGTCTCGGGGCAACTCAAGGTTGCCCCCGAACACATCGCTCCTGCGGCACTTGAGGCGATGGGGAAACCCGGCAGCGCGGTCTACGGCCGCTTTCGTCACGCCTTTGAACGGGTTAACCGAGAACTGGGCAGCAAGCAGTTCCTGGTGCCGTACTTCATCTCCAGTCACCCCGGCACAACCGTGCAGGACGCCATAGCGTTGGCAGAATACTTCAGAGACCAGGGAGGAACGCCGGAGCAGGTGCAGGATTTCTATCCCACACCGGGAACGCTCGCCTCCTGCATGTACTACACCGGCATGGACCCGCGTAACGGTAAACCGATTTTCGTTGCCAGAACCGCCGCAGATAAGGCGCTGCAGCGGGCCCTGCTGCAGTACCGCGATCCGGCAAACTACCGTCGGGTTTACCAGGCGTTGACCGCAGCCGGGCGCTCCGACCTGATCGGCAACGGTCCGCGCTGCCTGATAGCGGACCGCCCGCCCCGCGGTGATCGTGCCCAGCTGCCGGCCGCCAAGCGGCGTGGCGCGGTTACGTCGCGCGACGGTAGACCTCGCGCCCGCCGACGCAGGTGAGCGCGGTGCACTCCTCGCGCGCCAGCGTAAACAGTGCGCCGAGCTTCTGAGCGGGCGTTGACGCTGCCTCGATAACCGCCGCAAGGGTGCCGTCAGCGGGCGGATTGACAATCACAAAGTCAGCCTGCTTTCCCGGATCGAGACTGCCGACCTGGTCATCGATGCCCAGGATAGCCGCCGCCGCGCCGGTTATCAGATGGAGCAGGGCGGCGGGGTCCAACGCAACGCCGTCATCGCGCTGACGCTGCATCTCGTATGCGGCCAGACCCTCCTTGAATAGACTGAAGCCCGTGCCCCCGCCCACGTCACTGGCTACCGCAAATGGGATCTGGTAGTCGAGATGCCGCTGCATCGCAAAGCTGCCGCTACCGAGAAACGCGTTCGAGGACGGACAGTGTGCTATCGATACCGCGGCGGCGGCCATGCGCCGGCACTCGGACTCGGTTGGGTGAAGGTTGTGCGCGTAGACGCATCCGGGGCCGGTAAGACCGTAACGCTCGTAGGTTGCAAAGTAGTCTTCGGCCCAGGGGAACTGGCGTTTCACCAGCGCGACTTCGTCGTGGTTTTCATTGATGTGGGTCTGGAACAGAACACCTTCGGTTTCGCGCATCAGACTGCCGCACACCTCCAGGATCGCCTCACTGCAGCTGACCGAGAAACGCGGCGTGACCGCGTAGCGCATCCCGTTGAAGTGGTGCCAGCGGTCAATCAGTGCGCGGCTGGAGCGGTAGCACTGGTCCGCGTTGTGCAGCAGCGGCGGCGGCAGCTCACGGTCCCCAAGCGACAACCCGCTGCAGATGCGCAGCCCGCTTGCGGCAGCCTCTTCAAAGAAGGTTCGCTGAGCCGCGGCTATGTGGCTGCCGAAGACCAGCGCGGTGGTGGTGCCGTTGGCCGCCAGGCTGCGTAGAAAGCGGCGGGCCGCCGGGCGCGCGTTCTGCTCGCTGTTGAGCGCCGCCTCCGCCGGAAGGGTGCGTTCAGACAGCCAGGTAAGCAGCGGCATCCCCATTGAGCCGATGATCGGCAGCTGGGGGAAATGAACGTGGATATCGATCAGACCGGGAAGCAGGATAGAGCCGTGCCAGTCGTGCAGTTGCGCCTGCGGATAACGCTGCATCAGCGCCGCGTAGTCATCACAGGCTCTGATCACGCCGTCTTCTACTGCTATCGCGCCGTCTTCCAGGCTGCGCAGGCCGGCGCCGCTGCCTGGCGGATCGGCGGGTACGTCGATGATATGGGCGCGGTAGAGCTCGGTCATGTCTGCGTCACCGCCAGCGGAACCACTGCACCGGCGCCCACGTCTACCAGGCCCAGGTCGGTCAGGCGAAGCTCGGGGATAACCGGCAGGCCCAGAAAGCTCAAGGTCATGAACGGCGCCGGCATGGTTACGCCGAGCGCTGCCGCAGCCCGGTCAACTGCCTGCATCAGCTCATCTACCTCTGCAAGCGGTTTGTCGCTCAAGAGCCCGGCAATCGGCAGCGCCAGTTCTGCAACTACCGCTCCATCTTCGGCTACCACAAATCCGCCGCCGATCTGACCCAGGCGCTGGATAGCAGTAACGATATCCCGGTCGCTGATGCCGGCTGACAGCACGTTGTGGTGGTCGTGCGCCACGGTGCCGGCGATGGCACCGCGCTTGAGTCCCAGACCCGTCACCAGGCCAACGCCGATCCCGCCGTTCTTGCCGTGGCGCTCGAGGCAGACCAGTTTGGCGATATCGCGATCCGGGTCAGCGGTCACTGCCCCGTCACGGATCGAGGGCTCCAGCTGCAGCTCGGTTGTCAGGATCTGACCGGCTACCGGTTGGATGCAGCGCACCGCGCTGCCTGCAGCCGGAGCGGTCAGCCGAAGGTCGTCCGTTCTCAGCGTGCCTATTCGCACGCTGTTGATGACCGCCGAGGCGTCTACCGTGCGCCCGGCGCCCGCGGCCAGGATCCCGCTGTCCAGCTTTCCGTCGCGCGCTATCAGCCGTCCATTCTGATACACCGCCGAAGCCGCAAAGCGCTCCAGATCGCTGAGCACAACCAGGTCTGCGAAGTACCCCGGCGCTATCGCGCCGCGGCGAGCCAGGCCAAAATAGCGGGCGGTATTCCACGAGGCGGCGCGAATCGCCAGTTCGGGAACCACGCCTTTGGCAATTGCCTTGCGTACCAGGTCATCAACGCCGCCTTCGCTCAACAGCTCCGAAGGCAGACGGTCATCGGTAACAAAGCCGATGCGGTCAGCGGTTTGCGCGGTCAGCAGCGGCAGCAACTCCTGAAGATTGCGCGTGGCCGAGCCTTCGCGGATCATCATGAACGCCCCGGCGCGCAGCTTCTCTCGTGCTTCCTCCAGCGCGGTACTCTCGTGATCGGAGCCAACGCCGCTGGCAAAGTAGGCGTTGAGCTCCCGGCCGGTTATTCCCGGGCAGTGACCGTCTACTACCCTGCGATAGTGGTCACCGAGAAACGCTTTGGCCAGCACCTCTGGCTCACCGCCCACCACCGCCGCATAACTCATCAGCTCGCCCACACCGATAACCGCCGGGTGCATTAACAATTCGTCCAGCTCTGCAACCCCGAGGACCGCTCCGGTTGTTTCCAGCGCGGTGGAGGGAACGCAACTGGGTAGATCGATCCAGATGTTCATCGGGATACCGTAAGCAGACTCGATGCACCACGCTATTCCGGCTGTGCCGCTTACGTTGGCGATCTCGTGCGGGTCCCAGACAAGGCTGGTCACGCCGCGCGGTGCGATAATCTCGGCGTACGCCGCGGGTGTCACAAGTGACGATTCAATATGCAGATGGCCGTCGATCAGTCCCGGGCAGATGTGGCGGCCGTGCAGGTTCACCGTTTGAGCGGCTTCGGCGCGGTCAAATGCCGGCCCAACACCGGCAATCAGCGGACCGGCGACGGCGATTGATCCTGGGGCTGTTTCCTGGGTGATCACGTTGACAATCCGGGCGTTCTTCAACAGCATGTCAGCCGGTTTGCGTCCGGCGGCTACCGCTACCGCATCAGCCACCTGTTGTGCTGTTGCCAGCAACTGCTGGGTACTCGAGTGTGACATGGCCCCCCCTTGGTTACTCCGGCGTTCAGCATACCGCGAGATCCGGCCCACGTCCATCGTTGCTCGATTGGCTTCTCGGGCAGTTGCGGAAGGTGCTCCGTTCCTGCCATACTCGCCCGGTGGAACTCCTTGCATACGTCAGTGAACACCCGCTTCTGGCCGTTGGCGCAATGTTGCTGGTTGGCTACGCTCTGGGGAAACTGGGTGAGATGGTCCACCTGCCCGAGATCACCGGCTTCATTGTTGCCGGGCTGGTGATTGGGCCGGCGGTAAGCGGCGTTGTCGACAGCGCCACCGCACGCGATCTTGTTGTGCTTACCGAGATTGCTCTGGCGTTTATTGCGTTTACCGTGGGCGGCGCGCTGCACCGCATTACGATCCAGCGCGTGGGCCGCTCGGTGTTCATGATGAGCCTGGGACATCTGGTAACCAGTTTCACCGTGGTATCGCTTTCGTTGATGGCCGCCGGCATCAACCGCGCGGTTGCTGTGCTGATGGGCGTGATCGCCGGTGCTACGTCTCCGGGAACTACGGTGGCGGTTGTCCAGCGGGAACAGGCGCACGGACCGTTTGTAGAACACCTGTTTGGCGTTGTTGCGGTGGTCAACGCGCTGACTATCATGCTGTTCGGTGTGGTGTTTGAGTTTGCGCCGCTGATGATGGGTGTTGGGCTGGAAACCGCGCCGTTGGCGCGCTTCGGTGCCTCGGTCCTGGAGATACTTCTTTCGGTCACTCTCGGGGCGCTGAGCGGCGTGGGAATCCACCTGGCCACCAGGTCTGAACGGGCCCGGCCGTCTCAGATTATCATCATGACGATCGGGTTTCTCTTTTTCAGCACCTCGCTGTCGGTCAGTCTGGGGTTCTCGCCGCTGCTGCTGAACATGGCGGCCGGGGCGGCGTTTGTGAACCTGTCCACGCGCAGTGAAGCGGTGTTCCGCACGCTCGAGCCGCTTACCCCGCCGATATACGCGCTGTTCTTTGTGCTTGCCGGTACCAAGTTCCAACCGCTGGCCTTCGTTGGAGGGCCGCTTGTGCTCTTTGGCCTGCTCTACATCGTGGCACGCATATTCAGTGTCTATTCGGGGGTGCGCCTGGCGGCGCACCTCGCCGGCGTGGAGGCCGGAATCGGCAGAAACCTCGGATTCTGCCTGGTTCCGCAGGCCGGGGTGGCGCTGGGCCTGGTGCTGTTGCTGGAGGGGGCTCCGATTTTGGGGCAACTTCCACCGGTGGCCGTAACAACCCTGCTGCAGGCGGTCAACATCGTGCTGATGGCTATCTTTGTCAAAGAGATCGTTGGTCCGCCACTCTCGGCCTACGCTCTCCGGCGCGGTGTACGGCAGACCGCCGCATCGGTACGGTCCTCCGTGTCCACGGCCACATAGCCCTCGCTCCGCAGCGGTTCCAGCGTTTTTTGGCTGCGCTGGAGGTCAATTCCTCCAGAACGTCGGCGTGAAGATCACCAGGATAGTGAAGACCTCGAGACGGCCGGTCAGCATGATGAAGCCGAGGTACCACTTGATGTAGTCAGGGAAGAAGGCGTAGTTCTCCACCGGTCCTATGCGACCAAAACCGGGACCGATATTGCCCAGCGTAGCCAGAGCAGTGGTAAAAGAGGTAACGATGTCGAATCCCCCCGAAGCTACCACCAGCGATGTGGTCAGCAGCAGGATCAGATAGAGAAAGACAAACGCCGATATCGCGTACAGCACGTTCTTGCGCACAGTCTGCCCGCCAAATGTAACCTGGAACACCCCACGCGGATGCAGCAGGTACTTCATCTCGTGGAATCCCTGCTTGGCCAGGGTGACAATGCGAACGATCTTGATGCCTCCGCCGGTGGAGCCGGCACAGCCACCGAAGAACATCAGCGTGAACAGTAATAACTGCGTTATCTGCGGCCAGAGCGCAAAGTCTGCGGTGGCGTAGCCGGTAGTGGTGAGTATGCTGGCGGCCTGGAAGCCGGCGTAGCGCAGGCTTTCACCAAAGCTGGAGTAGGTTCCTGAACGTGTCAGAGCAACCGCCATGACCAGAGCTGCGGTGGCAAAGATGCCGAGGTAGCTTCTCAATTCAGCATCTCTGAACACGCTGGTAAACTGGCGCGTCAGCGCCTTGTAGTAGAGAATGAAGTTTGTGCCCGCCAGTATCATGAACACCGTGATAACCACGTGCACGTATGCCGACGTGTAGTGTCCTACACTGGCGGCTCTGGGTGAGAATCCGCCGGTAGCCAGCGTTCCAAAGGTGTGGGTGAGCGCTTCAAACAGGTTGAGCCCGCCGAACAGCAGGAGAACAGTCTGTAACACGGTGAGCCCGAGATAGATCAGCCACAGGATCTTGGCGGTTTCGGTTACCTTGGGGGTGATCTTGTCCACAGAAGGGCCGGGGGCCTCGGCTTTCATCAACTGCAGCCCGCCGACTCCCAGCAGCGGAAAGACCGCAACGGTCAGAACGATGATCCCCATGCCGCCGAGCCAGTGTGTCAGCGAGCGCCAGAAAAGCATCGAATAGGGCAGCGCTTCGATATCGGTCAGAATGGTTGCGCCGGTGGTAGTGAACCCGGACATTGTTTCAAAGAACGCGTCTACATAGCGCGGGATCGTTCCCGAGAGCCGCAGCGGCAGCGCTCCCAGTGCTGCCGCTGATATCCAGGAGAGCGCAACGAGCATGAAGCCGTCGCGCGGTCGCAGTTCCCGCTCCGCCTTGCGCAGCAGGAAAAACAGCACCGATGACAGAATGAATGCTCCCAGTATCGGTACGGCGAAACTCAAGAGCGGTCCGGTCTCACCGTGATACCAGGCGATGCCGGCGGGTATCAGCATGAATGATGCGATGAGGAAGAGCAGCACCGCAACGATGCGCAAAATCAGCGCGAAGTTCATGGTGCCGCGAAGACCTCCTGCAGTTTCTCGACGTGCTCCTTGCCGGTGATGACCACAATGTGGTCTCCGGGGTGAATAATGCGCTCTCCGCTTGGTATGACGTTCTGGTTCTCGTGCGAGACAGCCAGAATAAGCGAGCCCGGAGGCAGCTTGATCTCGCGTACCGGCTTGTGGGCTGCTCTGCAATCTGGGTCTACCGATAGCTCAATGATCTCAATCTTGCCGTCGGCAACGCTATGCACGCTCTTGATCGCTCCGCTGTGAATGAACGTCAGGATGTTGTTGACCATGGTGTGCTTGAAGCTCACGGCAACGTCGATTCCCAGATTGGTTGCAATTGCAGAGTAGCCCACTTTCTTGACCAGCACAATCGAGCGCTTCACTCCCAGTGAACGCGCGTAGAGAGCCGTCACGATGTTGAGCTCCTGGTTGTCTGTAGTGGTGACAATCAGATCAGAGTCGGCAAAGTGCTCTTCTTCAAACACGCCTTCATCCGAAATATCGGCGTTGATCACCAACGCTTCGGGGAAGCGTTCGGAGAGGTACTTGCATTTCTCGTAATCGCGCTCGACAATCTTCACGCGTGGCAGACGCATCGATTTGACTCGTGAAGCCATGGTTCGGCGCTTGCGTGCTTCGGGACTTTCACTGCTGCGCAGCAGATGCCCGGCAATTTCGGCTCCGATCTTTCCCCCGCCGATAATCACAATGCGGTTGAGTTCGTGCTTGTCTTTGCCCAGCCGGTGAAATATCCTGTCGAACTCTTTCTCGCTGGCCACAATGTAGACGGTGTCACCGGCTTCGATCACCGTGTCGCCGGACGGGATAATATAGCCTTTGCTGCCGAATACCGCCGCCACCAGAAACGAGATGTCGATTGCCTGCGCGGTCTCGCGCAGGCTCTTACCATCCAGAAACGACTCCGGGGTTACGGTTATTGGGCGGATTTGCAGCTGCGCGTGCTGGAATAACATCACGTCGCTGAGTGCGCCGCGCTCGATGCTCTGGATAATCGCGCGCGCGGCTTCAATTTCCGGGTTGACGATGTAGTCGATGCCAAGCAGACCGCGCTCAGCTATGCGGGCGGTGGAGTACTCCAGGTTGCGCACACGGGCAACCGTGCGCGGCTTGCTGAACTCACTGTGTACCAGCGCACAGGACACCATATTGACTTCGTCGGAATCGGCCACCGCAATGAAGAAGTCCGCTGATTCGCACCCGGCTTGATGGAGGACGTTGGGGTTGTTGCCCGCGTCGTTGATGATCATGCAATCGAGGCGGTTGGAGACGTACGCGGCCTGATTGCGGTCTTTTTCAATGACTACCACATCCTGACCGTTATCGATTAACTGCTTGGCGATCTGAAAGCCTACCGCGCCGGCGCCGAGGATCACAACTTTCATGTAGCCAACGTTATACCAGAGGCGCCGTCGGCGCGCAAGATGCGGCCCGTGGACTGCCCTTGATTGCACAGCAGGCTTGGCAGGCTGGTTTGTTAGCGTTTAGACTTCTGCAATTATGAGAATAATCTGCAACATGCATCGGCGCGCAGTGTGAATATCCTTTCTCTCACCGCTGTTGGCAAAGCGGTCGGCGGCGAGCCCTTGTTCGAGGATGTCACAATCGGTTTGGAGCAGAGAGAAAAGGTCGGCCTGGTTGGCCGCAACGGATCCGGCAAGACTACCTTCCTGCGAATGCTGGCCGGGGAGATCGAGGCCGATGAGGGCCAGATCGTGCGCAGCCGAGGCCTGCGCTTTGCCGCGCTGCCGCAGCGCCCCGGCGTGGTGGCCGGGATGACGGTTGCCGGGTTTCTCTACGCCGACGGGCACGGTGCGGATGAGTCCGAGGAGCAGGCAGCGGCACTGCTGCGCTACCGTGCGATCTGTGACCAGCTCGGTCTGCACGACACAACGCAGCAACTGCAGACGCTTTCGGGCGGGATGCTCAAGAAGGCTGCGCTTGCGCGCTGTCTGGCTCTGAGCAGCGACGTGATGATACTCGACGAGCCCACCAACCATCTCGATATCAACACCGTGACCTGGCTCGAGCAGCAACTCAAGACGTCAGCAAGCGGGTTCGTTCTGGTTACGCACGATCGCTACATTCTGGACGCGGTCTGCGACACCATTCTGGAGATAGACCAGCGGCGGATCTACCGTTATGCAGGGAACTATTCAACCTACCTGCAGCGCAGGGCTGAACGGCAGAACCAGAGTGACCGCGCCGAACAACACCGGATAGCGACACTCAGAACCGAACTGGAATGGCTGCAGCGCGGCGCCAGGGCGCGGACGGGAAAAGACAAGAAGCGCAAGCAGCGGATCGGAGCTTTGCTCGACAGCGGCGAAGAACCCGAGGCACGCATGCAGCCATTGCCGACTGCGCAGCGCAGACTCGGCAAGAAAGCGCTGGAGCTCAACGACGTTGCCAAGAGTTACGATTCGGTTCCCGTAATCTCGGGATTCTCGTACCGTTTTACTCCCGGTGAACGGGTGGGAATTATCGGCCCCAACGGATCGGGAAAGTCCACTTTCCTCGACATGATTGCGGGGCGGACGCGGCCGGACCGCGGCACCGTCGAGCCGGGAGAGACCACCGTGTTTGCCTATTTTGATCAGACCGGCGCCCGGATCGATGAAGAGGTAACCGCGCTGGACTACATGAAACACCACGCCGAGCGCATTCACCTCGATCGGGACACCACCGTTTCGGTTGAGCAGTTTCTCGAACGCTTTCTGTTCCCGCGTTCGATGTTCTCGCTGCCGCTGGCTCGACTCTCCGGCGGCGAGTTTCGCCGGCTCTACCTCATTCGTCTGCTGGCAAGCGCGCCCAATTTTCTGCTGCTCGACGAGCCCACCAATGACCTGGACATCGACACGCTGCGCGTATTGGAGCAGTACCTGGAGGACTTTGACGGCTGTGTTCTGATGGTATCTCACGATCGGGCGTTGCTGAACCGTCTCACCGATTCGCTGTTTATCTTTGGCGGCGATGGATCGATCCGGTTGTTCTCCGGGAGCTACGAAGACTACCGCCAAGCTGAAATCAGTACCGCAACCGCCGCCGCTCCCAGGCGGAACCCGCCCGCCGCCGCTGCTCGATCGGCCGGGCGTGCACGCAGCCGCGGCTTATCTTTCCGCGAGCAGCGCGAGTATCAGCTGCTGCCCGATGAGATCGCAGCCGAGGAGGCCGAACTGGAACAGCTTGAAACGCGCTTTCAGCAGACAACTCAGGACCCCGCACAGCTGGCGCAGGATACCCGCCGCTATCATGAACTGCGCAGCGCAGTTGAGGACAAGACCGCTCGCTGGATCGAGCTGGCCGAACGCGCGGAGGAGTAGGGCAGTCCGGTATAATACCGCCGCACGTCCACGCCGATACTAGAGCGTGATGCTGGCACTGATGCTCTTTTTTGCCGCGCTGAGTGTTGTCTCGGCCGAGCCACTGCAACTACGCGATAGCGACGTAATGATAGAGCAGAGCCGCGAAGGCGGTTACAACCTTTACGTACGCGCGCGGGCGGAGATCGGTTCGGTAATGATTACCGAGTCAACCGTTGATCCCGACCAACGCCAGGCCAACTACGCGCTGCGCAACCCGCAGTACCATCCGGTCAACGGTGATGAGCGCCGCATTCTCGACGGCGAGTTCCTCAACGCTCAGGCTCGCGGGCGCTACTTTCTGATCAGTTCAACGGTGCGCGAGGTTGAAGGCTTTGGTCCGGCCTATCAGCTCTTTGTGCCCTACGTGGTGGAGTACGGCTATCCGTGGTCGCGCTCGGGGGAGATGTTCCTGGGCGATAACAGCTGGATCAATATCCGCACCTTTGAACTCCCGTTTGCCAACTACGAGGGGGCCTTCCGCGACAACCCGTTCACCATCGTTGCCGTTCAGCCGACCCCCGAGGAGCCAACGCCGCGCACCGAGGCCGAGCCCGAGATCGAGTACCTGCCGCCGGCAGTCGAAGCGTTTGAAGAGATTGCGCGCGAGACCGACGGTGAGTTTGTGCGCATCACCGACGGTGAGGAGATCGTTGACTCGATCAGATCCATCATCGGAGAGCTGCCCGATGACGGCCTCGATCTGGTGCTGGTAATCGATACTACCGCCAGCATGAGCGGCAGTATTGCCGAGGTGCAGAACGAGCTGGTGCCGATGCTGCTGCGCGACATGCAGCGCCATGATCCGCTGCGCGTTGCAGCGGTACTGTTTCGCGACTACTACGACGAGTATCTGGTGCGGCCGTTAGCCTTTCAGGATGATATGGCTGTGGTGCAGAACTTTGTCGACCGTGCGCGGGCGCGCGGCGGCGGAGACATCCCCGAAGCGGTCTACGAGGGGCTCTACACTGCGCTGGTGCGATCCGAATGGCGTCAGCCGCAGCGGCTGATAATTCTGATTGGTGACGCGCCGCCGCATCCGCGGCCGCGTGGCGGGGTGACCCGCGACATGGTGTTTGCCGAAGCCGCCGAGCGCGGCGTTACCATCCACGCTATTCTGCTGCCGCATCCGTAGGCTGTTCCGGCAGGGGTCCGCCGTGCAGCAGTTGCTGGACAGCTTGCCGGCTGACGGCACCGCCAAAATGGTAGCCCTGCAGCGAGCCACAGCGATGCTGGTTGAAGTAGTCCCATTGCTCTTTGGACTCGACCCCCTCGGCAACAATGGCCAGGTTCATCGAGTGTGCCAGATTTATGATCGCGTTGACAACTTTCTGATTATTGAGCTGGAAGAGATTGGTCACAAACGACAGGTCGATCTTGATTGCGTCCGCCGGCAGTTGGGACAGATAGCTGAGCGAAGAGTAGCCGGTTCCAAAGTCATCGATCGAGATACTCAGACCGGGATGCCGCTGCTTCAGCTCGTTCATCTTGCGGATCGCCGTCTTGGGGGCACTCATGATGCATGACTCGGTGATCTCCAGCTTGACGTTTGCCGGATTCACTCCGCTGCGGGTTATCGCTCCACTGACCGCTTCCACCAGGTCAGGTTGGTCGAACTGGCGTGGCGACAGGTTGATGGCAACGTAGAGATCCGGATAGCCGTCCGCGTTCCAGGAGCGGATATCGCGAAGTGCCGTCTCCATGACCCAGTTTCCCAGCGGGATGATCAGGCCGGTCTCTTCGGCAATCGGGATGAAGCGTCCCGGTTGTACCTGGCCCATCTGCGGGTGTTCCCAGCGCAGCAGAGCTTCCAGTCCGCCCACCGCCCCGTCTGCCCCCACTATCGGCTGATAGTGCAGTACAAACTCACCGCGCGCCAGCGCTGCGCGGATACCCTGTTCCAGCTCCCAGCGTTCGCGTGCGCGGGCATCCAGCTCGGCGCTGTAGAACGCAAAGCGGTTCTTGCCGGATTCCTTGGCGTGGTACATCGCCAGGTCCGCGGCTCTTGTGACGGCTTCAATTGTTGCACCGTCGGCCGGGAACAGGGCTATGCCGATGCTCACGCCAACGGTTGCGGTTTGACCACCCAGTTCGCTGCTTCCCGGTAGATCGTAGGGTCTGCGAATCTCGCCAAGTATGTTGTTGGCTACCAGCGCTGCGTCACGTCTGGTGTGGACAAAGCCCAGCAGCACAACAAACTCATCACCGCCAAAGCGGTAGACTGCGTCGGTCTCGCGCAGGGTGCGTCGCAATCGCGCGCCGGTATCGATCAGCAACCGGTCACCGGCGTCGTGGCCCAGAGTGTCGTTGACCTGTTTGAAACCGTCGAGATCGAGGAACAGCAGCGCAGCCATGCCTTTCTCGAATCGCTCCGGTTTTTCGAGCAGCCGGCGCATATCGCCGTCAAAGAGGTCGCGATTGCCCAGGCCGGTCAGTTGATCGTGATAGGCCAACTGGCGCAGACGCCGTTCGGCGCTCTTGCGCTGGGTGATGTCACGGATGATGCACGTGAGTGTGCGACCGCGGTACTCCTTGGAGTTGCCGAACGATATCTCCATCGGGGTAACACCGCGGTGCTTATGGCAGCCCAGTATCTCCAGAGTTCCAGACATTCCGAGATTCCGGCGATCGGTGTCATCCACCACAAAGTACTTGCGAAAATCCTGCTCGTGCCGGCGGTAGATCTCGCCGGGAAACAGCGTGGAGAACGGTTTGCCGTGCAGCTCTTGCGGCTCGAAGCCAAAGGTGGTGCGTACCGCCCGGTTGGCAAATACAATCTGAAACCGCTCGTCGATGCGGACGATCGCCTCGGTCAGGGTCTCGGACAGGGCGTCGTAGTTGTCCTTGGTCAGACGCAGCTGTTGAACCAGGCTGCGATGCAGCGTAGGGTCACGCAACGCGGCTACCAGTACCGCATTACCGCCGCGGAGCGATGCCGCGGTCACACACTCCAGCGATAGTGGCGAACCGTCGCTGTGCCTGGCGCGCAGCATGAGGATGTCTTCAGGTTTTGGCAGCTGTCGCGATACTCCGGCCAGACCCAGGTCTCTCGCGCGCTGCACAATACCCTGTTCGGACCCCTCAACCAGGACCTCGCTGAACGGTCTGCCAACGATCGCGTGCGGCGCGTAGCCAAGGTACTGGGTGAACACCGGGTTGACCGACAGGACCCGTGTCTCGCAGTCGAGCGTACAGGCGATGTCCGGTGCAGAGGACAGCAGCGCGTCAAAGTGAGCCTTACTGGTGGATGGCGTCAGAAACGAATGCAGCCCCTGTACGATCTGTTCCAGGATTGCATCGAAGATCGAATCACCGGGCTGCACCAGCGGATCTTCAGCGCCGGAGCTGAGATGCCTCTGTTCGTATTCCAGCACTGACGCCGACACCGCATCCAGACGTTGCTCGATGGTGTCCAGGACTTGTTCAAATCTCTGTTCTCTCAAACCGATGCATCCCTCGTATCATTGCCGCAGACGGGTCCCACACTGACGTTAATCTGACATAATTATCGGTCAGTTCAGTGGATTGTGTTACGCAATGCGGCGTAGAGAGATCGAGACTTATGACTATCGGCGCTTCAAATCAGTTCCCGTGAGCAGTTCTGCCGATCATCCGCCAAACGGAATCAGGCCAACCAGGCCGCGAATGTCCTCGTCGGTAAAACGGACGCCGCCGCCAAAGAAGAGCTCGCGACCCTGCTCGCTGAGAATGTTGTTCATACCGCCGGTCAGGTAGACCCAGTACCACGGCAGCTCCGCGGCGGGATCGTAGAACGGAAATATGGTACCGGTAGCCCGCAGATTGGGCTCATCATCCGCGCCAAAATCGAATACCTCGCCGGAGACCTGGAACGCGGGAAACGGCCGCAGGTCAACCCCGAAGCCGCCGCTGCTCTCTATCAGACCACCGCGCAGCGTTAGCGGGCCAAAGCTGCGTGCGATCTGGGCGTTGAACTTCACTTCATCGGTTGTGACGGTTTCTTCGGACACCGTAGTGGTGGCCGCCCCTCCGTCGACGGTCTCGACTTCCTCGGTTGTACGGCTGCGGGTCACGCCGCCGGGGGTGTCCACCACGCCCAGTTCATAGTAGCCACGGCGGCTGCGCGGCAGCAACCGCAGCGAGAACGCGCTCTGCGCCTGCTCGCGCTCGCTCATATAGGCCGACTCGAATCCCACCTGCACACCCAGGCCGGTAATCTGGTGTACCAGCTCCTCGGTACTGCGCGCAACGCTGACCACGCGTTCGTAGAGTTCATCTTCGTATACTGCACGACCGATGTTGCCTTCTCCGCGGCGTACCGTTGCGGTGACGTCCTGAACGTCGTCCAGCGAACGGCGCAAGGAAGCGATTGAATCCTGGATGTCGGCATCGCGGTCGTCAACCATCAGCGCGATACGTTCTACCGTCAGCGCTACGCTGGCCAGTATCTCCGATACCTGCTGCAGGTCGTCCTCGGAACGCAGATCAACGCGTTCCAGAATGCGGTCAAAGCTCTCAAAGGTACGGTTCAGGACCACCATGTGCTGCCGGCGGATCTCGGCCAGCATTTCGACCATCTCCTGTCCGATCTCCCCGGTGATGTCAACCGTGCGTGCAAAATCGCCGCGCACTGAAACCTGTTCTATGCGGCCGCCGGCATCCAGCGAGGCGGCGCCGCTGCTGCCCGGATCGATAGAGATGATCGAGGTGCCCAGCAGCGAGGAAGCTTCCTTGTAGGCCGTGGCATCCTCATAGATAGCGATCTCGTCGGAAACCATAACGGACAGCCGCGCGCGGCCGTCCTGCAGTTCGATTGAGCGGATAGTGCCGATCGGTACGCCGGCCATGAAGATCTGCGAGTTGGTGGTCAGTCCGGATGCGTCATCCATCACTATCTCGACTTCGTAGGTGTTCCGGTCGCTGAATCCGTCACCGGACATCACAATGAAGACAACGCCGGCAACACCGGAAACCAGTACAAACAAACCTATCTTGGCTACTCTGGACATACCCTACACTTCCTGTGAGCTGAATGAATTCTCAACAAACTGGCGCACCATATCATGCTCCGACCGTATGACTTCTCGCGGCGGGCCCTGCGCGATTACCTCTCCCTGGTGCAGAAAGGCTACCTTGTCCGAAATGCGGAACGCTGCCGGGATGTCGTGCGTGATGAGGATGCACGTCAGTTCGAGTTCGCGATTGACCCGCACCACCAGGTCATTGATTGTCTGCCCCAGCACCGGGTCGAGTCCGCTGGTCGGCTCGTCGAACAGCAGGATCTCGGGTTTGATGGCCAGCGCTCGGGCAACTCCCACCCGCTTGCGCATACCGCCGGAGAGTTCGCTGGGGTTCTTGTCGCCGATGTCCGGCAATTCGATCCATTCCAGCATTTCGCGGACACGCTGCCTGATCTCGCGACGGTTCCTGATACCCAACACTTCGCGCAGCGGAAAAGCGATGTTCTCGGCCACGCTCATAGAGTCGAACAGTGCAGCATCCTGAAACGCGTAACCGAAGTTGCGCTGGACTAGTTCTTTCTCTTCTTCGGACATCTCCACCAGATCCTTACCCTTGTAGAACACCCGGCCCTCATCTGGAGCCATGATTCCGATCATGCACTTGAACAGCACGCTCTTGCCGGTTCCGCTCTGCCCGATAATCGAGGTGATCTCCTTGCTCTCAAAGTCCAGGCTTATGCCACGCAGTACATCGAGCGAATCAAACGATTTGGAAAGCTGTTCGAGCCGGATAATCGCACTCAATACATCACCGCCATCATCACCGTTGCCATCAGGTAGTCCGCGATCAGAATCGAGACCGAGGACGCCACCACCGCGTGCGTCGAGCTCTCTCCCACGCCCCTGGCGCCGCTGAGAGAGTGAAGCCCGTGATAGGTGCAGATTGTGGAGACAATCACTCCCATCACCGCGGCCTTGATCAGCCCCGAGTAGACGTCGGTTGGCTGCAAGTCGCGGAACATCTGCGCCAGGTAGGTCGCCGCTTCCAGCTCATAGGCTCCGGTTGCAATCAGGAATGCACCCAGTACTCCAACAACGTTGGCCAGCAGCGTCAGCATTGGAAACATCACCAGCGACGCAATCACCCGCGGCACCACAAGGTAGTGAATAGGCTCTACCGACATAGTCTCCATGGCGTCGAGTTGTTCGGTAACTTTCATTGTGCCGAGTTCGGCAGCCATTGCCGACCCGTTCTTGGCGATCAGCATCAGCGTGGTAACCACCGGCGCAAACTCACGCGACATCGACAGCGCCACCGCTGAACCGGTAGCGATCTCGGCGCGGAACGGCTGCAGAAATGAGATCATCTGCAGCGCGAAAATCATCCCAATTGCCAGGCTGGAGAGAGTAATGATCGGCACCGAGTCAACACCGATCTTCTCCATCTGCTCGAGGTAGAGCCGCACGCGCACCGGACGCTTGAACGTGTAGCGGACCACCTGCCCGAGGAACAGCACAAACCGGCCGGTCTGCTCCAGTTTCTCGATGGCAAAGTTACGGGCAACAACACTCTTGCTGGGCTTGATCAGGCGCACTCCTGTCTTGTCATTCCACAAAATTACCACTATTTGGGCGTGATTCCAAACGTGGCGCTGACCCCGGTTGACGATACGGCAGCAAATCACGGATCTTTAGCGAGGGAGAATATGACAAAATGATGAATACCAACGGCATACACCATATCACCGCGATTGCCGGTGACCCGCAGCAGAACCTCGATTTCTACGCGGGGGTGCTCGGTATGCGCCTGGTGAAGCGTTCGGTCAACCAGGATGTTCCGGACACCTACCACCTCTTCTACGCCGATGCCGCAGGCAATCCGGGAACCGACCTGACGTTCTTTCCGTGGCCGGCGCTGGCGCCGGTCAAGCGCGGTGCCGGACAGTGGGACGAGGTCGCGCTTGGGGTACCGGCGGGGTCACTGGAGTACTGGCGCAGCCGAATCACAGCAGCGGGGGCGCCCGGGGCGGTTTCGGTGGGTGAGATCGTGACACGTTTTGGTGAACGGGTGCTGCCGTTCAGCGATCCGCACGGGCTGCAGCTGGCGCTGGTGGAAGACCAGAGCTACGAGGGTTTTGTTTCTGAACCGTGGCACGATAGCGCGGTCCCGGTTGACAAACAGATTCGCTCTCTGGCGGGTGTGCGCCTGGTGGAGCAGAGCGGCGAACCGAGCGTGAGTTTTCTGGCTGAATCGCTGGGATTTCGCGCCGGCGCCAGTGAGGACGGATGGCAACGCTTCACGGTGGGTGAAGGCGCAAGCGGCCAGCGCATCGATCTGAAGCTGGACCGCGACGCACCGCGCGGACAGTGGGGTGTGGGTGCGGTGCACCACGTTGCCTGGCGTGTGCCCGATACTGAAGCTCAGAGCGCGGTGCAGCGCGCAATCGCGGCGGCCGGCGGCCGCCCGACGCAGGTGATTGACCGTTTCTGGTTCCGCTCGGTCTATGTCAATGAACCCGGCGGCGCGCTGCTCGAGGTGGCTACCGACGGGCCGGGATTCAGTGTTGACGAGGCGCCGCAGAACCTCGGAGAGTCGCTGGTGCTGCCCGAATGGCTCGAGCCGCAGCGCACACAGATCGAAGCCGCGTTGCCACCGCTGTCCTGGCCGCGCGGATAGCCGTCCGGTTGGACTTCTGTCGACAAAGCAGTACAATGCACCACACATGAGAAAGCGAACCAGATACGCACTCATTATGGGCGCGGTCCTTACGGCCGTTGCCATCATCTCTATCACGCTACTGATGCCGTGGCTGGTGCGATCTGTGCTCGAGTCGCGCGTGGGGCACTACGAGCAGCGCTGGGGTGTTGAAGCCGGCTTCCAGAGGTTGCGCGTGGTCTCGCGACGCACTGTTGTGTTGGAGCAGTTTACGGTTACTGACCGCCACGGTGAAACAGAGATCTTTGCGGAGCGCGTTGAGATATCGGTACGGCCGCTTGCGCTGCTGCGCGGGTCGGCGCAACTCGATAACCTGAGCGCCAGCGGGATACGCGTTGTGCTTGCAGCAGAAGACGGCGGCAGGTTTGACGCATCAGCGTCGGCAATGCAGCTACGCAATCAAACCGTTATCGAGGTTTTCGATCCGCAGCTTGGAGCCTCGGCTGCTTCATCCGGCACGCAGCGTATCCTGTTGGACGCTCGCCTCGTGCGCGGACAGCTGTCCGCACCGCTGCAGCGCGGACAGCAGCCGTCGCTGGCCCAACTGACCGCTGATCAACCGCAGCTGGACCTTTCCGAGGCAGAACCGTGGCACCAACTACAGGCGCTGCTGCGCGGGCTCAAAGGGCGTCTGGTGCCGGCCGCTTCTGCGGCAGGATCCGCGGTGCAGGGGGGCGGCGGCGCGGCACACATCCTGCGGACGCTGTTGGCGCATCTGCCACAAACGGTGGAAGTTCACGAGGCCGAGGTCACGCTTAACGCCGGAGTTTCGAGCCTGTTTGACCTGCAGTATGAGCACTGTCTGGCAGATCGGATGGTGAGAGTGAAAACCGCGGGCCGCCTGCATGACGCTGTGAGTCCTTCCGGTTCCTGGAATGTCGACAAGAGCGTGTGGTACAATCACGTAACCGTTGACGGCCGCAGCAGTCTGGATGCACTCGATCTGAACGTAGTCACCCGGGCGCTCGGCGGCAGCCGCAGCGCAGGGTTTGAGCAGGGACTCCTCGACCTCACACTCGCGGCACACAGCGCCAACAACCCTGACAGCGTGGCGTTGAGCGGCCGGATGTTCCTGCGCGATGCGGCGCTGCTGCTGCCTCGCGTTGCCGACGGGCTCATCGAGGTGCCCGAGATTTCGTATCGCTTCAGGGCAGCCCTCGATGGAAATGCCGAGGTTGGGCCGCCGCGGATGTATCAACCTCTGCCGCTCGAGGCCGTTACGGTTTCTGCTGCGCCGCCGCGGCGCGGCGAACTGGTCTTTGATCACGGCGCGCTGCGCCTTGGAACACTGGAGGTTGAGTTCCGTCCGGCGCTACGCGGCTTCGGCAAACCGGGGCAACTCCCGGAGCGCGTGGAGCTGCAACTCGAGATTGCGCCGAGCGCTATCGCAGAGATCATCGAGACGTTTCCCGCGGTGTTGCTCGGGCCGTTAGCCGGAGTCCAGGCCGAGGGAACCCTCGCGTGGAAGCTCGACTTTGAGAGTCCCACCGAATCTATCTCGCGCATGCAGTGGAGGTCGGAAATATCGTTGCAAGACTTCACGCTGCTTGATATTCCCGATGAGATCAACGTGTTCCGGCTGGGGGGGCCGTTTATCCACCGGATCAGCGATCCTGCGGTCGATTATCATCGGGTAGTGCGTGTGCCGCAGACCCGACCGGCCTCGCTGCGCTGGCTGACCGATAGCGCCGGTCTGTCGCTCGAGCAGGCGTGGCAGGTTCGGCAGCGGGCGCATTCGGCGCCGCCGGCACCAACGGTCCCTCGATCATCATCCATCCACCGCTTCAGCAGCGATTCTGCCGAACGCCCCGATCGGTCGTATCGTTATGTGCCCCTGGGTTCCATCTCCCCCTGGCTGGTACGCGCGGTTCTGACCGCGGAAGACGGAGACTTCTTCGATCACCGCGGCGTGAACTGGAACGCCGTCCGACGCGCGGTGGAGTACAACGTAGAGGTTGGCGAGTATGTCTTTGGTGCCAGCACTATCAGCATGCAATTGGCCAAGAACCTCTTTCTGGGCAACGAGCGCCAGTTTGCGCGCAAACTGCAGGAGTTCCTGCTGGTGATGCTGATGGAGGAGGCGGCGGCAATCCCCAAGGAGCGCCTGCTCGAGATCTACCTCAACGTAATCGAGTTTGGCCCCGGAATCTTTGGCGTCTACGATGCCGCCCGGCACTATTTTGGCGTGCAGCCGCGTGACCTCGATGCCGCCGAGGCGGCGTGGCTTGCCACCATTGTGCCGGCACCCAAGCTGCACTACCACCACTACCGCAACGGTGAGATATCAGATCACTGGTTTGCCCGTATGCAGCAGTTGCTCTACGGGATGTACAAGCGCGAGCGCATGACCAAAGAGCAGTACCGGCACGCGAGTCAATCCAGACCGCAGTTTGCGGTCTCTGCGGATCGCTGAGCAGGCGCACTATCGCTTTGGTTGGTGTTGCCGGTACTCTGCGATGATCTGGCTCAGTATGGAAAGCGCAATCTCGGCCGGAGTGACCGCGGCCATCGACAGCCCTATCGGAGCGTGAATCCGCCGCAGCGCGCGGTCATCGATGCCGGCTTCGGCCAGCCGGGCGCAACGCTCGGCGTGGGTAGCGCGGCTTCCCAGCGCGCCGATGTACCACGCACCGCGTTGCAGCGCCGCAATCAGGCCGGCGTCGTCGATCTTGTCATCGTGGCTGAGCGCGCAGACAGCACAGCGATCATCCAGCGCCAGCTGCTCGAACGCCCGAGGCGCGTGCGACTGAAACCGCCGCACGGGATCGGCAAAACGGGCGGCGGTCAGAAAGCGGGGCCGCGGATCTACCACGCTTACCGCCATCCCCAGCTCGCCGGCCAGGCGAGCCAGGTGCTGGGCAATGTGCGACCCCCCGACGATGACCAGCTGCAGCGGCGGCCGGAGGTGGTAGCGGAACTCGCGTCCAGCGCTGGTCTCGACTATCGCCGAGCGAGCGGCTTCCGACGGCGGCGCTGCGGCAGATGCTCCGCCAATTGCATCAAGCGCGGTCACACGTTGGCTGCCGGCGGCCTCGCCGTCCAGCGCAAGTGTAAACAGCGCTTGATGACCGCTATCGATCAGCGCTCCGAGCTGCGCGTACTGCTCCAGGTCGAGGGGAAACAGCGCCAGGTCCACCGATTCGGAACACGGTGCCAGGCGGCTCAACAGCCGCCCTCCGCTCTGATCGTAGCGCAGCAGCCTGACAGGCGCGGCGCCGGGCCGCTCGGCGTGGTCCTGGTCGTCCAGCAGCGCGGAGGCTTCCTCTATGAGTCCCGGCTCGATACAGCCGCCGCTGACAGATCCGGCAATTCTGCCGTCGGCGGCAACGGCAAAGAGCGCGCCCGGCAGCCGCACACCCGATCCCTGCATATCAACCAGCAGCGCCGCAGCTACGGTCTCTACCCCGTCGGCCCGCCAGCGTTCGATCTCGTTGCGTATTTCCAGCACCCTGATTCTCCATCCTATACTGCTGCCATACTAGACCGCCTTGATTGTGCTGTCAACAAAGCATACTGCTGCTATACTCTGTTGCATGGACGTCCGCCGGCGCTCGGGTGAACCGGGCCTTCATCCGATCTGCTTCGATCAGATCGGTGTTGTTCACTCCCCGTTTGACGCTCTGGAACAGCTGCCGCGTCAGCCGTGGGAAGCTCCGCATGCCGAGGGTTTCATCGAGCTGTTTGCAGCGTACGAAGACGGTCTGCACCTGATCGAGCGGCGCCCGTGGATTCTGGTGGTGAGCTTTCTGCATCGTGTGCGCAACAACGGGTTGCACGTGGTGACCCACTCGGGAGGCGAGCCTATCGGTGTTTTCGGTGCGCGCACGCCGTACCGGCCAAACCCGATAGCGGTATCGCGCATGCAGCTGTTGGGACGCGAGGGCCGCCGTCTGCGCGTGCGGCAGATGGATCTGCTGGACGGCACACCGGTGATCGACATCAAGACCTATATCGATCATCGCGAGCACGAGTAGCCAACAAGGCCGCCTTGCGTTATTGTAGCGCTATGAAACACAGCCAAGCTTCACACCACGGCCTGCAGATCAGGCTTCTGGCGGTTGATCTGGACGATACCCTGCTCAGCGACGATCTGACTATTTCCCGGCGCAACAAGCACGCCTTGATTGCTGCCGAAGACAGCGGTGTAGCGGTGCTGCTGGCTTCGGGCCGTGTGCGCGAATCGATGCTGCCCTACGCGCGCGAGCTTGGTATGCTGGACCGCGAAGGCTACATGATCTCGGGCAACGGGACGCTGCTGACGCGGACCGACAGCGGTGAGGAACTCCTGCGCACGGCACACTCCAGCGCAGACGCGGTGAGATTCTATCGCGAAATAGACGCAGCGGGCTTTCCGGTAGAGGTCTACGTTGGCGATAGCGCGTGCGTCAGCCGTGACGACCCCTGGGTGGACGAGGATTGCCGCTGCTCGGGATTGCAGAAGCGCGTTGTACCAGAATACGAGCAATTCCTGCGCTCGATCGGAGAGATCCCGAAGTTGCTGATCCCCGCTGACCCACAGCGCTTGCCTGCATTGCAACAGCGTCTGAGACAACAACTCGGCAGCGAGTTCAACCTGGTGACCTCCAAGCCGTACTTCCTGGAAATCCTGCCGGCAGGTTCGGATAAGGGCAGCGCGCTGGCTCATCTGGCCGCAATGCTTTCGATAACGCGCCAACAGGTTATGGCTATCGGAGACAGCATGAACGATGCCGGCATGATCGACTACGCCGGCGTTGGAGTGGCCGTCAGCAACGCGTTACCTGAGATCGCGGCCATGGCGGACTGGGTTACCCGGGCCACCAATCAACAGGACGGTGTAGCCGAAGCTGTCGAGCGCTTCATTCTGCAGCGTTCTGCGGTCGCACCGCGGTAAGCGTGTCGGCCAGCAGGAAGGCCAGTTCCAGCACCTGGTCGGCGTTGAGTCGCGGGTCGCAGTAGCTGCGGTAGCACGCTCCCAGGTCCTGTTGCGACAAGCCGTAGGCGCCGCCGGTACACTCGGTGACGTGCTCGCCGGTCATCTCCAGGTGGACTCCACCGGCGTAACTGCCTTCTGCGGCGTGTACGGCAAAGAACTGCAGAATCTCACGCATGATGGCGTCAAAGTCGCGCGTCTTCAGTCCGCCGCCAGTGGTAACGGTGTTGCCGTGCATGGGGTCACAAGCCCACACCACCTTCCTACCCTCGAGCTGAATACGCTGAACCAGCACCGGCAGCTTCTGTTCCAGAACGTCCGCGCCCATGCGCGTGATCAGGGTAAGCCGTCCGGGTTCGTTGTGCGGGTTGAGTACTTCAACCAGCCGGATCAGTTCATCCGCGGTGATGCGTGGGCCAATCTTGACGCCAACGGGATTGGCGATGCCGCGGCAGAACTCGACATGGGCATCGTCCAGTCCGCGCGTGCGTTCTCCAATCCAGATCAGGTGCGCCGAACAGTCAAACCACTGGTCATCAGGATCATCCAGCCGGTCGTGCGATGCGCGCCGGGTGAGTGCCTGCTCGTAGTTCAGCAGCAGGGCCTCGTGCGAGGTGAAGAGCTGGGTTTCGCGGATGGCCGGCGTGGACTCGGGGCTGATTCCCATCACCTCCATGAAGCGCAGTGTCTCGGCGATACGGTCCGCCATTGCCTGGTAACGCTCGCGCAATGGGTTGGCCGCCACAAAACTCATATTCCAGCGGCCCACCTGGTGCAGGTCGGCGAGCCCTCCCTGGGCGTAGGCGCGCAGCAGGTTGAGAGTTGCCGCCGAATGGTGGTAGGCGGTAATCATGCGTTCGGGATCCGGCCGGCGCGCCGCGGCCGTGAACTCGCGGCCGTTGATGATATCACCGCGGTAACTCGGCAGGCTCTGTCCGCCGTTGTACTCTACCTCTGAGGATCGCGGTTTGGCGTACTGACCGGCCAGCCGTGCCAGCTTGACCACCGGCAGCGAGCCGCCGAACGTCAGCACAACCGCCATTTGCAGCAGCACCTTGAAGGTGTCACGGATTCCAGATGCCGCAAAGTCAGCGAAACTCTCGGCGCAGTCACCGCCGTGAAGCAGAAACGCGCGCCCCTCTGCTACACGCGCCAGTTGATCGTGCAGCAGGCGTGCCTCCTGTGCAAAGACCAGCGGCGGATAGCTCAGTAGCGCGTTCTCAACCTCTGCCAGGCGGGTGCTGTCGCTATAGTGAGGCTGCTGGCGCGCGGGTCTGGTGCGCCAGCTGTCGGGGCGCCACTGCTGTTGTGCGTTCATCGGCTGCGTCATTCTGCAATGCTGAGGTCAGCTTTGCGCTCTTCGGGCGAGACGCCCTTGATCCTGACACGCAGCCGGTCTCCGAGGCGGTACGTCCTGCCGTTCTTCTGGCCTATCAGCTGATAGTTGTCCCTGTCAAAGTCGTAATGGTCATCCTTGATCTCCGAGACGTGCACCAGGCCTTCGATCAGGTAGTGCGTCAGCTCAACAAAAAGGCCAAACGACGTCACTCCGGCGATGACACCGTCGTAGGTTTCGCCGATCTTGCCGGCAAGAAACTGCATCGATTTCAACCGCGTGTACTCGCGTTCGGCCTCGGTGGCGCGGATTTCGCGGGCCGTGCTGTGTTCGCAGATCTGCTGCAATGATGCCTCGAGCTTCTGCGTTGCCCGCGGCCGCGAACCGCCGGCGTATCGCTTGAGCAGGCGGTGGATTGCCAGGTCGGCGTAGCGGCGGATCGGCGAGGTGAAGTGCGTATACGCGTCAAAAGCCAGACCAAAGTGGCCGATGTTTTCGGTGCTGTAGACCGCTTTGGTCATGGAGCGCAGCGCCACCTTTTCCACAAAATCCTTGAAGTCGAGGTTTTCGATGATGCCGAGGATCTTGCGGTAGTCTTCGGGCTCCAGCTCTCCCTGCACTCGGTAGTGGATACCCAGCCCTTCCAGCAGTTCCAGAAACGAGCGTACGTCGTCTTCCTTTGGCTTCTCGTGAACCCGGTAGATAAACGGCCAGGTAACCGGCTGTGGCCGCTTGTCACCGCGGCGCTGCTTTTTTTGCGCGGCGGCGTTCTGTGCTACGATATGGCGCGCCACGGTGCGGTTGGCCGCCAGCATAAACTCTTCTATCAGGCGGTGCGCATCGAGCCGTTCGCTCGGGCGAACCTCGTATGGAATACCGTTCTTGTCCAGCGAAATCACCGGTTCGGGGACGTCAAAGTCAACGCTGCCGGTCTCTTCGCGGCGGCGGCGCAGCAGCAGGCTCAGCATCATCATCAAATGAACGTTCTGTGCGTAGCGATGCTTCCTGCCGTTGATGATGGCTTCGACGTCTTCGTATGCAAAGCGGTGCTTGCTGCGGATCAGCGATTCCACGATGCGGTAGTCTTTGATGTCGCCGCGCGAATCGATGTTCATGATAACGCTGTAGGCCGGCCGGTCTTCGTTGGGCTTGAGGCTGCAGAGGTCGTTTGACAACCGTTCGGGCAGCATGGGGATTACCTGCTGTACAAAGTAGACCGAAGTGCCGCGATCGCGCGCTTCCAGGTCCAGCGGGCTGTCCGCTTCGACGTACGCGCTGACATCGGCGATATGAACGCCAAGCTCAAACGTGCCGTTATCCAGCTGCCGCAGCGACACCGCGTCATCAAAGTCTTTGGCTGTTTCGGGGTCGATTGTGAAGCACAATTGGTCGCGCAGGTCATCGCGCCGGCGCGTCTCTTTCTGCAGCGCAATCGGCTTAAGCGTACGCACAAACTCTTCGATTTTGGCGGGGAACGCTGACTTCAATCCCTTGGACCTGGCAATCAGCGTGAGATCCATACCTTTGTCCGAGGGGTGACCGAGTACTTCCAGGATTTCTCCCTGGGGGCTTTCGCCGGCCTTGGCGTCAGGCTTGCGCCGAATCAACACCAGTTGGCCGGCGCGCGGCGCTTTACCACCGCCGCTCGGTTGCAGTTTGTTGTCGGGTATCAGAATCGGGCGTTTCAGCTCGTCATCCTCGGGAATGACGGTGGCTTTTCCGTTGCTGCGCTGAAAAACCCCAACCAGGTCACGCGTGTCGCGCTTGGATACCTCAACGATCCTGCCGACCGGGTTCTTGTTCTTGTCCCTGGCTTCGCGAACGATCTCGGCGATCACCGTGTCGCCGTCCATCGCTGAGCCCAGGTTGTCCAGCGGGATAAACAGATCCTTGCCATCGGGAACCAGCACGAAACCGAATCCGCGCGCGTTTAGCTTGAGTACGCCCGAGACGCCGGCGCGCTTTGCGCTTGTTTTCTTTTTCATCAGTAGTAGTCCTTCTCGGCTTCATGCGGCCGAGGCGCGTCAGATAGACGAAGGTGAACTCCGCCCCAAAGAAGATGATCTGCGCCAGGAAGTAGAGCCACAGCAGCACGATCACAAATGAACCGGCTGCGCCGAAAAGCGATGTAACAAAGCTGCGGCGCAGGTAGAGCCGGATGACGCCGTCACCGGCTTTGAACAGCAGCGCGGTAAAGAGCGAACCGGGAAGCACGTCGCGCCAGCGTAATCTGTGGGCCGGCAGTACGTGGTAGATCACCATGAAGAACAGCGTGGCTATCAGAAATGTTGGTCCGTGCGCGGTCAACAGTTCGAGCGACCGCAGAGACCGCAGTGATTCGAGCATCGGGAACATCGCGGTGATACCCTGCTGCACCGCACCGATAAACGGACTGAGAAACAGCAGAAGCAGAATCGCAAGCAATATCAGCATGGTGATGCCGATAGTCAGCAGTTTGCCGCTGAGTACACGCAGAAAACGGCGGTTCTCGGGCACCGCTTCGTAACCAAAGATCTTGTTGAGCGCTTCGCGCAGGCACATCAGTCCGCGTGAGGCTCCGTAGAGCACCGCAAACAGGCCTATTCCGCCGGCCAGGTAGCCGGTGCCGGTACGCTCGGCGGTTGCCAGCAGGCTGCGGAAAAACACCATGATCTCGGGGCCAACCGCGGTCTCCAGCAGCTCGAGCAACTCGGCGCTTACCGCCGTATCGCCGAAGAGCCAGGTTGCAACCATCACAATCACAATCGACATCGGTGCCAGCGACAGCGCGGTGTAGTACGCCAGCGCTGCCGACAGACGCGGAGCGTTGTCGCCAACCCACTCGCGATAGCTTTGCCACAGAACGTCGGCAGTGAGGGTAATCAGCTGCTGGACGCGTTTGAGAATCATACGCGCCCTATTATACGCGTATGGCCGTTCGAGCGCAAAGACGGTAGACTGCAGGCGGTCATTAGGGCCGGACTTGAACCCGGGAGTGCGCGTTGATAACACTGCAAACACTGAGCGGCTACGAATGGGGTGCGCTGGCGCTGACTGCACTCTTTCTGGGAATGCAGAAGACCGGCGTTCAGGGTGTCAGCATGATCGCGGTTCCGATACTGGCGGCTATCTTCGGCGGCCGTGTCTCGGTCGGGCTGGTGCTGCCGATGTACTCGATGGCAGATATATTCGCACTCTACTACTACCACCGCGACGCCGAGTGGAAGCACGTCTTGCGTGTTCTGCCGGCTACGGTCATCGGAATAACCGTCGGCGCGCTGTTCGGTTCTGTGATCTCCGATGATGTGTTCCGGCGCACTATTGGCATCTGCGTATTCGTCAGCCTGGCAATCCTGGTCTACCGCGAACACATCCGGAAGGAGGTTCAGATTCCCGACGCGTGGTGGTTTGCACCGCTGGTTGGTCTCGGAGGCGGGTTTGCCACAATGATCGGCAACGCCTCGTCGCCGATCATGGCGCTCTATCTGCTCAGTATGCGTTTGCCCAAGCGCAGCTACATCGGTACCGGGGCCTGGTTCTTCTTCATCAACAACCTTATCAAGATTCCGTTTCACGTATTCCTCTGGGGGACTATCAGCGGCCGGACTCTGGCAATCAACGCAACGGTGGCGCCGCTGATTCTCATCGGCGCGATGGTCGGCGTACGTCTGGTGCGCCGCATTCCCGACGGGCCCTATCGCATCTTTGTTGTAGTGGTGACGTTTCTGGCATCGCTGCGGCTGTTTTTCTGATGTTCCCGGGCGCTGCCGGCGCTGATCAACCGGCTGCCGCCAGCGCCTGACCGGCCTGCGTAGTGAACTCCGAGGTGAAGTGAAACGTGATGTCCGGATGCGCCTGCATTGTCGCGCGCAGCATCCACTCGGATTCAGCAAAATAGACCGGATTCTGGTCGCGGTCGTAGCCGATCTGGCGTTCACGGAACCTGGTGAACTCGCGCAGGACTGCAGGCGTTGCGGCGGTAATCCAGCACGCGCGGCAGAAATCGAGCGGTTCGAGCCGGCAGGCAGCGCCGTACTCGTGTTCGAGCCGGTAGCGAATTACGTCAAACTGCAGCTCGCCCACGGTGCCCACGATCTTGCGGTTGCCGACTTCCTGCGTGAACAGCTGTGCCACGCCCTCTTCGGTCAACTCACGGATGCCCTTATCCAGCTGCTTGGAGCGCAGCGGGTCGGTACTGACGAGTTCCTTGAAGATCTCGGGTGCAAACGCCGGGATTCCCTGAAAGGTAAAGGATTCGCCCTCGGTCAGGGTGTCACCGATCTTGAGGTCTCCGCGGTCGTAGAGGCCGATCACGTCTCCGGGGAACGCCTCATCGATAACATTCTTGCGCTGCGCCATGAAGTTGTACGGTGTGGAAAAGCGCATGTTCTTTCTCTGCCGTACGTGCAGAAACGGTTTGTCGCGGCGGAAGGTCCCCGAGCAGACACGCAGGAAAGCAATCCGGTCTCGGTGACGTAGATCGAGATTAGCGTGAATCTTGAAGATGAACCCCGAGAACCTGTCTTCATCCGGGGCTATCTCGCGCTTGTCCGAGGCGCGCGACGCCGGTGGCGGGGCAATCCGCAGAAAAGTCTCGAGCAGCTCGCGCACGCCGAAATTGTTGAGAGCGCTGCCGAAGAACACCGGTGCAACGCTGCCGCTGCGGTAGTCCTCAACCCGGAACGGCTCAAAGACCCCTTCGATCAGTTCAACGTCTTCGCGCAGCGCCGCAGCATCGGAGCCTAAAATGCCGTCTAGTCGCGGATCTGTCAGATCTTCAATCAGCAGCCGGTCTTGTTCGATCTGCGTCTTGGCCGGCCGGAACAGGTAGAGGTTCTTTTCGTGCAGGTTGTATACGCCCTTGAACTGTTGCCCCATATTGATGGGCCACGACAGCGGACGCACGGCAACATCGAGCTTCAGGGCCAGTTCGTCCATCAGCTCCAGCGGGCGTTTACCCTCTCGGTCCAGCTTATTGACAAAGATGATCACCGGGGTGTTGCGCATTCGGCAGACCTGCATCAGTTTTTCGGTCTGCTCCTCTACGCCCTTTACACAATCCACCACCAGGATTACGCTGTCCACAGCGGTCAGCGTGCGATAGGTGTCCTCGGCAAAGTCCTTATGTCCGGGCGTATCGAGGATATTGATCAGCCGGCCGTCGTATTCAAAAGACATCACCGCGGTGGTAACCGAGATGCCGCGCTGTTTCTCGATCTCCATGAAGTCCGATACCGCGGTCTTTCTGATCTTGTTTGACTTGACGGCCCCGGCTTCGCGGATGCCGCCGCCAAACAGCAGCAACTTCTCGGTGAGTGTGGTCTTGCCCGCGTCCGGATGGCTTATAATGGCAAATGTGCGCCGCTTGTTGATTTCTTGTGACAGGTTCATAGGTGTGCTGCGGTAAAGCATACTGAGTTCTCGCAAGAAAGCCAAGTGTCTGTACAGCGGGCCTTGCCTCGTCGCCACGGCTGTGCGTATATTGACGCAACACTATGATTACCGCTTCCAATATCACCCTTTCGTACGGTGAACGTGTTCTGTTCAAGGACGTCAATATAAAGTTCACGCCGGGCAACTGCTACGGCGTTATCGGTGCCAACGGCGCCGGGAAATCCACCTTCCTCAAGATACTCTCCGGCGAGATTGAACCCGACACGGGCGAGGTCATTGTGTCGGCCGGGCAGCGCGTAGCGGTGCTGCAGCAGGACCAGTACCAGTTTGACGCGCACAGCGTGCTGCACACCGTGATCATGGGCTATCGTGCACTCTACGACGTGATGACCGAGAAGGACGTTATCTACTCCAGGGAAGATTTTACCGAGGCCGACGGTATGCGCGCTTCAGAGCTCGAGGGTGATTTTGCCGAGATGGGCGGGTGGGAAGCCGAGTCTGAAGCCGGTCGTCTGCTTGCCGGCCTGGGGATTGCCGACGAGTATCACGACCGGCTGATGGGTGAGCTCGACGGCGGCCAGAAGGTGCGGGTGCTGCTGGCGCAGGCACTGTTCGGCGATCCCGACATTGTGCTGCTGGATGAGCCTACCAACAATCTGGACCTCGAGTCCGTGGCATGGCTGGAAGATTTTCTCTATCAGTTCAAGAACACCGTTATTGTGGTGTCGCACGATCGCCATTTTCTGGATAAGGTGTGCACGCACATCGCCGACATCGACTTCGGCAAGATCGCGCTGTTTGTAGGCAACTACGATTTCTGGTACCACTCCAGTCAGCTGATGCGCAAGCAGATGCGCGATGACAAGCGGCGCCGCGAGGACAAGATCGCCGAGCTCAAGAGTTTCATCCAGCGTTTCTCGGCCAACGCCGCCAAGTCACGCCAGGCTACCAGCCGTCACAAGCTTGTCGAGAAGCTGTCGATAGACGACATCAAGCCCAGCAGCCGCCGCTCACCCTACGTCAGCTTTGATCCCGAGCGCGAGTTGGGGCGCAAGGTGCTGCAGATCGAAGGGCTCGGTCAGTCGCTGGCGGAAGACGATGTGCTCTGCCGGCTGAGTCTGACGGTTAACCCGGGAGACAAAATCGCCTTTGTAGGTCCGTATCACCACGCCAAGAGCGCGTTGTTCGAGATTCTATCCGGCGTGCAGCAACCCGACAGCGGTAGCTACGAGTGGGGGGCCACGGTGAAATGGGCCTATTTCCCTCAGGAGAGCAGCCGCTATTTTGACGGCGATCTGTCGATAATCGACTGGCTGCGCCAGTATACCGATGTCGAGGAAGAGACCTACGTGCGCGGGTTCCTGGGGCGGATGCTGTTCTCCGGCGATGAGTCGCTGAAGAAGGTCAGCGTTCTTTCCGGTGGCGAGAAGGTCCGATGCATGCTCGCAAGACTGATGCTGGCGCGGCCCAACGTGCTGATCCTCGACGAGCCTACCAACCACCTCGACCTCGAAGCCATAAGCGCGCTCAACGACGCATTGATAGCGTTTCGTGGAACGGTGCTGTTCACCAGCCATGACCACCAGTTTGTGCACACGGTTGCCAACCGCATTATCGAGTTCACGCCTTCGGGCGTGATCGACCGTATGATGCAGCTCGATGACTATCTGGCAAGCGAGGAGGTCAGGGCACTGCGCGATCAGCACTACCATGGGCACCATCTGCTGGAGATCTGACGGTGGCGTTAGCGCGGGACGTTGACCTGCAGCGCGAACTCCTTCGTATCTACGGATATCGTGAGTTCCGCCCCAACCAACGCGAGGTCATAGACGCGCTGCTCTGCGGCCGCGATGTCTTTGTGGTGATGCCAACCGGCGGCGGTAAGTCGCTCTGCTATCAGCTGCCCGCCGCCATAAGCAACGGCTTCACGCTGGTGATCAGTCCGCTGATTGCACTGATGAAGGACCAGGTGGATGCTGCGCGCGCTAATGGAATCCGCGCCGGGGTGCTCAACAGCTCGCTGGAACCCGCCGAACGCGCGCAGACGCTGGACGCCATGGCCGCCGATCCCGGCAGTGAGCAGGCGCTCGATCTGCTTTACGTGGCGCCCGAGCGCTTTGCCGACGCGGCCTTCAGCACGCTGCTGCAGCGGCGTCCGCCGGCTCTGATCGCGATCGATGAGGCCCACTGCGTCTCCGAGTGGGGGCACGATTTTCGCCCCGACTACCTGCGCCTCGGTGAGTTGACCGCGCGCTGCCCCGGGGTGCCGGTAGCGGCCTTTACGGCC
>REDW01000055.1 GCA_007693325.1 Spirochaetaceae bacterium
CGGGCGGCCGGGCGCTCGATTGCCTCGCGGTCAAAGTAGAAGCCGGTGGTGTAGAAAACATTGCTCACATAATCAATTTAAGAACTGAACTCAAGTGCGCGAGGATCGGGTGCGGATAACGCATCGAGCGCCGCGCGATAGGCGCGAGTGACTACCGCTGTATAGTAGACCGACTTCATGCGCCCTTCGATCTTGAGGCTGTCGACACCGGCATCGCGAAGCGGAGCCAGGTGGTCGATCATGCAGAGGTCTCGCGAGGAGAGAATTTCGGTGAAGTCGTCGGCTTCGATAATCGGATAGTACTCACCGGGACGCTGCTGTTCTTCCAGGACCAGCGGATCGACACCGAGCCGGTAATTCCAGCGGCACGAGTGCGCGCAGTCTCCCTGGTTGGCAGAGCGGTCACTCATCCAGCGGCTCAGAAAGCAGCGTCCCGAGTAGGCCAGACACATCGCTCCGTGCGCAAACACCTCCAGTTGCAGATCCGGAACTGTGTTCTTGATTGCGGCAATCTGTGCCAGCGACAGCTCCCGCCCGGGTACCACGCGTGAGAAACCCAGATCTCGATAGAAGCGCGCAGCCTCGCTGTTGACGCAGTTGGCCTGGGTTGACAGGTGCAGTTCGGTATCCGGAAAGCGGCGCCGCAGCGTGGGGAGGATGCCGAGGTCACTGACAATAAACGCGTCAAAGATACCGTGGTCCACCTGTTCCAGCGCACGCTCGAGCGCGGCGATATCGTGGTCAAAGAAATAGATGTTCAGCGCGCAGTAGAGCCGCCGCCCGGCCTTGATCCGCTTGAGCTCGGCAAACTCCTGCAGGCCAAAGTTGTCGGCGCGCGAACGCAGTGAGAAGCCGTGCAGTCCGATATAGGCGGCATCGGCGCCCCAGAGGTAGGCCCAACGCAGTTTCTCGCTATTGCCGGCGGGTGACAGCAGTTCCATAGCCGGGGCGCTAGTCGATCCGTGCGGCGCGCAGGGTATCTGCGTGGGTGTGCAGGAACTCGAGCATATACTGCTGGATCCCGCCGAAGAACTCACGTTCGAGTTGGGTGGCATCACGGCCGATCCAGCGGTAGTGCCACGGCTCATAAATGTAGCCGGTGACCGCTTCCAGGCCGTCCGGATAGGAAAGCGAGAAACCAAAGCGCCAGGCGTTCTCGCGCAGCCAGAGGTCATCGTCCGTGCCGGTGAACTGGTGGCCAATCGGCGCAAAGTCAACCGCGGTGCCCAGCTGGTGCTGCGAGTGCCCCGGCCGGGCCGAGAAACGCTCGGCGGCTTCTTCGCCGTGCCGCGCCACGTAGTTGCTGAAGAGCGTCTGCTGATAGCTCCAGGAGCGATAGGCCGACTGAACCAGAAGGTGTACGCCGTCTTCGCGGGCCTCTTCGGCCATCGCCAGCAGATCGTCCACAATTGCCTCGCGTACCGCACGGTCAGCTGCCGCGTAGCCGATGCGGCCGTGGTAGTCGCTCAACGACACCAGGTCTGCGGGCTGGTAGTCGGGCGGCAGCGGGTGCTGTTTATCGACCAGCAGGATGAAATCGTGCTCCAGATCGAGGACCGAATCAGCCAGTTCCAGGAAGCGTTGTGGTTGCTCGGCAACGCGTGCCGGCAGCGGATCAGGCTGTGATTGCACCATCTGCAGCAACTGCTCCTCGGTCAGACTGAATGATGAGTGGAGCACAGGGTCGTCTTCGGGCTCTTCTGCGTTGACGTCGCGGGCAGCGTTGCATCCGGCGAGTACCAGTGCGGCTGCAGCAGCCGCCGACACTATCTTGAACAGGCGCCCGGTCCCCCGGCGCGTGCCAGGTGACGGAGCTGATCGAACAACACTCATGCGGGTAGTCCTACCGCGTTTGAAAGATCTTTTCAACGACCTCGTCCATGGTACGTACCGCGTGGAACGTTATGCCGCGTTTGATATGCTGCGGAATGTCTTCAAGATCGCGCTCGTTCTCTTTGGGGATAATGAGCTCTTTGATCTTGTAGCGGCGCGCGGCAATGGTCTTTTCCTTGAGTCCGCCAACCGGCAGAACCGTACCCACCAATGAGAGCTCACCGGTCATCGCCAGACGGGTGCGCACGCGTTTGTCGGTTGCCAGTGACAACAGGCTGGCCGCCATCGTGATTCCGGCCGACGGTCCGTCCTTGGGGGTAGCACCGGCGGGGATGTGCAGATGGATCTGGCGCTGTTCAAAGTATTCTGCCGGCACCTGGAAGCGCTCGGCTATATGGCGCACCCAGGTGTAGGCGATGCGCGCCGACTCCTGCATTACATCGCCCATCTGGCCGGTTATGTGAAAGCCTTCCTTGCCCGGATTGCTGACCGCTTCAATCACCAGCACGTCGCCGCCGTGTGGAGTCCACGCCAGGCCGGTGGCGGTACCGGCAACCGTGCTGCGCCTCTCCAGGTCATCTTTGAAGACACGCTTGCCCAGCAGGTCATCGAGTTGCTCGACCTCGATCGTAAACGGTGCCTGCGCTTGCTCCAGTACCACGCGGTGGGCGAGTTTGCGGTGGATGCGGTCCAGGGCTTTTTCGAGGTTACGGACTCCGGCCTCGCGCGCGTAACCGTTGGCAATCTGCAGCAGACACTTCTTGCTGTACTTGACGTCGCGTTTGCCGAGCCCGGCGCGCTGCAGCGATTTTGGAAGCAGATACTTGCGTGCGATGGCAACCTTTTCGTCGTCGATATAACCCGACAGGCGGATGATCTCCATGCGGTCACGCAGCGGCGCCGGGATGCTGTCCAGCGTGTTGGCGGTGGTGATGAAGAAGATGTTGGAGATGTCAAACGGCAGATCGAGGTAGTGATCGCGAAACGCCACGTTCTGCTCGGGATCGAGCACTTCGAGCAGCGCCGATGATGGGTCTCCCTGGAACGACGCCCCGAGCTTGTCGATTTCGTCGATCATGAATACCGGATCGTTGGTCTTGACCGCCTTCAGTCCCTGAATGATCTTGCCGGGCATTGCGCCGACGTAGGTGCGCCGGTGCCCCTTGATCTCGGCTTCGTCGCGCATACCGCCCACCGAGAATCGGAAGAACTGCTTGCCGAGCGCCCGGGCAATCGACTTTCCCACCGATGTCTTACCAACTCCGGGAGGCCCAACCAGGCAGACTATCGACCCTTTGGCGTCCTGTTTCAGCTTGCGCACCGACAGGAACTCGAGTATGCGCTGCTTGACGTCCTCCAGCCCGTAGTGGTCGGCGTTCAGTATGCGTTCGGCGCGTCGGATGTCGATCTGTTCGGGTTTAGGATCGTTCCAGGGCAGATTGATGATGGTGTCGAGGTAGTTGCGTGTTACCTGAAACTCCGGCGAACTCGGCTCGGTCAAAGAGAACTTCTCGAGTTCGTGTTCGACCTGTTCGCGTACTTCGGTTGAGAGCTGCAGTTTTTCGATTTCGTCGCGGAAGCGCTGGTGCTCAGAGCTCTTTGCGTCCACCGGCATGCCGAGTTCCTGCTTGATGGCCTTGAGTTCCTCTTTGAGAAAGTATTCGCGCTGGCTTTTCTCGATCTTCTCGTTGATCTGTTGCTGGATCTTCTTCTGCAGGCGCAAGAGCTCCTGTTCGCGCTTGATGTGAATCAACACCTGCTCCATTCGGCTCTTGACATCGGAGGTTTCCAGAATCCGCTGCTGGTCCTCACGATCGATGTTGAGAATTGAGCAGGAGAAGTCTGCAATCTTTCCCGGGTGGTCGATGTTGACCATATTCAGCCGCATTTCTTCGGAAAACAGCGGATTGTTTTCGGAGACCTGCTTCATCTCGCCAATCAGCGAGCGCGTCAGCGCCTTGATTTCGTCTCCGCTTGCCGAATCGTAGTTGTCCTCGAGGTATTCAACGGCTACCGCGATTGGACCGCTGCGGTTCAGCACCTTCTTGATGCGGAAGCGCTTCAGCGTTGAGACAAATATGTTGAGGCCTCCGTCGGGCAGATTGATCTTCTTCATGATCTTGGCCACCGTTCCAACCTGATGCAGGTCGTCGCCGGTAGGCTCCTGGGTATCTTCATCGCGCAGCAGGGTAAGCCCGATCATGCTGTCGCCCGCGAGCGACTGCTCGATTACCGCAATATCCTCCTGTGAAGTGAGCATCATGGGGGTGAAGATCCCCGGAAAGATCGGCTTACTCGATAACGGGATAACAAGAAGCTTGGCCGGCAGAATCTGGTCAGCCGGAATGATTGCGTGTGGACTCGACATTGTTTCACCTTGTGAGTTAGATAGCTGTGTACTTGGTATAATATGTCTATGGCCTGTGAGTGCAGTCAAGCGGCAAACCGACAATGAACCGTAACAGTGCAACCGACGTCATTATTCTGAAGAACTCGCGTATCGGAGATATCCACAAGGGCGTGACCATGCTGACACCGCAGCAGGGGCTGCTGTCCGCAATCGCGCACGGGGCCTACTCCCGGAAGGGAAAACTGCGCGGCGTCACCAATCCGTTCTGCTACGGACACTGTTATCTCTACACTGATCCGGTCAAGAAGAGCATCAAGATCACCGATCTCAGCGTGAATGACTTCTTTTCCGGGCTGCGTGAATCGGTAACGCGGTTCTACAGCGCGTCATTGTGGGCCGAGCTGGTGCTCAAGACCTTTGGCGGAGGAGCTGAGAGCGACCGACTGTTTGCGCTGCTGTTGGACGCGCTGCGGGCTCTCGATAGCGCTACCGATTTCCGCCCGGTCAGCATCCAGTTTTTGTGGCGTTACCTGGAGACCGCCGGACTACAGCCGGAACTCGATGCGTGCGCCAACTGCGGAGCCGGGTTGGCGGCAGATTCAAGGCGCTACTACGACCCGCGGCAGACCGGTTTTGTCTGCGTCAACTGCGCCCAGCCCGGCGCCGCCGCTGCGCTGGGCCGAGCAGCGGCGGACTACCTGCAGTACAGCGGGAGGCTGGAGTTCTCAGCGGCGCTGAAGATCGGACTCGAAGATGCGGCGCTGCAGAACGCCCGAACCGTACTCTACCGGTTGATCCAGG
Organism: Spirochaetaceae bacterium; assembly: GCA_007693325.1. Lineage (GTDB taxonomy): Bacteria > Spirochaetota > Spirochaetia > DSM-27196 > PWMO01 > PWMO01. Next base: position 4,985 of record REDW01000055.1, read on the forward strand.
ACGTGGCCGAGACGCCGCTTAATTCGCTGCGTATCGGCGGTGGGATACTGTGATGACGCGGTTTTACTCATCCAACAGCGCTTCGATATCGGCAACCATCTTGCGGTGGATGGATTGTGGTACTCGCGGGTTGACCTCCAGCGCAGCGGCCTGCATCCGATTGGCGGCAATCTGAAACAGATGTCGCTTGGCAAGCAGCGTATCCGGCGGCAGGTCGGCCTCGCGCGCGTATCCGTCGCGGATCTCGTAGATGCGCTCAAAGCGCTGCCTGGCTGATGCTGAGAGATTGCGGAATTCTCCCGATCGGAACAGCCGCGGCCTGCGATTGATATCGGGGGGCTTGTTCTGCAGCATCAGATTCTTCAACAGGTAGGCGTCGATGAGTCCTGCGGCGCTGAGCTCGGCCAGCAGGTGATCCTTGAGGGCAAAAAGATGCGCCACGTCGGACATGGCGTACTCAACCGCGTCGGCTGCCAGGGGGCGGGTGGTCCAGTTGTAACGCTGAAAGCGCGACTTCTTCTCGATAGTGATGCCCAACGCGTGGTTGAGTACCGAACCCAGATCGCGCCTGGCGTACTGCAGCAGATCAACCGCGGGCTTCAGATCGACAATTGAATGAATCCGCGTTTCGAGCGTTTTGAACAGCAGCGACTGGTCGCTCAGCGAGTCGTACATGATCTTGAGTACGCCGCGATCCTCAAAAAAGGCTTTGAGCAGCGGACGGTCGATCTCCAGCGGATCAACTGCGGTAAGCTGTTCTCCGTCATAGAGTTGAATCAGGCAGAGCCGCTCCCCGTAGACGTGCAGGTTGAACTCGCCTTCGATATCGAGTGCAATCACCGCGACATCACGCTGGGAAAGCGATTGCTGCAGCGCCTGCAGCTGCGTATTGCCAGTGATCATACGGTAGTTCATGGGCTGCATCATATGCGGTTCGCCCTCCCGCAACAAGGGCAGCCTTGCTTGAGCGGTTCTCACGGTGCGGCATTCATGGTAGTCTCTGGACCCGGGAGAGAGAATGCGTGCAGTGGATCTGGTAGTCAAGAAACGGAATAAAGAGGTACTCAGCCGGGATGAGATCGCTTATCTGATTAACGGCTACGTTGACGGTTCGATTCCGGAGTATCAGATCTCCGCCTGGCTGATGGCGGTGTTCTTCTGCGGGATGTCGCGTGAGGAGACCGGTCATCTTACCGATGTCATGATACAATCCGGCACCGTCTTCGACCTCTCGGGTATTGCCGGACCGTTTGTCGACAAGCATTCCACCGGCGGTGTGGGGGACAAGGTATCGCTGATTCTGGCCCCGCTGGTGGCTGCCTGCGGAGTGCCGGTGCCGATGATGAGCGGCCGGGCACTTGGGCACACCGGGGGTACCCTCGACAAGCTCGAGTCAATTGAGGGTTACACTACCGCTCTGTCGATGGACCGCTTTCGTGACGTTCTGAGCGAGGCGGGCTACGCGATGACCGGCCAGAGTGCGGATGTAGTGCCGGCAGACCGGCTGCTCTACGCGCTGCGCGACGTCACCGGAACGGTTGAATCCGTTCCCCTCATTACCGCCAGCATCCTGTCGAAGAAATTTGCCGAAGGCTCGGACGCGCTTGTGTTTGACGTCAAGTGCGGTTCGGGAGCGTTTATGAAGACCAACGCGCAGGCGCGAGAGCTCGCCGAGTCTCTGGTGGAAACCGGCGATGCGTTGGGAAAACGGGTCGTTGCGGTGCTTAGCGCAATGGAACAGCCTTTGGGGCACATGGTCGGCAACTTCCTGGAAGTTGAAGAATCGATAGCCTGCCTGCATGGCAGCGTGGGTTCGCGTAGTCTGCAGCCCGATGCGCGCTCGGCGGATCTGATGGAAGTGACGCTGCGACTCGCCGCCTGGATGCTGGTGCTCGGCGGCAAGTGCTCATCGGTTGAGCAGGGGTGTGAGCTTGCCGGGCAGAAACTCGATGACCGTAGCGCGTGGCGCCGTTTTGTGCACAACGTTGAACTGCAGGGGGGCGATCCAGCGGTTCTCGAGCGGCGCTATCAGAACTGGCGCGCCCCCGAAAGTCATACGATCACGGCCGCGGACGCCGGTTATGTAGAGCACATCGACGCCTACAAGGTCGGAATGGCGGGGGTCTACCTGGGAGTGGGCCGCAACAAGGCCGACGATGATGTTCTGCCGCATGTTGGTATTGAAATCCACACTAAGCGCGGCAGCCGCGTTGGCTGCGGTGATGCTCTGTGCACCATCTACGCTGCCGGCGAACAGGCGTTGCAAAACGCGCTGCCGTTGCTGGAGCAGGCCTTTCGTGTAGGACCCGGCCCGGTGCAGCAGTTACCGATTATTTTGCAAGAGATAAGCAATCTTTGATGAATTTAATGAAGTGGACAAAGACGCCGGTTGACGCAGATCTGGTACGCGAATTGTCTCAGACTCACCGTCTGGAGTTGCTGCCCGCCGCCATCCTGGTGCGTCGTGGATTGACCGAGCCGCAGGATCTGCTCTACTTCCTGGAGAAAGATCCGCAGTACCTGCACAATCCTTTCCTGTTTGAAGAGATGGAGGACGCAGTTGACCGCATCCTGACCGCCAAAGCCGAAGGTGAGAAAGTGCTGGTATTCGGAGACCGCGATGCCGACGGGATTACCAGCATATCGATTCTGGTGCAGACTTTGCGCGAGTTGGCTATTGAGGTCAGCTGGGCCCTGCCGCTGGGTGACGAGCCCTACGGGCTGACCGTGGAGACCGTCGAACGCTTTGCTGCCGCTGACGGCAGCTTGATAGTGGCTGTTGACTGCGGAATCACCAACACCATCGAGATCGCACGCGCTGCAGAGCTGGGGATCGATGTAATCGTGGTTGACCATCACAACCCTCAACCGGAGATCCCCGCCGCGGTGGCAATCATCAATCCCAAGATGTCGGATAGCGGTTATCCGTTTGCCGGCCTGTGCGGCTGCGCGCTGGCCGCCAAGCTGCGCTGGGCGCTGCAGCTGGCACAGACCGAGCTCTACAAGCAGACCGTCTGCCTGCTCAACGTCAGACCGGGAAACGACACCGTCATCATCGACGCCGTGAAGCTCGAGAACCTGGTAGAAATCGAGCGCATATCCGAGACGGTTGTACCGGGCATGGTAGGGATTGAAGACACGCGAATTGGCGCATTTCTGCACGGGCACGAAGTCATCGCCTACGATGCCGCGGCGCAGGAGCGCATGATTCGGCGGGTCTTCGGCAATCGCGTGGACGTGGCGTTGCTCGATGCCGCCCCGGAGGTGTGGAAGGTCTTCCCGGCGCTCGAAGGGCGCAGCTTGCTCAAGATGCTGGAAAGCTCCAAGCTGCCGCGCTACCGCAGTCGCCGGCCGGAAGAGATCGACGTGTTCGTAGCGCTGTTTTCGCTCTATATGCAGAAACGTGTACCCGCTCTGGAGACCGCCTACAGCGCAGTCAGTGACCTGATCGCTCTGGGAACAATCGCCGATATGATGCCGCTGCGTGACGAAAACCGCATCCTGGTGCGCATGGGGCTCAGTGCAATGCGAGAAGCGCCGCGGCCGGGGCTGTTGGCGCTCATTGAGCGCCAGGGGCTGCTGGGCAAAACTATTACCTGTCAGGACATCGGCTACCAGCTGGCGCCGGTGATCAACGCGTCGGGGCGCATGGGAGAGCCGGACAAGGCAGTCCGGCTTTTCCTGTCGCAGGACAGCGCCGAGATTGCAGCGCTTGTGGAGCTGGTTGTAGAGCTCAACGTGCGCCGTCGCGAAATAGGTGACCAGGCATGGAACCGTATCCAGCCCGAGGCGCGCGCCAGTCTGGAGACGTTTGGTGGAAAGCTGGTAGTGGTACGCGACGACGAGCTACACCGTGGCATAACCGGAATCCTCGCCGGCCGGCTCTGCCGTCAGTTTCGCGCACCGGCGATTGTGATGACAAGTGCAAACGGCAAGACCGTTGGATCTGTTCGCAGCGTGCGCGGATTCCTGGCTACCGAGTTCCTGCGGCAGTTCGAAGACTTGCTCGACGAGTGGGGCGGTCACGATCCGGCCGCCGGTTTTGCACTGCCCTCGGAACGGGTGCCGGGCTTTCTGGAGCGCGCCGCCGGCGTTGCCGGCTCAATTCAGCTGCACGATGAGGATCAGGACGTGCTGATCGACGCCGAGATCCCGCACTCGCACATGACACCGGCGCTGCACGATATCGTTGACTCGCTGTCGCCGTACGGTCAGGAGAATGCGCCACTGGTATTCCTGGTGCGCCGCGCCCGGCTGGCACGGCTTGACTTCATGGGGCGCGAAGAACAGCATCTGCGCATGACCCTGTCGGTTGGCAGCTTCAAGTGGCCGGCGGTATTCTGGAATGCGGCGGAGCGTGTCAACGTTGATTTCAGCCTCGATGACGTTGTGGATGTGGTATTCCGTCTGGAAAAGAACTATTTTCAGAATAGAGAGAACACGCAGCTGAGCGTGGTCGATATTGCCCGAACCGGTAGCAATACCGGAACCGAGAATGCAGAGTAGCGCGATATTTTCGCGTAGCGAGAGGAGTTTGTGTTCCGAAATACCGTCAGGAATCTAGTGTTTAGCGGTGTGGCACTGTTGTGTGCGCAACCGGCAGCAGCGATACAGATACACGTGCCGAGTGAGGTCGAGCGCGGTGAGCCGTTGGTTGTCCACCTGCAAGCCGGAGTAGAGGTAGTACAATTGCGAGCGGCGCTCTACCGTGCCAACGGCGACCGCGTAACGGCTGCCGGAGGATACCGCACCACCACGGTTCGTGACGTTGAGGTCTGGGTATCGTTGCTCGGTATTCCGTCTACACTGGCTCCCGATGAGTACCTGCTGGAAGTTGTTGCGTCCACCGAACACGGTGAGGAAATAACGCGTACACGCAGCATCACGGTCAGACCGCGGCAGTTTGCCTCGATGCGCATCGCCCTCAACCGCGCTATGAGCGATCTTCGTGAAACACCTGATCCGCGCCGCATCGAGCAGGCGCGGCAGATCATTGCGCTGGTGGCCACTCACAACCCGCAGCGCGTTTACAACGAGGGTGAATTCATCGTTCCGGTGGAGAATGCCCGCGTCAGCGCCGACTACGGTGACCGCCGGATCTTCGATTACGCTGACGGCAACGAGGCACAATCGATCCACTTCGGCATCGACCTTGCCGCGCCAACGGGAACAACGGTAGTGGCCTCCGGGGCGGGAAGGGTGGTGTTTGCCGCTGACCGCATAATTACCGGAAAGTCGGTGGTTATCGAGCACCTTCCGGGTGTATTTGGGCTGTACTATCACCTGGACCGGCTTGACGTTGAGGAGGGTGAACTGGTTCGGCGCGGGCAGCCGATCGGCACCGTCGGTATGACCGGGTTGGCAACCGGTCCGCATCTGCACTGGGAGTTCCGCATTGCCGGGGTCCCCGTTGACCCGCAAGCCTTCCTGGAGCGACCTCTGGTTGACAAACGCGCGATCTTCCGTAAAATACTCCACAGTACTACCGCAGATACGGAAAGGGGGTGATGTTAATCGCCTATATACGAGTTGATGACAGCGAACCGCTTGAGAAAGCCATCAAACGCTTCAAGCGTATGGTAGAGAAGGAAGGAATCATTCGCGAGTGGAAGAAGCGCGAGTATTTCGAGAAACCTTCGACTATCAAGAACAGGAAGCGCAAGTCGATGGAGCGTAAGCTCCTGAAGAAGCAGCGTAAGCTGCAAGCGATGAAGAACTACTGACACGGGATTCTTCCCGCGCACCATTGATACAAGACTGGTCCCTCACAAACCAATCCAACTCACCGTACGTGGCGCCGCCACTATGGTGGGTTGAATCGTCTGAAGTCGAGGCCCCGATTCCCGGCAGGGGGGTTGCGCTGCGCCTCGGCGCAACGGTAGCCGGTGAATCCCCTCCTGCAGCGTTGCTGCTCTATCCGGGAAAACGCGCGTTGAGTGTCCGCGGACGCGGCAACAGCGGTAAGGAGAGCAGTTCCCGCTTCTTCGAGGTGGTTCTCAAGGGCGCCGCGCGGCGCGAACTGAAACCCGGAGGGCTTCTGTTTGCCGCGGCACACGAACAGTACAACACCACAACGGCGTTGGTTTCCTGCGAGAATCTCCAATACAGCGCTACGGGAAGCGCCTGCAGCGTCAGGATTCCCGACGTTCCACCTGAGGTGGCCGACACGCTGCAGGTTGCGCTGAGCGCGGTTCGACCGTGGGACGATAGACACGCGCTGCTGCAGCTTACGCGCGCGTTGCCGCTGATACCGGGCTGTGACTATGAACTGCATCAGGGCCGCCGGTGCGGCCGTCTAACGGTTGTGCTGGCGCTGCCGGCGCACGGTGACGTCAACGCCGCAACGTCGGCTGCTGCCGGGCTGCTGGCAGGCGGTCTGCCGATTGAGCAGGTGACCTACCGCGTATGGGGTATTGTCGGGCACCTCCCGGCGCAGGAACGCAGCAGCTGGCTGGAGCAGCAGGAGCCGGCGCCGATCGACATCGGTGGCTGGTGGACCGCTCCATCGTTGCTCGATCGCTGTGTGGCTGCGCTGCAGCGCGCCGCCAGGCGCCACGAGGGCATCGGTAGCCGTGATGCGGTACGTGTAGTCAGCGAGGTATCGGGTGTGGGCGGTCCCGCGTTTTCGATGGCGCTTGTCAGCTGGGCTGCCGCCGACGGTACGCTGCTTGTCAAGCGTGACGGGCGATATTTTCCCGCCGATGTAGCCAGAGATCAGGTCCTGCCGCCGGCCGCACGGCAGTTGCGTCAAGAAATCGAACGCTGTGGGCGCACCGGTTACGACGCGGCTCGCAACCGCCATCCCAACACGCGCGCGCTGGTTGAATCGCTGCAGCGGCTGGGTTTTGCGGTAGTTCTCGATAACGCGCGTGTGGTTTCTGCGCATGCACTGCAGACGCTTGCCCAGGAGGCTCAGACGCATCTATCCGGTTCAGATCGTGAGCTACACCAACGTCAGTTGGCTCAATTGTGGGGGCTTCCGCGCAACAGTGCCCGGGCGGTCACCGCCCGCCTGGTTGCCGACGGGCTGCTCGAGCGCGCCTCATCGGTACACGTACGGCTGCCGCGTCGCGCGCGGAGGAAGCGGTGATGAGTGGCCGGCGGGCAGCAACGCTGCTGGTTGCCGCCGCGGTCAGCGCACTGCTGATTGCGTGCACCGGCGCACCGCCGCAGATCGTCAGCGTTGAGGTCAGTTTGGAGTACGTCGACGATCTGGATCTCAACCGGCGCTACGAGCAGCTGACGCTGTTTGCGCTGGTGCGCGACGAGGACGGTTTTGGCGACATAAGCGAGTTCTACCTGATTCACGATGAGGCTGAACTCTACTGGCGCTTTGACGCGCAGAGCTGGACGCATCGTCGTGTAGCGGGGGAAAACTGGGTCGGGTTTTCCGGCCTCAGCATGGCCGGCTGGGACGAATTGCCGCGCGGGCAGTACCGCACCGTGGTGATTGACCGCGCCGGGGAACACGATGAGCGCAGCGTATTGATCGATGCGCCGCGGCTATCCAGCGTGCACGATCAGCTGCCGCAAATTGACCTCGATGAGCGGAGCATCACAGTGCCCGAGGCCGGTGGTTCGCTGCTGGTTGTGTCCGATGATGAGGACTCCGGCGAGACCTCTGTAACCCCCGAGCGAACGCTGGCGGGCGGACGGTACCCGCTCGACGGGCTGGCTCATAGCGACTCCGCCGGCAGAAGCTACCTCTACGTGCCGCTGGGTTCGTACTACGGTTCGTTAACCGGACCCATTCGACGCTGACTGTTGTCCTTGCCGAAGAATGAGCGGATACGTTGCCACAGCGTCGTACCGTAGCGCAATGAAAACTGACGTGTGACTTCGCTTACCGGATAGTCGGCCCCAAACCGATCCTTTAGAAGATGCCAGCGCTTCACAATCCACATGTACAGATCAGCGTGGGTGCGGCCGGGGAATCGAGTCATGATTCGTTCGGCCTCTATTGTATCGACTACCGGGCGGAATACGTTGAGATACCACGACACCAGCGCCTTGTCGAACGGGATCTCCTCGCTGATTCCCTGGTTGATGAAGTACTTGTGACCGTGGATATGCTGCAGTACTTCGTCGTAACGGCCGGTTGCAGTGAAGACGAGGGTATAGTCAGGAACCAACCGCGCGAAGCGTGTCTGCTCGTAGAACATCGACTTCTCGTAGGCGATGACAGCGCGGGTGAGCTCTTCGCGCGACATACTCGGGTCCAGCGTGATTGCCGATGAAAGCGATGTGACCTCGGCGTCGACGGCGCCGACGCCCTGCGCCTTGGCTACCGATACGCGGTGGTTTCCGTCGCGTACAAAGTAGAGTCCGCCGATTTCGTAGAGGCGCACCGGCGGCAGGATCACGTCCTGCAGGTGGGCCTTGTCGATACTGACCCAGCGGTGTTTTAGGTAGTCGTGGCGCGGTAGAAAGCTCTTGCTGAAATCGCGGTAGCGCCCTTCGCTGCCAACTATCTGCGATATTTCGATAGTCTGCATGCCGCGGTAGGTCTCGCCGCGCGGACGGAGCACCTGCTTGACTTCGTTCAGTGACAGCAGTTCCTGATTCTGCGCCGAGAGTGCGTTCATGATGCGGTGCAGAGTCTCGTGCAGGCGCGCCCGGTTGAAATCCTCGCGAGCTTCGTGGTCAACGATACTGCTCATTGCATGGCTCCTGTGGCGGGCTGGCGGTGTCCAGAACAAAGTGGCTGTAGACGTTTATTACCGTGGTGCCGTCTACCACCGTGACGCGCCTGGCGTTCAGATCGTACAGATGCACGTGCCCGTGCAGCAGGTAGCACGGCTGGAAGCGCCTGATGAACCAGCGGAACGCGCGGAAACCAGTATGGCAGCGGTCTGGCTTATCGTGAACACCGTATGGTGAGGCGTGCGTCAGCAGGATGTCCAGATAGCGTCCGTGAACCAGGCGGTTCCACAGCAGGCGTGGCACCATGGCAAGAATCTGGCGGTACATCTCGCGTTCACTGAACTGATTTTTCCCCGCATTATAGCGTAGACTGCCGCCGAGACCCGCAATCAGCATGCCCTTTGTCCGCACTACTCTGCGGTGAACGTGGGTTGATCCAAAGGTGTTGCAAAGACGGAAATTGATATCCCCGGAATCGCGTATATGGGCGGATTGACGGCGGAAGTTCTCCAGCTGCGACAGGTTATGATTGCCGAACACAAACAGGACTGGAGTATTGAAGCTGCTGGCAAGAAAGCCGAGGTAATCCATCGGCAGGTCGCCGGCGCTGAGGACCAGGTCAACGTCGCTGAAGTGTTTGCGAACGTTGGTGCTATAGACAAGTGGATCTACGTGATCTGACACGCACAGGATCTTCATCTCAGAGCAGTCTCACAGTTCAATGTGCGCCAGGAACTCCTGCAGTCTGTCCTTATTGTAGAGATCTATAGGACGCGACTCAGCAAAACCGTGCGCGGTACGCGAGAACGTGGAGCTGCACACCAGCGCACCGCGGTTGACCGACTGCTTTTTCATCTCCTCGTGTAATACGCGGACCGTGCCCTCGTCGATAACCTCGGTTCCGCGCAGGAAGCGAATCAGAATCGGAAGGTTGCGGGTATTGCGCCACTTTGACTGCGGCTCCATAGCCACGATCTCGCAACCGTTGTCTATGTTGGACACGTCGCGTGCGGTAAGCCCCATTGTCGCGGTGAGCTTGCGGCAGATTTCGCAGAACTCCGCGGCACTGCTGGTGAGGTAATCCTTGATGCGGTCATCGTGGCGCATTTCCTGGTACTGGCTGAGCTTCTCGGCCACATCGCGAAACCCGGGCTTCTTCTGGTAGACCTTCTCCCATTGTTCAATCGCCGGCTCGATACGGCGGGTCTTCTCGTAAGCAACGGCCAGAAAATAGCGCGCAAACAGTGTCTCGGGCGCCGAGTCATTTTCGGAGTGCTTGATTGCGCGTTCGAGCTCCGCGCCGGCGCGATCGTAGTCTCCCAGCGCCAGTAACGAACTGCCGCGTTCAACCAGCGCTTTGAGTTTAAGCTCGGGATCTTTGGATGCCTTCTCAAACGCCGACATCGCCGCGGTATGGTCCTTGAACTCTTTGTGGATCTTGCCTATGTAGAACCAGGCGCGGTAGTTCTCTGCGTCCAGCCGCACCGCGGAGTCGAGGTAGCCTTTGGCCTCTGCATGGCGCTTGGCGCGAAACAGCAGCGATCCGAGGCCGGAGTACGCCTGTGAGTGGCGTGAATCCAGCTCAACGGCCTTTTTGTAGAGCTGTGCGGCTTTCTCTGAGCGGTTGCGATCCTCGAACAGCCGGCCGGCACGATAGTAGTACTCGGCGTTGTGCGGATCTTTGCGGATCAGAACCAGGTATTCCTTGAGCGCTTCTTCGGGTTGATTGAATTTTGCGTAAAGATCTGCTATCTTCTCCCTGAAGGGTACTTCATTGACAACGCCCTCGAACTGGCCGATATCATTGACAGTCTTGAACTCCATCAGAGCCAGTTCGGCTTTGTTTTCGGCCTGGTAGGCCAGCCCTAACAGATAGTGAGCACCGGGGTCGCGCGGGTCCCTGGCTAGAATCGCTTTGGCAATCCGGATTGCCTGGGTGGTTTTTCCCTGTTTTATCAGGTTCTGCAGGGCGGCTACTTTCTTCGGAGCCAGGATGGACTTGACTACAAAAAAGGTAATCAAACCCACGGCCGCACCGAGGATTATAATGAGGACAATTATGCCCATGGCAATACCGTAGGTGTAAGAGAGTAGAACATGCCAGAGCAAGAATACGGGGTTTCCAGACTACTGTCAAACCGGCACGCGTGCCGGCGTCTGCGGCGATACGTCTGCGGCGCTATTCTGCTGCTGCTCGTGTCCGCAACGGTTTCCGCTTCGCCGCTTCTGGAACGCGGTGAAGAACTCTACATGCAGAACAGACCCGATGAGGCTGCCGCGGTTCTGGAGGCGGCGCTCGAGCAGCAGCCGCGGAATGAGCGCATCTACCTCTATCTCGGTATTGTCTACGAGCAACTCGGACGTCACGAACGCGCTGCCGAGATTCTGCGCAAGGGCCTCGAGGTGGCCCGGTCCCACCGTGGACTGATCTATTTCAACCTGGGCAACAACTACCTTGCCGCGGGCAGCCCGGATCTCGCTGATGAAATGTACACTCAGGCCATCCGCAGTGACGATAGTCCGGCAGAAGCGTACCTCAATCGGGCAAACCTGCGCGTGCGTACCGAGCAGTACAGCGGTGCGGTTGACGACTACACCGTCTACCTGACGCTTGCACCATCCACGCCGCAAAGAGACGAAATTCGCCGGATGATATCGCTGCTGCGCGATATAATGGAACAGGAGCGGGTACGGATCGAGGAGCAGGAACGGCGCGCGCGCGAAGAAGCCGAGCAGCAGCGAGTTGCCGAAGAGCGGCGCAGGGCAGAGGAGCAGCGTCGGCGCGAGGAAGAGGAACAGCGTCGGCGTGCTCTGCTGGACTCGGTGCTCGAATCGCTGGGTGGTTCCAGCGGTCAAACGCGCAGTCTTGGCGGTGGAGCCGAAGACATCGATGAATATGAAGACGAGTTCGATATAGCGGACTGATCACAGCGCGAGTAACCGGAGAGTTAACGAGTGTTTTACGATAAACGCAAACTGATAATCGCCGGCGGAGTTCTGGCGTTGGCATTGGGGATAACAGCCTTCTTCCTGTTGCGTGGCGGTGCTGCGGTGCCGGAACTGAGTGAGGCCGAGCGGCTGCGCGCCAACCGGCTGCAGTTGGCACGCGGCTATTACGACAGCGGTGAGTATCAGCGCGCGCTGGACATCATCGATCAGCTGCTGATTGCTGACGCTGATGATTCAGAGGCGCACGAGCTCAAGGAAGCGGTTCTGGTGGCGCGGCGCGAAGAACAGCGGCGCATTGCCGAGGAGGAAGCCGCCCGGCGGCGCCAGCTCGAAGAGGAACTGGCGGCGCGGCCCGATGACTCGCGGTTGCGCGAGCTGCAGGCGCAGCAGGCAGAAGCCGAGCGGCGCGCGCGCGAGGCCGAGCAGCGCATAACGCAGGAGCTGGAGCAGCAGCGGCGCGCCGATGAACAGCGGCGACAGGCCGAAGAAGAGGCGCGCCGGAAGGCCGAGGAAGAGCGGCTTGCGCGACTGTCGGCCGAGGAACGCGAACGCGAGCAGCGGATTCAGAGGCTTCTCAGTGAAGGGGACGAGTTTCTGCAGCGGCGTAACTTCAATGAGGCGCGCAGTGCCTTCGGCGAGGTGCTCGAGATCGATCTGCAGGATAATACGGCAACCGATCGCTACCACGCCAAGGCGCTGGCCCGCACCGCCAGGGCGCTCTACGAGCAGAACCCCGGGGATGCCGGCAGCCGTCGCCAGGCGATACAGTACGCCAACCGCGCTATCCAACGCGACCGGGAACTGTGGGAACCGCATTTCACGCTGGGGAGAATCTACCACGACACCGAGCTGTTTGACGATGCAATCAGCAGTTTTCGCTCCGCGGCGCGGCTCAATCCCGATGATGCTTCGGTGTTTTTTGCCCTCGGCAACGCGCAGTTTCGCGCGCGGCAGTTCCGCGACGCGCGTCAATCCTACGATGCCGCAGTACGCATAGACCCCTACTACGAGAACGCCTATCATAATCTCGGAATTACCAACCTGCAGCTGGGCGACAACAGCCGCGCACTCGAGGCGTTTCGTTTTGCCGCGCAGACGCACCCTGAGGACGCGCGCGCGCACTATCGCATCGGCAGTATTCAGGTTGATCAGGGTGAGATCGCGCGTGCTATCGCTCCGCTGCAGAAGGCGGTTGAACTCGATCCGACCACCGCGGTGTACCATTCCCGACTGGCAACTGCCTTCTTCCGTCAGGAGCGCTTCGAGGACGCCGAACGCCACTTTGCACGTGCCGACGAACTGCAGCCCAACAACGCCACCAACAACTATAATCTGGCGCTGGTGCGCTTTGACCTCGGTAAGACCGATCAGGCCTACCGCAACATCCAGCGTGCCATAGAGCTGAACTCGGAGCGAGCCGAGTATTACTATACGCTGGGACAGATCCAGGAAAAGCGCGGCAACATCACCGAAGCAATCCAGGCGCATACGGCGGCAATTTCGCGCAACCGCGAGTACGTGCGCGCGATGGTGGAGTTGGGGCGCATTCTGGACGAGCAGGAGATGCACGATCAGGCGCTCGATTTCCTGCTGGCGGCGCACAGAGTTGAGCCCAACAGCGTCGAGGTCAATAACAACCTCGGTAACGTCTACCTCAATAAGGAGATGTTTGACGACAGCATTACTCACTACCGCCGCGCTATCCAGCAGCGTCCCAACGATACCCTGATGCGCTACAATCTGGCGTTGGCCTACATCGGCTCACGCCGCTTTTCCGAGGCGCAATCGGCGCTCAACGAGGTGATCAAGATCGATGCATCGTACTGGCCGGCGTATCAGAAGCTCGGCGAGGTATTGATTGCCAGGGAAGAGCAGGACGATGCACGACGCATCCTGCGCCAGCTGCTCGATCGCAACCCGCAGTACACCGCGCGCGCCGAGGTTGAAGCACTGCTGGCCGGACTGTAACTGCCCGCGGTTGACGAACTCGGCGCGGCTGCGTACCTTTCAGCAGAAGTCTGACTTCCGTTCAACCGAGGAGCATTATGTCCGATTCAACTGAAAGACTGATTATCATTGGCTCGGGGCCCGCCGCTCACACTGCGGCTATCTACGCCGGCCGAGCCGAACTGAAACCTCTTCTGTTTGAAGGCTTCATGGCCGCCGGTGTGGCTGCCGGTGGACAGCTGACCACAACCACCGATGTAGAGAACTATCCCGGCTTTGCCGATGGTATCGGCGGGCCGGAACTGATGGATCGCATGCGGCAGCAGTCACTGAACTACGGCTGCAGTATCAAGACCGAGACCATTGCCTCGGTAGCGCTCGCCCAGCGTCCCTTTGTAGTCACAACCGAAGGCGGGAGCGAGTATCGCGCTCAGGCGCTGATTATTGCCACCGGCGCAACCGCCAGGCGCCTGGGATTGGACGGCGAAGAGACCTACTGGCAGCGCGGTATGTCGGCGTGCGCGGTCTGTGACGGAGCGTTGCCGATATTCCGTAACCAGCCGCTGGTGGTAATCGGGGGTGGCGACAGTGCCTGCGAGGAAGCCGGCTTCCTGACGAAGTTTGGCAGCAGCGTTACCATGCTGGTACGCCGCGATGAGCTGCGCGCTTCCAAAACGATGCAGAAGCGCGTGTTCGATAACGCGAAGATCGAGATTCGCTGGAACACCAACGCTGTAGAGGTGCTTGGCGACGACAAGGCGATGAACGCCGTCCGAATCAAGAACAACAAAACCGGCGAGGAAGAGACGCTGGAAGCAAAGGGGCTCTTTTACGCAATCGGACACCTTCCCAACACGGACTTTCTCGCAGGCCAGCTGATGACCGACGAGACCGGATACGTGATAACAGAAGGTAAGTCTACGGAGACCAGCGTTGCCGGCGTTTTTGCCGCCGGAGACGTGCAGGACAAGCGCTATCGTCAGGCGGTTACCGCTGCAGGCAGCGGCTGCATGGCGGCGCTGGAAGCCGAAGAGTTTCTCAACACCTGAGCTGCGCCGGCGTATCTCAGGTGCGACCAACCAGTGAGTAAAGCTGCTCGCGCGAAAGCTCGGCCCACAGCGGGCGGCCGTGGGGGCAGCGCGGTTCAGGCAGGGCAAAGATCTGCTGCAGCAGGTCAGTGGCAGCCTGCGGATCGAGGGCGTTGCCCTGTTTGACCGCAGCCTTACACGCCATCTGCGCGTAGAACCGGTGGCTGATCTCCTGGGGGTGGCGTGCGATTTCCCGAATAGTTTCGACCACCTCCTCCTGGTGCTCAAGAAAGGCCGTTGCGGCAGCGGTTACGCTCCATTGGCCGGGCCCCGCACGTTCCAGTCTGACCCCCAGGTCGGCGATCTGCTCAAGCCGCGCCAGCAACACCTGCTCCTCTTCGTCGCTTACCTCCATAACCAGTGGCACAAGTAACTCCTGGCGGCTGCGGTCGCTGCGGAAGCGGTCGTAGAGAATCCGCTCATGGCCGGCGTGTTGGTCCACGATGTAGAGGCGATCTTTCCGACTTGCCAGCAGAAACAGGTCGAAAAGCTGTCCTACGTAGTGGAACTGGTCGGCGGCGCCTGCGGCGGAAAATGAGCTCTGGTGCGCTGCAGTATCGTTGAACAATGGCGCGGACTCTGCTACGCGGTTACCACCGAACAAATGCTCTGCGAGATAGGGCGTCTGAGGCGGCACCTCCTGGCTGCGCTGCGCCGGTCCGCTCTGCTGGATGATTGCGGCGCGCAGAAAGCCCGAAAGTGTCTCCACGCTGCGGCGGTGAATCTGGGCCAGATTGCGAAAACGCACCTCGCGTTTTGCCGGGTGAATGTTGAAGTCAACCAACCGCGGCTCGCAGCGCACAAACAGAAAACAGATCGGATAGCTGCCTCCGGGGGCAACCGCTTCAAAGGCGTACTGCATCGCCTGTACCAGAGCGTACTCCCAGACGCGCCGCCGGTTGACAAATACCTGCATCAGCTTGCGGTCGCGGCGCAGCATCGAGCTGCCGGTGGTTACGGCCTCGATGGAGAAACCGTCGCCGCTGCCTTTGACGGTAGACAGCAGTTTGCGGTCGCCGATCTCCGGATAGCACGAGAGCACGCGCTGCTCGCTCTCCTGCGGTGGCAGAAACAGCTTGAGCTCTCCGTCGACGAATAGCCGAAATGCAACTTCCGGGAAGGCTACCGCCTTGTCGATCAGAACGTTGCGGCACATGATAGTTTCAGCGGACGCTCGCTTCAAGAACTTGCGCCGCGCCGGCAGAGAATAGAACAGGTCCTCCACGGTGACCGAGGTTCCGCGTACCGGCTGGCACGGCTCCAGGCTGATGACTTCACCGCTGTGTACTACCAGCTGCCGCCCAAGCTCGGCAGCAGAACGGCTGCTCCTGATCTCCAGGCGCGCCACCGTGGCGATACTCGAAAGTGCTTCCCCGCGAAACCCCAGGCTGGAGACGTTTTCGAGGTCGGTCTCGTTTTCGATCTTGCTGGTTGCGTGAGGCCGGCAGCACAGCTCTACATCCGCGGCGTCCATGCCGACCCCGTTGTCGACTACCTGCAGCCGGCTGCGTCCTCCATCCTCGAGCCAGATGTCAACCGAGTCCGCCTGCGCATCGAGCGCGTTGTCAATAAGCTCCCGCACCACCGAGTATGGCCGGTCGATCACCTCGCCGGCGGCGATCTTGCGCGCGACCTGTTCGCTCAGCACGCGCACCGGCGGTTGGGTGTGCTGGGCAGCTGATGATTCCATGGCTTTGCTATCCTCCCGCCGGGCGGTGCGAGGGTGACGCAGCGTTGCCGGTGAGAAACCTCAGCACGTGCTCCATTGCCGCGTTGATGCTTCGGTAGCGCTCGGCAGGAGCCGCCAGGATAGCCTCGGCCGACTGGACGTAGCGGGCATTGACAAGGTCATTGCCGCAGTTGTCCAGCAGCGCTTGTGCCGACTGCGGTGTAGTCTCGAGATGGAACTGCAGTCCCACAACCGAGCGTCCGATCTGGAACGCCTGATTGGTGCAGGCGTTGCTTCTTGCCAGCAGGATTGCCTTTGGCGGCAGGTCAAAGGTTTCTGCGTGCCAATGAAATACCTGCATAGCATCAGGCAACTGCAGCAGGTCGGTCGGATTGTCACAGACCGCCTGCAGCGCAAACCAACCGATTTCTCTTTGGGCGTTGGGATAGACGCGCGCACCCAGAGCTGCCGCTATCAGCTGCGCTCCCAGGCAGATGCCCAGCACCGGGATGCCGGCGTGGATGCAGTCACGGATGAAGCGCTTCTCGGTAGCCAGCCAGCTAAACGCCTGCTCATCATTAGCGCTCATCGGACCACCCAGTACCAACAGCAGATCAATATCGGCGGGGCTCGGCAGAGGATTGCGCAGCTCGTGCGGCTGAAAGAAGGCGGTGTTGCTGATAGAGTATCCGGCGTTGAGCAGCCAGGATTCAATCGAACCGAGACCCTCAAAGTCAACGTGCTGCAGGTAGTGGGCTCGCATCGGTCTATGATACTCAGCGACGCAGCAGTACCGCAACCCGTTGCCGTGAAACTGCGCCGGATTGCGGTGGCGCTGCAGTGCTGCTATGATTGCGTCTGTTGCGCTACACACTTCATGGAGGCCGGTGGTGAAAACCCGTCCACATACTATCTTCTCGGGCTTGCCCGGCGCCCGCTTGCCGGCAGCCGCTGTGTTTCTGTTCAGTTCCATTGCAGTACTGGCGGTAGCGGTCTGGAAGGTAAGGGGAGTCGATCCGATCGGTAGCGTTCCGGTTGGGTTGTTGGTTGCCCCGCTGGCGATAGCCGCATTGCTGATCTGCGCGGCCGTGCTTCTGCTGTTAGGCTTTGTGGTGCAGCTTATTCCACGCAGCTTCTGCTACGCTGTCGCAACCGGTGTGCTGGCGCTGACCGCGCTGCTGGCCTTGCAGGGCACCTTTGTCCCAATGGCGCTGTTGATGGCCCTGATAGTTGTACCGGTGCATGCGCTGCTGGGTGGCGGCTTTGGCGCGGTCATCAAGGCGCTTCGAAGTCGTAACGACCCCAGCGGCCGGGCAACGCTGCGGCGCGCTGCGCTTGCCGGATTTGCTTTGGTCTCAGCTGGAACCTACGCCGCATGGTTGGTCTGGTTCCTTGGGGCTGGAAGCGAGGCGCATCTGGCCGCAGCCCCGCTTCCCGTGGCAGCCGCGGAGGCAGCGAACGCCGCGGATCCTGCCGCGCTACAGCTGCTCGCTCTGGGCGATCCGGGGCCGTACCAGGTAGAGCGCAGCAGCTACGGTCTGCAGACAGACTCGGTGGATATTTCCTCGCTGCTGCCAGCCGCCAAGGGGCTCGACGGCCGGGTCCGCCGGCGCTACTGGGGCTTTGATGAAACCGAGGTACCGCTCGCCGGCGTGGTTTGGGCGCCACAGATCAGCAACCGTGTCGGCGCTGAAACCTATCCCCTGGTAGTGATGGTTCACGGCAACCACCCGATGCATCGGCGGGCCGAGCTGGGCTATGACTACCTGGGAGAGCAGCTGGCTTCCCACGGCTACATCGCGGTATCGGTTGAGCAGAACTTCCTCAATTTTTCGTGGCTCGGAGAGGGTTACCAGCGTCAGGAGATTCCGGCGCGCGCCTGGCTGCTGCTTGAACACCTTCGGTTGTGGCGCGGATGGAGCGCAGACCCGGCATCGCCGTGGTTCGATCGCGTCGATATGTCACAGATCGCGTTAGTAGGCCATTCGCGTGGCGGCGAAGCGGCGGCTGCAGCAGCGTTATTCAACGGTTTGTCGGCGCACCCGGACCGGCCCGAGATCAAATTCGACTTTGGATTCAATATCTCCGGCGTGGTTGCGCTGGCACCGAGCGAAGGATTTTATCGGCCCGGCGGCGCCGCTATTGATCTGGAGGCGGTTGACTATCTGCTGCTGCATGGAGGGCACGACGGAGATGTGGCGTTATTCATGGGCCTTGCGCAGTACGAGCGGGTCTCTCCAGGAGCTGACGGTTTCAAAGCGCTGGCGTATCTGTATCGCGGCAGCCACAGCGGATTCAGCACAACGCCGGCTCACGCGGACATGTCTTTTCCGTTCGGCCAGCTGGTGAACCGCGCGGCGCAGCTCGAGCCGGCCGCGCAGCAGCGGCTGACGCGGCTGTATGTCACCGCGTTTGTGGAGGCCTCGCTGCGCGGGCGGCGGCAAGCGCGGGCTGTCCTGCAGCGGCCGTGGATAGCAGGGCAACTCATGCCCGATGAGTGGGTGTTGCAGCGCTACCGCGATGGCGGCCGCAGCGTGATAGCTGATTTTGATTCAGACGCGGACCCAACGCTGGGTAGCGAAACCGGCGTGGTCTTCGAGGGCGCAGGACTTGACAGCTGGGCTAATCAGGAGGTAACGCTGCGCGCGCTTGGCAGGCAGAGCGGCAACCGCGCCCGCGCTATCAGCTGGAGTGCTGCAGCAACCGAGGCGCATTTCTCGGTAAAGCTGCCCGCACCAGTGAGCTCTATGCTCACAAGCGACGGTGAACTGCTGTTCTCTCTGGCCGACACACGCCGGCCGTTAGCGGGGCAACGGCTGGAACCTCTGAGTATAGCGCTGCAGTTGACCGACCGCAGCGGCAAGACCGGTCGCGTTGCGCTGGACTCCCTACAGCCGCTGCCGCCGCCGCTGGTGATCCAGTACTCAAAGCTGGGCGCGGTTGAGCGCGCACTGATGCATCCGCAAGAGGCCGTATTGCACAGTTTTCGCGTACCGCTGGAGCCAGCCGCCGCTGCAGGGCTGCAGCTTGACGCAATTGCCGAGATTCGGTTTGTCTTTGATCCTGAGCAGGCGGGCAGCATTCTGCTCGATGAGATCGGCTACGCACCACGGTCGAGCGCGCGTTGACACCGGGTGTGTCAACGGCTTCAAGCGAGGCACCCATTGAGAACAATCATCTGGATCGGCATTGTGCTCTGTATTTCGCAGTCCGCTACGCTGTCGGGCTTGAATCTGGCGTTCTTCAGTGTCAGCCGGCTACGGCTGGAGGTTGAGTCACAGCGCAACAACCGCTACGCCGAGCGGGTGCTGGCGCTGCGCCAGAACGCCAACTTCCTGCTGGTCACCATTCTATGGGCAAACGTGGCGGTCAACGTCCTGCTGGCGCTGCTGGCCGAATCGGTGCTTGCCGGCATAGCGGCGTTTCTGTTTTCTACGGTGCTGATCACAGTTGTGGGCGAGATCATCCCGCAGGCCTATTTCTCGCGCCACGCGCTCCAGATTTCCGCAGCGTTGTCCCCGGTGATCCGCTTCTACCAGCTGCTGCTGTTTCCGGTAGCGTGGCCTACCGCCCGGCTGTTAGACCGGCTGCTTGGCCCCGAGGGTATCCAATATTTCAAGGAGGCAGATCTACAGGAGCTCATCCGGCTGCACTCTTTAGCCCCCGAAAGCGATATAGGCAGGGTTGAGGGCACCGGCAGTCTCAACTTCCTGGCTATCGACGATGTACCGGTGTGCGAAGTGGGCGAGCGTATCGATCCGGACAGCATCATCGAGCTCGAGTTTCGCGATGGAAACCCTCTGTTCCCCACGCTGAGTTTGTCTCCAGCGGACAATTTCCTGCGGCGGCTGGATGCCTCGAAGAAGAAATGGGTTATCGTGGTTGACAGTGCCGGTCAGCCGCACCTGACGCTCAACGCAGCAAGCTTTCTCCGCGAGGCGCTGTTCTCGCCTGAACGCTTCGTGGCGCTGCGCCACTGTCACCGTCCAATCATGGTCAGTGATCCCCGAACACGCCTCGGTGAGTTGCTGCCGCGGTTGAAAGTTCACCCCAAACGCGCTGACGACGACGTAGTCGATCAGGATATCATTCTCTACTGGGGCGCAGAAAAACGGGTAATCACCGGTTCCGATATTCTGGGCCGCCTGCTGCGGGGAATTGTTCGGCGTGAAGGCGGCCCACAGCATTCAGGACTGCAGCCGTAGACGTGCGCGGTCCTGGCGTGAAAGTCCAAGCAGTACAACGCAGCCACAGACAATGATCAGCGTCAGCAGAATACCAACCGAGGCGTAACCACGGCGGAAACCATAGACGTCAATGAGCCAACCGAGAACGGGTGTAATGACGCCGCTGGCCTCCATACCGGCAAAGAAATAGATACCCAGTACGGTGGAGCGGTTGCGCTTGCGTACCGAGGAGACCAGGTAGGTCTCGGAGACCGGCATCCGTACGAAGAGCGTGATCCCAACGCCGAGCATCACCAGGGCTGCCACTACCCAGCTGCCGGCCACAGCCAGTAGAACGATCAGCGGCCCGACAGCAAGTGCGAGTATCAGGAACACCGTTAGTGGTCCAAAACGGTCCGAGGCGGCGCCTCCCAGAGGCGAGGCCCAGATTCCGGTTGCGTAGAAAGCTGAGAGGAACACCGCAGCGCCCTGTTCTGACACGCCGAAAATGTCTACCAGATAGAGCGGCAGAAAGGCGATGCTGGACCCGGTGAACGCGCCAACCGATGCGGTCATGATCAGGAAGACCGCAATCAGCGCCGGCCGTGCAGGAGTTTCGGCTTCCTCGTTGATCGATGCGTCGCTGCGTGCAGCGTGTCCGGCCCGGGCGCGGATCTCGTGGTGAGTCAATATTGCAAAGAGGGCTGCACCAAACAGCAGTACCGGCAGTGAAAGTATCAGGAACGATGCTCGCCAGCCGAGCCAGCCGGCGATCAGAACTCCCGCAAGCGGCGCGGCCAGGTGACTGGCGCTTCCGCCGATCAGGTGCAGCCCCAAAGCGCGTCCGCGCTGCGCCGGCGGGACAGCAGCCGAGATCAGCGGCGCCGCCGCCGGATGATAGCCGCCACCGGCTATGCCCATGCAGATCAAAAAGATAATCAGGGTTTCCCAGCGCATGGAGATCCCAACCGCCGCACCGGCGAGTGCCACACCGGCTACGCCTACGGTCAACACGTAGCGCGGTCCGATGCGGTCCGCCAGCCATCCTGCCGGCAGCTGTCCAATTCCGTAAGCCAGTGTGAAGGCGGACACTACCAACCCGGATTGGGCGTAACTCAAGCCGAAGCCGTTGCGGATAAACGGCAGCAGCGGTACCACCAGCGCGGTCATGAGATGGTGAAAGAAGTGCGCCAGGATGAACAAGAGGATGTAGAGTAGCGGTGAGTGCTTCTTTATCGCTGCCATACTACCACGTAAGCATGCTCAATAATTCTGTGCGTTAGTGGCGCTCCTGCCGCGACGGTAAACGTGATTCCACCAGTTCGGTGAACCAGTGTGTCACCGTAGCAATGACGTGTTCTACCTGGCCGATGCGTGGAATCATAAAAACAAACAATCGGTCCTGTTCGGGTACCAGCGCCACGTGGCGCAACGGGCCGGGTTCACCCATCTGTTCGCGCAACTGCTCCAACCGAGCCCGGATCTGTTGATCCTGGTAATAGAAAAAAAAGGTCAAGCCGCCCCAGTCGATGGTCTCACGGGTCAGGATGTCTTCATTTTCAATGCTGGCACCGGCAAACCGTGAGTAGCCCTTTTCTATCAGGTGGCCCTCCTTGAGCACTCCGGCGGCTTTTGGAGAAAGGTGATACGCCAGAAAGAGCCGGTCGAACCTGCGGATCAGTCGAGATACCGGATAATAGAGCCACGACTGCCGCGGCAGCATAGTGATGGTAGCGTCCAGTCGTCTGATGTAACGGTTTTTGTGCGGTACGAAGTTGGCGTGGTATCCGGTGAGACCGCCGATGTTGGTGAACTGCTGATCCTTAGGCTGTATTACGCGGGTTATGGCGTCGAACGCGGAGAGATAGATACGGCGGTTACGTCGCTTGCCCCACGAGTAGCCCAGCGAGATCAGAATTGTGACGGCGATAAAAAGGTAGAATAGCGGTTGCTGTACTATGTCGGTCTGCATCGGTGAGTGGTTCCTCTTGGTTGATCGATCAGCGGAAGGGCGCAGTTACGTCAAAATCAAACGCGTAGGCGCTCTCACGCACGTAATCATGCATAGGAACACGTACAAGATCAACTCCCGTGGTTCCGTTGAGCAATCGCTGCTCGACCTCCTGGGCAACATCGGAGAGGCTATCCTGATACTTGTTGTTGTAGGCCACGTGCAGGCCGAGTTGCAGATCCTTGAATCCGGTAATGATGCGTTGAGACTCGCGCAACGAAAGGTAATCGGGGTTGAAGACTACGCATAGCTTGGTGTTATCGCTCTTGAGAATCTTGTAAACCCCGGCATAGCGTTTCCACAGTTCATCCAGCTTCTTGATGACCCGGTCGTCTTCTTCCTGGTACGCCAGACGCACTCCCTTTTCTATGTACTGTCCACTGATATTGTGAATCGTATAGCGCTTCTCGAGAATCTGTTTCCTGATTCGGCGCAGTCGATCAATCCAGGTAACGGTGATATTGGGTAGCGCCAGTATGCGCAGCGTGAGCCCGGTTGGAGGCGTGTCGAAGACCAGGTAATCGAAGCCGGTTTCGCTGCGGAAGATCTCTTCCATAATCGTCAGCGAGGCGTACTCCTCTACACCCGGTGAGTAGCGCAACACTTTGAAGTAGAGGTCCATATTGAAGGCGCGGGTGTAACTGTAGACCTCGTTCAGAATATCGATATTCTGCGCGATATACGCCGAGGCAGCCTTGTCCAGGTCGGCTTCCTGCAGGTAGAGATTCTTGGTGAATTTCTTCTTCTTATGGCCCAGCTGCAAGTTGTATATGTCACCAAGATTGTGCGCTGGATCAAACGAGACCGCCAGAACCTTGAAACCCCGTTCGGAGAGTTGCCAGGCTGCCGCAGCCGCGAGGGTGGATTTGCCCACTCCGCCTTTACCTGTGAAAAAAAGTGCTTTCATGAGGGTATCCTTAGGTTACGTCGAAGCAACCGGCGATTTCCGCCAACGCATCGTCGGCGTTTTCAGCGCGGCGGTTTGCGACCTTGAGCTCGTGCTCCATGAGCGGCAGCAGCTCGGCCGAGATGAACGAGGGCGGCGCCGGCAACCCGGTAAACGAGCCCATCAGCAACAGGACAAACATATTCTCAAGCTCTCTGACCTCGCACTCGGTAAGCCCGACCGCCTTATTGCGGTGCGCCTGGTCGGTACTGGAGAAGAACGCCCTGAGGAAGCCGCGGGTCGATGCAACAAGGCGCCCGAAGGCGCCTTGTTGTTGATTGTGTCCTGATCGGTCCTGACCGCTCACGACTGTATTTCTGCCGAAGCGGGCAGGTCCTTGGTCTTGAAGAAGTCAAAGATGAACAGGAAGTTCATCAGCAGCATGATCACAACGATGACCATAACCGTCCAGCCGGTTGCCGGTGCGGAAGCAATAGTTGCCGGCAGTGGCACTGCAGCGTACCAGATCATAGCCGCAGTCACGGTAATCCAGAGCCCCATAGCCGGTATATAGGCCACGGTGGCCTTGGCTTTGAGCCGCTTGGTGACCCACGCGGTTCCGGTCAGAAGCGCAATTGACGCGATCAGCTGGTTGGCACTGCCGAACGAGGGCCAGAGCATCGCAAATGTGCCGCTGTAACCCAGCCAGATTCCAAGCGCCGCGGGAATCAGCGAGGCAACCCAGCGGTTGGTAAAGAACCTGTAGACGCCTTCCGCCTTGTCCTTGATCGGCAGGAACATCTCTGCCAGGCAGTAGCGTGCCAGGCGGTTGGTGGTATCCAGCGTAGTCATGGCAAACGATGAGACCCACATGCCGGCGATGATCGCCAGGAATTGCCGTGGAATGAAGCCGAGCCAGGTTACCGAGACCATCTCGGCCCAGGTTTCAGAGAACATCGGCGCACCGCCGAGGCCGGCGGCTTCCGCCTGCGGATTATAGCTGGTTCCCCACTCGGCAAAGGCCACCGGATGACCGGCCTCGGCCAGAACGGTCATGCCGAAACCGGCTACCGCGATAACAACGATTGTAGAGAGAAAGCCCTCAACCAGCATGACGCCGTAGCCGATCGGCAGACCGGACTTCTCGTTGGTGAGCTGCTTGGAGGTGGTCCCCGAGGCTACCAGCGAGTGGAATCCCGACAGCGAGCCGCAGGCAATCACCAACGGAACCACCGGCCAGAACGGGGTGGGTTTGCCGCCAACCACAACCGCAGAGAACGAGGTGAACGCCGGCGCGGTGAAGCCGCCGAAGGCGAAAAGCGCTGCAAGACCGCCCACGATCAGACCAGCGTAGAGCAGAAACGCGTTCAGATAATCACGCGGCTGCAGCAGTACGTTGACCGGAATGGCGGCGGCCAGGATGATGTAGAAGAACATGGCCAGGAACCAGGTGCCGCGTCCCAGCGTAAGAGGAACCGCTCCGCCGAGGTAGATCACCAGGATCAGCATGGCAACACCAATAAGCGACGATACGACAAACGGCAGCTTGGTGCGGTACATCAGAATGCCGAGAATGACCGCTGCTACAAGCAGGTAGGCGGTTGCCGCCGGGACCGCGGGATTGGCCATGAACATGCCACCGAGCACCGCGCTGAAGGCTGCCACTACCAGGACCAGCAGAAAGAACACCAGGAAGTAAAACGCCTTGCCGGTGCGCTTGGTCAGCAGGTCCGCGGCAACAAACTGGATCGACTTGCCGTCGTAACGCACCGACGCCATAACGGCCAGGTAGTCGTGCACCGCGCCGATGAAGATATTGCCAAACCACACCCAGAGAAGCGCCGGTACCCATCCCCAGGCCATCGCCAGAACCGGTCCGATGATGGGTGCCGCCCCTGCTACAGATGCAAAGTGATGCCCAAACAGAACACTGTTACGCGCGGGTACAAAGTCCACCCCGTCGTACAGTCTGTGCGCGGGCGTCTGGATGCTGTTATCGGCCTTGACCGTCGCCTCCAGCTTTCGCCCGTAGGTGAGGTACAGTACCACGTACAGTATACCTCCAACGATTGCGACAATTGCTGTCATAGTTCACTCCTCCCGTTGAGAATAACTAAACAAATATCGATTCGCCCTAGCGTACCCCTGAATTCGGCTGCTGTCAAACAAAAGTTGCGTACGGCGCTCATGTTCTCTCTCCCCGGCGCCGGCGGCAGAAGTTAGAGCCGTGAGGCCACACAGTCGGCGAGTACACCATGCAGCTCGTTGATTTGCGTCTCGAGTTCCGCGCTTCCCGGGCAGAAGCGCAGCGATATATATCCATTACTTCCGTAGTAGCCGATATAGCGCAGGCTGGGACCGCCCGACAGTCGCGCTAGAATTGAAAGCAGCAGGCTGCGCACCAGCGGGTTGTAGCTGAAAAGTAGAAACCGGAGCTCTCCGTGCTCGACGGTCTCGGACCGCATCGACGTGTCATCGTCGATCGGGATCCAGCCGCGACCAAACTGACGTTCTTCGACGATATGCCCCTCTCCGGGCGCCAGAGAATAGCAGAACAGCGTCAGTATGAGGTTGTCTTCACGGCCCATGAAACGGGCTATGGGATAGTAGAGCAAAGACTGACGTGGAAGGGTGGTGATTGTGCCGTCGAGGCGGTGGAACGCAGCCGAATCGAGTTGATAGGCAAAGTTGTACCCTACCAGACCGCCAATGTTGGTATACGAGGTGTCTGTTGGCTGAAAAACGCGCTCAGTGGCGGCGCACGTTTCTAACAGCAACTGCTGATTTGTGCGCACGCCACGCCGCCAGCCAAGCATCATCGCTGCAGCAAGCCCGAAGATGAGGTAGGCCAGCAGACTCATGCGCTATACCAGCTCTATCCTAAGTTCGGGGAACTCCGCTTCAAATTCTTCTACCAGCCGGCGGCGGATGCCGGAAATCACCACCGAGGCGATGCCGACGCACGCCATACACGATGGCTGGTGCGACAGGAAGTCGGCAAACACGTAGAGCTCCTGCTTCTCCGCGTTGTAGCGCACGCGTTCCACCACGCCCAGCCGCGCAATTGGTAGTCCACTCTCGGGATCCTTGACCCGCTGCAGCACATCTTCGATCTTCTGTTGCATTTCCTGATCCATGATGAGGATCATTATGTGCCCCTTGAATCGAAGCTGTCAATTGCGAGATCAACCTTTGTGCCCGATCAGTCTGCTGCCTGCTTTGCGTGCGAAACCAGCGAGGCGAGTTCGTCCTGCTGCAGCAGCTTCTGCGAGTCAAGGATAATGATAAAAGCGTCGTCGCGCTTGCCGATACCGCTGATGAACGCTGCATCAATCTGGGTGCCGATCGTAGGAGGCTCTTCAATGGCGCCAGCATCGATATCGATGACCTCGTTGACCGCGTCTGCGGTTGCGCCAACCGCCACACGTCCATCTTCAAACGGTATTTCGAGTACGATGATCATCGGAGCGGTGTTGGAATCTGCAGCACTCAGACCGAGCCGTTTGCGCAGATCGATAACCGGGAGCACGTTACCACGGAAATTGACAACCCCCAGCATGAAGTCCGGCATCCGTGGAATGCGGGTAATATCGGCGTACTCCACCACCGTCTGCGCGTGGGTTACTTCAACGGCGTACTGTACGTTTTCCAGGATGAAGGTAAGATACTGGCCACCGGCGACCGCGGTTGCCTCGGTTTCTGTCATGACGTTTCTCCTTCAGAACTCAAACAGGACTCAAATAACACTATTACGTGTATTATAGACTAAGAAGCAATTTTATGCAAGGCTTTTATTCCAGAATTGGGGATCACCCTGTGCGATAACGCGCGCCTGCGTTTTCAGGTCTTCGATCTCCTTTATCCAGAACGCTTCGCTCCCCCAGTCGGGCAGGGCACGGCGGAACCAGTGGTCATGCATCTGTGACGCGCGCCAGGCGAGAAAGTAGATCATGCGCATGAATCGTAGCGGCTCTATCAAGGCCAGCGTGGATCGGTCAAACGCGGTGAACTGCTGGTAGCCGTCGAGCAGTAGTGTCAGCTCGCGGGTAGAGTGCTGCGCGTAGTCGGGCAGCAGTAGCCAGAGGTCCTGCACGGCGGGACCGCTCATCATGTCATCGAAGTCAAATAACACAAGCCCGGAATCCGGACGGTCCAGGATATTGCCGCGGTGGCAATCACCGTGAATGCGGATCAGCGCGACGTCGTCGAACCGTGGCTCGATCAATTGCAGTGTGTCGCCGCAGATCTGTTGAAACTCATCGCGCGCCTGTGGGACTACCACGCCTTCACTCAGCAAATGGTCTACAAAATCACGCGTCAGACTGCGCGGCGTACAGATCAGGCGGTGCGGTGCACGGCGCTGCAAACCGACGGCGTGGCAGCGTCCGATCAGCGAACCGAGTCGATGCCACTGTTGGTCTGTTTCGGCGTCAAAATTGCGCCCGCCGCGCTTGGGAAAGAGCGCGAAGAAGAAGGTCTGGGAATCACGCCGCGGAGCGTCCGGCTGCTGCGGGTCACCGCTATCTTCCACGGCCACAGTGTGCAGCGTGTGGCCCTGCGCGTCGCACAGCGGTGTTACAACCGGGATCTCTGCTGCAGCACAGTCCGACAGGAACTGGTGCTCCTCGGCGATTGCCGCTTGAGTCCAGCGCCCCGGACGGTAGAACTTGACGATCAGATCACGGTTTTCATCGTCGCGCAGCCCGTAGACGCGGTTGACGTAACTCGGATACGGCTGCACAGACCCGTCGAGGATCAGGTCGAGGCAGCGCTCTACCGCGGTTATCACCGCATCAGGTGTCAGCAGGTCAAACAGTCCAACGCGCATGTTGCCGGCTACGCGTCGGCCGGCGTATTCAGGTCCGGATAGGCTGTAGACAGCTCATCGAGTTGATGTTTGGCGGCGGCAACTTCTGCCATCAGGGCTGTCTTCCAGTGTTCATAGTCGCGGTCGAGGCTGTTGATAAGGCTGCGGTAGTACTCGATGCCCTGAAGAAGGTTGTCCCGGTAGCTGCGAAACTCTTGCACGCTTCTGGCACCGGTATCGCGCATCGTTTTCAGCAATTGGCGCGCAAGATCGGATACGTAGAGCTTCAGCTCGTTGACAAACATATGCGGCCGCCTGGCTCCGTTGATCAGGCTCATGCGGCCGTAGATGTGATCGACCATCTCGCGCAGCGAGGCTACCTTTGTGAAGAATGCCAGGTTGGGCCCGGGGCAAACCGCCGGAGTTGGCTTTTCGCCGTGCGCGTTGGTCTTGTAGTTGACGGCAACCGACCCGGAGAGATCGCGGCAGAGACAGACCCGCTCGATGATTTCAAAGTGGCGCAGTTGATACTGATCGGCCGGTAGATTCTGGGCGTCGAGCTCGGCGATCTTCTTGCGCTGATAGGTGCGCGAGGCGGTGCATATGGGAAGCTCGGTGAACTCAGTGTTGAATTTCAGTAGCCCCTTCGGGCACGGACTGCCGGGATTGCCGCGGCGCGCCAGCTCGTGTTTGTGGATTTCGGAGGCGGAGTTCGTCAAGTTGCTGAACGGCACGCCGAGCGGCGAAGCGCCGCTGGAAACAATCTGCTCGCCACCAGCCGCGGCGAGTCTCTGCAGTGTATCCGGGTCGACGTTGATGCACTCGGGTACCAGTAGAAACGGAGAGCCCCATCCAACGCTGTCCACCGCGTAGTGCTCAAGCAGGAAGTCATGCTCGCTGGCGGTGCCAACACCGCCCTGTGCGGTGATCCGGAACGCCGGCCGTGGCGGCACGGCGGAACCGCGCTTGACAAGCGCATCGGTATAGATCGCGTACAGGGTATCGAGCAGCTCTGTGCGGCGGGTCTTGAACTCTTCGAGAACCGGTCCCAGAAGGTAGCCGTCAGTGGCAAAGGTGTGGCCGCCGCAGTTCAGTCCGGATTCAATGCGAAACTCGGAAATCCACAGGCCGCTGCGAGCAAACATTCGCGCCTGTGTCAGCGCCGATCGGAAATCGCTGACCTTCAGCACGATTTTCTTGCGCAGGTTCCCCGCAGCGTCGGGCTGGAAAGCGGCAAAGCTCTCCATGTACCTGGCAAGTCGGCGGTTGAAGCCTGCCGAGAGCACCACCGACGAGTCGAGCTCACTGCGGGCGTAGCCGCGCAGTGCCGCCATGGCGTCGGCATATTCGGCAGGCAACTTTTCCCCGTTGCGGTAGTTGTCCTTGTCTACCTTGACCATGATGTTGACGTCAATATCCCCGGGCTCGATAGCTGCGCGCAGTTCCTGCTGAAGCTGTGCGCGCCGGGCTGCATCGGTACACGCGAGCATGGCGTTGTATCTTGTGTGCAGTTCCGACTGCTCGGGAAGCAGCTCGAAGTAGGTTGTAATCTCCGAGCCGGGCTCGAACGCGGCGCTCTGCAGCGCCGCCGATCTCTCGCGGACAATAGTCCCGATCAGGTTGAGATAGGCCGTGATGCGATTTGCGCGCGGATCGGGGTCCTCGTCGGTGATTGGTACGTATTCCTCGTTTCGTTGGCGGCAGTAGTACGCGCGTACCTCTTCGGCAATCCGATCATCGACGATTGACATGACCGACGAGATTCCGTACTTGGCTACCTTGGCCGGGGCATCGAGCGAGAAACCGATTCCGAGAACCGGTATGTGAAATGTATGAGAATTCTGCACCGTGTATATCCTCCAGGATTGGTGGCTGGATGGCAACTACACGGTAGCACGCAATAGCCTCTGGAGGCAATCGCCGCCACGGTAAGCCGGTGGGCTGACAAGCCGCTTGAAGCAGGAAGGCGCCCCGGTGATACCGGGGCGCTGCAAGGCAGTGGTTCAGAATTCAATCAGACCCTGCTCGCGCAAGAAGGCAAGCGCAACGTCTTCGGGTTCCTCTTCATCGATATCAACGCGCTGATTGAGGCCCGCAAGGGTTTCGCCGTCGAGCAGCGCAGAGATCTCTTCGATCAAGTCCGATAGTTCCGGGTAGGCCTGTACGACTTCCATACGTACTACCGGTGCCGGGTTGTAGACCGGGAAGTACTGCTTGTCGTCCTCCAGAGTGACAAAATCAAATGCCGGGATACGGCCATCGGTGCCAAATCCGACTGCAGCATCGACCTGGCCTTCGCGCAGCGCGCCGTAGGTCAGCCCGGTGGTCATGAACCGCACGCCGTCGGGATCAAATTCGAAGCCGTACAGTTCCTCGAGTCCGCGGATGCCGTCCTGGCGTTCGTAGAACTCGTCGTTGGTTCCAAACGAGATTGCTTCGGGATTCTGGTTGATGTAGTCGGCCAGGTCCGAGATAGTCTCGAGGCCCAGCTGATCGGCGTCCTCCTGGCGCATCATTATGACGTAGGTGTTGTTGGCCGGTGCGTAGTCGAGCCAGGTTACGTTGTTGGTCTCTTCATCCCAGGCCTTTACCAGGTCAAACGCTTCATCGGGATCGCCAACCGGATCGTGTTCCATCAGCGTCAACAGCGTGGTGCCGGTGTACTCCCAGTACATGTCCACCTGGCCCGCGTGCAGAGCCGGCCGAATGACATCTGATTCGCCGAGGCCGGTTCGGTCTTCCACCGGATAGCCTTCGGCGCGCAGGATTTCAAGCAGCATATTGCCGAGAATCAGCTGCTCAGTCCACGCTTTGGACGCTACAGTAATCGTTGGTCCTTCGCGGGTGACCTCGGCAGTGCCTCCGGCACTGGCCGCCGCAGCCACGAGCAGCAGAAGTGCCGCAATTGTCAGCAGTAGTTTGTTCGTTCTCATAAAAGACCTCCATTTGTGTGTGACTTCACCCCGAATATCTAGCTGAAATCCAGCGGTGAATCAGGCCAATGACCTGGTCAATCAGAATTGCGAGCGCTGCAGTCATCAGCGATCCGGCGATAATATAGTCAGGACGATGCATCGAAATACCGGAGAAGATCAGTCTGCCAAGGCCTCCTCCGGCTATCAGGTGAGCCAGGGTGGCGGTGCCGACGGTCAGGACTGCCGACGTCTGTACGCCGGCAATGATCACGGGCAGGGCCAGCGGCAGTTCAATGCGCGTCAGAACCCGCCCGCGGGACATTCCCATGCCGCGTGCAGCTTCGAGCACGTCCGGGTCAACGCCTTCGATACCGGCGATCACGTTGCGCGCAATCGGGAGCAGCGCGTAGATGGTCAGTGCAAAAAGGCTCGGAACGCGGCCGATACCCATGATCGGCAGGAAGATTGCTACTACCGCCAGACTGGGAACGCCCTGCGCGGTGTTCAGGAACGCGAGTATCTGCAGTGACCACTTGTTGAACGGTGGCCGCGTGACAAGAATCCCGACTGGAATCGCAACGGCAATCGCAATTGAGAGTGAGATCCCAACCAGCTCCAGGTGCTGGGCGGTCAGCTGCAGACCTTCCAGGCGTACCACCTCTATTAGTCGGTGCCAGTTCATGCCGCTTCTCCCCGGATGCCCGGTGACACCAGCAGGTGCTCCAGCTTGGAGAACAGGTAGTCGATTCCGATAGCAAACGCCGATACCAGTACCGCGCCCACGATGATCATGTCCGAGCGCGTTCTGACCAGCCCCTGCTGGATCAGCACGCCGAGATTACGCTCTCCAATAAATACCGCCAACGTTGCGATTCCTACCATCATCACAACCGAGACTCGTACCCCGGCCAGGATAACAGGTGTGGCAAGCGGCAACTGCACGCGGAAGAGAATCCGGCGTGCCGACATGCCCATGCCGCGGGCGTTTTCCATGATTGCGGCATCCACTCCGTTGAGTGCAACGTAGACGTTACGTATAATCGGCAGCATGGCGTAGAGCACCAGCGCCAGTACGGCGCTCTGTCTACTCAGTCCCAGACCGGGAATTGTCACCAGGATGCCGTAGAGCGCAACGCTCGGTACAGACATGATCAGACTGGCGATTCCCAGAACTCCGCGTGCCATACGCCGGTTGTTGCGAATAAGGATACCCACGCTTACCCACACGAGTACCGCCATCACAACCGCCATCAGAATGAGAACGGCGTGTTCCCCCGCGTATCCGAGAATCCGGTCGGTATTGTTGACAAAGTAACGCAGCGATCTCACGACGGTGCCCCTTCGCCGGCCGGTTCGGGCTCGCTCTCCTGGTAGGCCTCGCCGACGTAGGAGCGGATGTCGTCGAGGTAGACCATACCGAGAAACTTGCGCGTGTGCTCCATTACCGGAATGGCGCCTACGTCGTGCTGCAGCATCACCGCCAGCGCATCGCGCAGTGTTGCTTCCGGCGGCAGGGTGGTGGGGAACGGCTTGATAAAACGGTTCCAGCCGCGCGCACTGCTGGCTTTCCCGGCATCGCCGCGGGTTACGTAGCCCACCACGTTGGAGTTCTCGTCTTCGATCACCAGACGGTTACGCTCGGTAGCATCGAAGGACGCGCGCACGGTCTCCAGTTCTGCGGTCTCTTTGACGACGCGGAACTGCCGTTTGAGTACCTTGGGTACCGGTAACAGGCTCAAGACCTTCAGCGAACGGTCACTGCCGATGAACTCGGCCACAAAATCATCGGCAGGCGCCAGCAGCAGTTTCTCGGGGGTATCGTACTGTACCAGCCGGCCGTTATTCATGATGGCAATCCGATTGCCCATCTTGATCGCCTCGTCGATGTCGTGAGTTACAAAGCAGATCGTCTTGCGGACCTTCTGCTGCAGTGTCAGAAACTCGTTTTGCAGCTGCGTGCGCGTTATCGGATCAACTGCGCCAAACGGTTCATCCATCAGCATGACCGGCGGGTCGGCGGCCAGGGCTCGCGCAACGCCGACGCGCTGGCTCTGGCCCCCGGAGAGCTCGCGCGGGTACTTGTGGGCGTTCTCGTCGGGATCGAGGCCAACCAACCGCAGCAACTCGTGCACCCGGCTGTTGATGCGCTGGTGGTCCCAGCCCAGAAGGCGTGGTACGGTGGCCACGTTCTCAAAAACCGTGTAGTGAGGAAACAGTCCGGTTTTCTGGATTACGTAACCGATCCCCTGGCGCAGCGTGTCCTGATCTTGCGAGAGGATGTTTTCGCCGTTAACGAGGATCTCGCCCGACGTTGGCTCGAAGATGCGGTTGACCATCTTCAGCGTGGTTGTCTTTCCACAACCGGACGGTCCAACAAAGACGCAGGTCTCGCCCTGGTTGACTTCCAGACTGAGCCCGTCAACCGCAGAGCGGACCATTCCAGGATAGCGCTTGGTTACATTTTTGAATCGGATCATCGATACCCCTTCTTCGGCCGCGTGCCAGACGCCCTGCTTGCACCGCTGCGAGTGTTGAGTACCGATTCTTGCTGCGACCACTCGGCCGCTCAAACCAGTCCCGCAGTGGTGCCCTGGCAGGATCACGTCCTCCAGTAGACGCACAACTTTGCGACGATGGGTCATTATAGCACATAGCGGCAGCAGCCGCAAACGCGCTGCGCTTTGCGGTTACGCGTTGGTTCGAAGCGTCGAGCGGCCGCCGTCAACTCCGAAAATCTGTCCGGTTATCCAGTCGGCCTGCGGCGAGAGCAGAAACGCGCTGAGCGCCGCTACGTCGTCTGCGGTTCCCAGACGCTGCAGCGCGTGCATTTTGGCGATCGAGTCAGCCATCTGCTGGTTGGACAGCAGCCCTTCGGCCAGAGGTGTGCGCATCAATGACGGAGCGATGGCGTTGACGCGTACCCGCGGCGCCAGTTCTGCGGCCAACGAAAGGGTTAGCCCGTTTACCGCGGCCTTTGCCATCGCGGTAGACGCGTGAAAGGTGAAGCCCTGGGAAGCCGCAACGGTGGAATAGAGCAGAACCGAAGCGGTAGCGCTATTCTTCTTCAGCGCTGGAAGCGCTGCCTGAATCGCCAGTGCCGCGCCGGCCGCGTTAACCTTGAAGTCATCGATGAAGTCCTGCTCGCTGAACCGCTGCAGGCTGCGAAGGGTGATAGTGCCAACCGCGTAAACCAACCCGGCCAGCGGGGAGCCGGCCTGTTCGGCTACCCGTGCAAACGCGTTACCGTCGCTAACGTCGGCAACCGTGTAGCCGGCTTCGAGTTCACGGGCAACGGCTTCAATCCGTTCCTGATTGCGGCCAACCAGGTGCAGTTCGTATCCCTGCTCGCTCAGAAGCCGCGCCGTAGCCGCTCCCACGGCCCCCGCTGCTCCGTAAATCAGGACTTTTTGTGTCATAGTGGAACCCCGCTTGCACGCAATATACCCATCAGCGCTGCGGCAGAGCAAGCGCGATGGCGCCAACCAGCCCCAGGGCCGCGATCGGCAGCGTGAATCCGATATCAAAGCTGGACAACTCGGTGACCACAGCTATCAGCCACGGCGAAACCATGTGCCCGACCGAGGCCATCAGAAACAGCATCGATGATGCCGTGGCGGTATTGTCGGCAAACCATCCGCAACAGAGAGTCACCAGGTTGGGGATCACCCCGCCGCTTGCAACGCCTGCAAGCAGAGCCCCGGCGGTCAGAAACTGCGGGTTTCGCGTAGCGAAGGTCAGCAGCAGTACCAGACCGCCGGCCAATCCGCCGGTCCACAGCTGGCGCTTGATGCTGACCCGAGCGGCAAGCCGAGCTGCCAGCAGGCGGCCGACGATGATGCCGAACCAGTACAGCGACACCGCGGCGGCGCCCATGCGCACCGGCGCCCCCAGGCTGGTCTGCAGGTACATCGGCAGCCAGACCGAGAAACCGGCCTGGTGCCCCACATAGAACAGCATAACCGCGCAGGCAATCCACATCCGCGGCGCGCGCAGAACCGCTGCAACGCTGCCTGCCTTGACGGCCGCGGTTGCCGAAATCTTGCGCCGGAAGTGGCTGCGGGTAACGTAGACTGCAACCGCCAGCGCCGCGGCTGCTCCTAGTCCGAGAAATGCTGCGCGCCACTGCAGCCCGGCTTCAACCAGTGTACTGACGTAGAGCGGACCCACCAGCGCGCCCACCGCAAAGCTGGTGTGCAGCAGGCTGACATGCAGCGCGCTGCGGCGGGGGTTCCACTGAGCGGTGTCGGCATTGGCTACGGCGTCAAACAGCCTGCTGCTGGCACCGATGGCAAAGAAGGATCCGGCCAGAATAATGTAGTTCAATGCTACGCCGGCCGAGAAGAGGCTGACGCTGTAGACCAGGAAGCCGCCGGCAATCAGCAGCGGCTTGCGCGTGCGGTCGGCAAACAGCGCGCTGGCTACAATCGCCATGATCCCACCGAGCTGCTGAAATGAAACCAGCAGCCCGGCTACCGACAGGCGCAGCTCGAAGCTGTCGATGATCAGGGGCATCAGCGGTCCGATCATGGTCACCGAAAGGGCGTAGAGAAAGGTCATGGCAAAAACGCTCAGCTGAGCGCGTTGGCCGGATGACATATCAGGAGTGTGCTCGCTGCCGCTATGCATCACGGGAGGATAACAGGTAATCATACCACCGGGAAGCAGTCGGGTGCCGGCCCTTGCCAATCGGTGCAAAAACGCGCTATCAGGATAAGCCGAGTAGCGCCGTATCAAGGCCGGAGCGATACGGTGAGTGAGACGTTATCGATGAGCAAACGTGAACATCGCAGTATCCGCGGGTTTCTCATAGTCTGGCTGCTCTGCCCACCGACATCACTAATCCGTTCTGCGCTGTGCTGATTGCCAACGCAATCACGCTGACACCCGGCACCGTTACAATCGATTATCACCCGGGTAACTTCAAGGTGGTGTGGATCGAATGCCTGACCTCCGATCCCCACGAGGCGGCCGAAATAATCAAGGGATGGTTCGAACGCGTCTTCACCGGCCATCTGGGATCGACTGCTGGGCATCGGGCTGGGAGCCAGCAAGATTACGCTCTGCGTAGTGATGGTCTCACTCTCGATCTCCGAAAGCTACATTCTCGACCTGGCGCTGTTGTTTGCTATCCTGGGATTTCTGGTGACGCTGCTGCTGACGCTCTTTTTTGTCGGCCTGATGGGTTACACATGGTGGACGGTGTAAGCTTGACAGGCCGATGCGCGGTGCCTATTCTGGCGCCATGCTGAAAGAAACGCTCACCATCGACGTGGTTACAACTGAACTGCCCGGTCGAGACAAGAACGAGATCATTGCCGCCATGCTGGATCTGCTGTGCAATTCCGGTAAGGTCAAAGACCGCGAGCTGGCGCTGCGTGATCTGCTGGATCACGAGGCCGCTATGTCCACTGGAATGGAGAACGGGATTGCCATACCGCACGCCAAGACCGAGGCTGTTGACGAGATGATTGCCGCAGTGGGTGTATCCAGGCGTAAGATCGACTTTGAGAATCTGGATCGTAAACCTTCACGGATTTTTATCATGACACTCTCGCCGCCGCGGGGTACAGGTCCCCACGTGCAGTTTCTGGCCGACATCAGCCGGTTACTCAAAGAGGCCGACACTCGCAAGAAAATCCTCAAGGCCAGCGATGACGCCGAGCTGTTGCAGATTCTGGTCGGTTAGTCTTGCGCCGGGGCTACCCGGTCTCGACCGCCGCGTTTTGCCCGGTAGAGTCCATTATCGGCCGCAGCAAGCATGTCATTAACCGGGCAACGCTGCTGCGCCGGAACGGTTACAACCCCAATACTCAGCGTTACCGGCCGCTCGGTGGTAGCGGCGTGCTGTGCTGTGCTGCGCAGCCGCTCGGCGATTGCACGCGCCTCAGCAGCACCGGTACCGGGAAGGAGAACGGCAAACTCGTCGCCGCCGTAACGGCAGGCAAGGTCGCTTTCACGGAGGCTGGCGCACAGAGCGGTGCCAAGCTGATTGAGTACGCGGTCTCCGGCGGCGTGTCCAGAGCTGTCGTTCAGCTGCTTGAAATGATCGATGTCAATCATCAGCGCGGATATGTGTTTGTCCGTCCGCGCAGCCAGCGCAATCCGCTGTGGGGCCTGCAGTTCAAAGGCTCTGCGGGTTGGAAGTCCGGTAAGCGAGTCGGTCATGGCCAGCTGACGGGTCTGCTCGAGCAGCAGAGCAGCGTGCAATGCCACGGCTAACTGGTCAGCGAACGCACGCAACACCACCATCTGTTGCTGGTTCAAAGGATGCTCATCGGTGGCGTGCACGGATAACAGGCCGATTTCTTCGCCGTGGGTTATCAAAGGGATAGAGATGTCCGCAGGCTGGTCATTTCCTGCCACCAGTTTGGTCTCTCCGTCGCGTACGACAAAGACCGCGGCGCTGCGATGCGGGATTACGCGTTGTGCCCGTTCCAGTGCGGTAGCAACGGCCTGCTGCGGGTCGGTTGTAGAAGACAAAATGACACCGATCTGGCGCAGGGTTTCGGATTCGCGTGCCCGCTGCTTGGCATCTTCGGTTGCGTTTGCCAGCGCAATCTCCAGTTCTTTGCGCTGGGTGATGTCCAGCTCACGGCCAACATAGAGTGCCAGCCGTCCATCGCAGTCGCGTTCTACCACGGCAATGGCACAGTGTACCCAGCGCCAGCTGCCGTCTTTGGCGCGAAAGCGAAACTCGGCGCTGTTGCCCTCATCTTCACCGCGGCAGGTCAGTTGATAAAGGTGTCTCACTGTTGGCAGGTCATCAGGGTGCACCAGCGTCATCCAGTCCTCACCGCGAAGCTCATCATCGCTGTAGCCGAGATCGCGCCATAATCTATTGGCTGCGCTGGAACCGCCGGACATATCTCGAACAAAGACGCCCAGACTGTGGAGCGCCGGGATGCACTTCACGGCGACAGCGGGATCAAGCCGTACTTCCGCTTCAGGAGATCTCGGTTGTTGCGTGTCCGTTTGCCGTTGCTGCCGCATGACTCATTCTGATACAGGTTCTACCGAGCAGGATACTCTAACTCTGTGCGAAACGCAAAGGATAGTTGCGCTATTGTCGCGGCGACAGGGCCAATGCAAGGTCGAAAGGAGTGTTGATATTCTCAAAGCTCGCCAGCCCTGGATCAATAGCACGGAGTTCTGCAGCCGTGACGCGCCGGACGCGAACAGAGTCAAAGAAGCTGGTTACTTTGCGGCGTCCGCTATTCAGAGCCTCAGTGCCGGGTGCAAGGCAGGTCCGGCGGTAGACCGCGTGCAGGCATTCCGGGCGGTCGCTTTCGATAATCGGCAGCACAACGTCGAAACCGTCGGCCAGCTGCGCCAGATGACGCAACAGTTCAGCGTTCAGAAACGGCATATCGACCGCTACTGCAACGCAGAGGTTGTGGCGCGCGGCGGCCAGCGCGCCCATGATGCCTGACAAAGGCCCCTGCGGTACGCCGCGGTGGTCGGGAACGAAGCGCAGCCGCTGGTGTTCGAACGGGT
This sequence comes from Spirochaetaceae bacterium, assembly GCA_007693325.1. Taxonomy (GTDB): domain Bacteria; phylum Spirochaetota; class Spirochaetia; order DSM-27196; family PWMO01; genus PWMO01. The sequence goes on from REDW01000055.1 coordinate 43,560, forward strand.
ATTCATTCGGGCGGCAGGTTACGCAGATCAAGTCTTGACTGATCACGCTCAAGGTATCGACCACCCTCGTAAGCAGCGGCCTCCCGGCGATCTCGAGCAGCCCCTTGGGGCTACCCATGCGCGAGTTGGCCCCGCCGGCAATTACCGCGGCGCTGAAGGGTACGCTGCGAGGTGACGACGGCGTCACGATCCGGCCTCGTGCTGGTCTGATGAACACAAGTCAAAGCGCTCGACAGCGGCGTATATGTTCATGCGGCGCCCCCTGACAAAACCCGCCAGCCCCACGTTGAGCGAGCGGGCAATCTCGACCGCACGCCCGGTGGGCGCCGAGCGCGAGGCCACAACCGGAATGCCGTGGATGGCGGCCTTGGTGATAAGGTCGGTGGAGATTCGTCCCGAGCAGAGCAGGGCGCATTGGCTGCGTATCACGCTGTTGAGCACCGCCTCTCCGGCCACCTTATCCACCGCGTTGTGACGTCCGACGTCCTCACGGAAGAACAGTATTTCAGAGTCGCGGCAGAGTGCCGCACTGTGCACGCCGCCGGTCTTCTCGAAAAGCTGAGACCGCTGATGTAACTGCTGCATTGCCCGCGACAGCGACGTAACGCGAATCGGGGTGCTGGCCGGCAGGGCGCGCGAGCGCAGTGAATCCAGGGTTCGGGGAAACAGCGGTGGACTGTCGCAGCCGGTATTGATTGTACGCCGGCCGTAGAGCTGCAGCGGCAGGTCCGAGCTCTGGTTGAGGGTAACCGAGGCTTCGCCGTTGGCCTGTGAGATCTCGACAGCGTCGATGTCCTCGAGGCGGCGCACCAGCCCCTCAGAAACCAGAAACCCGACAATCAGTTCGTGCAGCGCTTCCGGCAGGCACATAAGAGTGGCAAGAGCCTGTCCATTGACGCTGAGGTGCAACGCGTATTCGGGTACCACGACGTCGATCCTGGTCTGCGAGCCGTTGGGGCCTACCTTGGTTATTTCGATTTCCTGCAGCAGGTCAACAGCGGCAACTGGCTTGTTCTGGCTCATTCGCAAAGTACCGGGTTTATGTAAAGCATTTCAGTGAGATAATAGCTGCAACAGGCTGCCGGCTTCAAGCACCGTAAACCGTGCGTTGCGCTGCAATCCTGTCATTTTTCTTGCGCGGTCTCTGTTTTGGCAATAGAATCGAGATATGACACCAAACATCCGCACGTCGTATATGGGTTTTGACCTGGTTTCGCCGGTGATCGCGTCGAGCTCTGGAATAACCGACAGTGTCGATAACCTCAAGCAACTCGAACAGTGTGGCGCGGGTGCCGTGGTTCTCAAGTCGCTGTTTGAAGAAGAGATTATCGCAGAGATGCAGCGCACCGAGACGCAGATGCAGCGCCCCGGCTTCACGTTTCCGGATATGGCCGACATGTTCGACTACGTTGACGCCGACAACGGGGTGGCCAACTACCTCGACCTGATCGGACGCGCCAAACAGGCAGTAGCGCTGCCGGTAATCGCTTCGGTCAACTGCATCTCGGCGCAGAAATGGACCTACTTTGCCCGCGAGATCGAGCAGCAGGGAGCTGATGGACTGGAGCTGAATGTCTTTCTGATGCCGTCTGATTTTGACGCTGCTGATGCCCTGAGCTTCCAGCGCAGCTACTTCGAGATTATTCAGATGGTGCTGGAACAGGTGAGCATCCCGGTTTCGGTTAAACTGAGTCACTACTTCACCCTGCTCGGCAAGACACTGCAGGAGATCTCACAGTGTGGCATTCGCGGACTGGTGCTCTTCAACCGCTTCTTCAGCCCGGACTTTGACTTGCAGCAAGTGGGCATCGTACCTAGCAACGTGTTCAGTTCGCCGGCCGAGCTGGCGCTCTCGTTACGCTGGATCGCGATCATGAGCGGACGGGTAGGCTGCGACCTGGCTGCTTCAACCGGCGTGCACGACGGAGACGGTGTGATCAAGCAGATCCTGGCGGGCGCCAACGCGGTCCAGGTTGCCTCGGTACTCTACCAGCAGGGGATTGAAACGGTGCAGCAGATGAATCAGCGCCTTAGCGGCTGGATGGCAGAACAGGGCTACAGCTCGCTGGTAGATTTCCGCGGTGTTCTCAGCCAGGCCAGGGTCAAGAATCCGGCGGCCTACGATCGCGTGCAGTTTGTCAAGAATTTCCGCGCTATGCAGTAGTGGCCGACTGCAGCGTCCTGACCCTGAAAAAACCTTCGAATAGGGATTGATATATCGATATTTTTGAGATAGAATCCGGGGCAATCACACATCGTTTGTTCAACCGTTCTCATCAGGAGCGGCGAGCATCCAGGATGTGCCGGACGGCGTACCCACTCGCGTTAGCGCGCCTTGCGCCCGCGGGGTGGCTAACGCAGCATGGTACAATAGGGAGGAGTTATGGCGGTCGCAGTACCCGAAAAAGCCGAGCTCAGCGATGAACTGAAGACGTTCATTGAGAAGTGGAAGGATAAACCCGGCAACCTGATTATGGTCCTGCACAGGACACAGCTGGAGTACGGCTATCTGTCCGAGCCGGTTGTGATGGAGGTCGCCAGGCAGTTGGGACAACCGGCTGCCAAAGTCTTCGGCGTAGTGACGTTCTACAACTACTTCAAGCTGACACCTCCGGGACGCAACCGGGTTGCAATCTGTCTTGGCACCGCGTGCTACCTGAAGGGGGCTGACGCGTTAACTGAAACGTTCTGCGAAACCCTAGGCGTAGAGCTCAACGGTGTAACCGAAGACAAAGAGTTTTCTATCGAGGGCGTCCGTTGCGTCGGCTGTTGTGGGCTGGCACCGGTGGTGATGGTCAACGGCGAGGTACACGGTAAGCTTGACCCCGAGGGCGTGCACAAGGTGATCGATAAATATCGCAATGGAAGCCAGGA
>REDW01000076.1 GCA_007693325.1 Spirochaetaceae bacterium
TCGGCATTGGCGCGGCGCTGCTGCTGGCGATTACCGCAGCGGCCGATTGAACCGCTTCCGGCGAGCCGCAGCCGGCAGCGGCAGCCGGCCGCCGCGCTCAAAGCTCGTGCGACACGACACCGTGCCGCCGGCATCAGCACCGCGGATCGCGCTCTGGACTGCTTGACCTTTGTCAGGAACTTTGGTAGATTCTGACTACAACACCGCAGGGTAGAGCAGTTGGCAGCTCGTCGGGCTCATAACCCGGAGGTCGTAGGTTCGAGTCCTACCCCTGCTATTCAAAAAAAGCGCAGTCCTTCAGGGCTGCGCTTTTTTTGTATCGCGGTGTCTGCAGGACTCGAAACACCCGGCGCGAGACGCGCAGCGCCGGGACTCGGCGCGACCGAATGGGAGCGCAAAACGACAGGATGTCGTTTTAGTGCCGAAGGCGGCCCGGAGGGAGTCGGCACGATGCCGACGACCAGAGGGCGAGTCCTGTCCCTGCTATTGGATCAACCCCTACAATGCAGCGGTTGATTTTTTGGCGAACTGGTCTGAGTTCGGACGCCGTCTCAACTAAGAGAAGAAGTATGAGTAAACGGTGTGAGAATTTCCGGCAGTTTAGCCCGGCGGTCGGAGTATTGGCAGAATTTCCGGTCGTTGCGAACATCAGTCGCCGCGATGTGAGCTTCGGCCCGAATCATCATTTCTTGGGACACAAAGCTCCCTCCACCCTTTAAAACGGTTCCTCCGGAGTTCTCCTTGCTCTCACACCTTGAATCGAGCGTCTTGACACGGTACGATAGGAATCGCAAAGGAGTCTCGTGTCGCCACGGTTCAAGGACTGCGTTTGTATGGGGAAGTACTCGAAACTGCTTCAGAAGATTCTCTTTGGAAGCTCCGATTCGAGTATTCACTTCTGTGCGCTCAGTGCTGATGGAGCGAGCAGGACCATTCGTTTGTCGTCGAGGTGCCCGAATTGCCCGGCTGCATGGCCGACGGCGAGACCTACGAGGACGCGGTGACGAACGCCAAGTGTGTCATCGTGGAATGGATCGAGACGGCGCGCGTTTTCCTTTAGCCTGTGCTCTGAATAGCGGCGCTGTAGCGCGGCAACGTCCGTACCTCCCTGAGGAGATTGCGCCATGAACAAGCGCTCCACCTACCAGCCCCCCTACACCATCACTGCGGCAATTGTGAATCTGGTCGCCGAGATCAGCGAAGCGGTCGGACGGCTCACGGTGCTCTCCGATCAAGCGAGAGCGTTGCGGCTGCGGCGCATCAACCGGATCCGCACCATTCACGGCTCGCTGGCCATTGAAGGCAACACCCTGAGCGAAGCGCAGATCAACGGCGATTATGGAGGGTAAGCGCGTTGTCGCCCCGCCCCGCGAGGTCCAGGAGGTGAAGAACGCGCTGGCCGTCTACGACCGTTTCGATACGTGGGAGCCTGAGGCGGAAAAGGACCTGCTGGAGGCGCATCGATTACTGATGTCTGGCCTGATTGACGAGGCGGGCATGTATCGGCACGGCGGCGTGGGGGTGATGGCGGGCCCTCAGGTGATCCACATGGCACCGCCCGCCGACCGGATTCCGCATCTGATGGCCGACCTGTTCGCTTGGCTGGCCGCCACCGATGCCCACCCGCTAATCGCCGGCTCGGTCTTTCACTACGAGTTCGAATTCATCCACCCCTTCGCCGACGGCAATGGCCGTATCGGGCGGCTGTGGCAGAGCCTGATTTTGGCCCGTTGGAATCCTCTGTTCGCAGACATCCCGGTGGAAAGCCTGATCTTCGAGTACCAGGCCGAGTATTACCAGGCTCTGCGGGAGAGCACCGACCAGACCGACTCTGCATTCTTCATCGCCTTTATGCTGCGGATGATCCTGGATACGGTGACCGCATCGACCCCGGAAGTCACGCTGGAAGTCACCCCGGAAGTCCGACTGCTCTCGGTCCTTGCCGGAGAAATGGCCCGACAACAACTTAAAGAGAAGCTCGGGCTGAAAGACGATGAACATTTCCGCAAGGCCTATCTGCTTCCCGCTCTGGAAGCCGGGCTGATTGAAATGACCATCCCCGACAAGGCGCGCAGCAGCAAACAGAAATACCGCCTGACCGACAAGGGCCGTCAGGTGATGGCAAGACCTATGGACACGCGGTGATGAACGGCAAACTGGTCATCGAGGAATGGCTCGAAACGGCGCGCGAACTTGGCCGCCCAATCCCCGAGCCTGAGGTACGCCTGACGGCGAAAAGTACATTTCAAAACCGTGCTTCGAGCGGTGAGACCCGCTGTTTGAGTGGATGAGCGAGCCGAACACAGCTAACCTGCTCACTCCAAAGGCACTCAGCTCTTGCAGCACATCGGATAACAACTCCGCGAGATGCCGGCTTCGCGTTGTTTCAACGCACCCTCGAGGAGCTCAACCGTATAGGCTTCTGTCGCCTGTATGCCCCACGGTCACCACAGAAGTCACCAATCCCTTGACATGACCATAATACTGACCGGCGGGGCACGGACAAAGACTTGGACTACAATCTGGAGGCGGTAGTCCGTGTTTTCCTACCGCGACCACCCGGCACCACCAGCGATCGACCTCGGTTGAAGCAATCCAAAAATCTACAGTTTTGCCAGCGCGATTTCGGTGAGGCGCTGCAGGTCGTTGCTGCTATGAGAGATTACGGCTGCCAGTATTTCGCTGTTTATGTCCTGATACTCG
>REDW01000134.1 GCA_007693325.1 Spirochaetaceae bacterium
TGGGCCCAGCAGGACTTGAACCTGCGACCCACTGATTATGAGTCAGTTGCTCTAACCAACTGAGCTATGGGCCCGTTTTGCGCAGAGTCTATGTATGCCACGGAGGGCCGCGGCCTGTCAAGAAAGCGTTGGGTCGTGGGTGGGGCCGAGCAGGATGTGCTCGAGCTGGCGGCGGTTCTGCTGGAAGCGTTCGAGCTCGTCACCGCGCAGGGTGCGGCCGGGCGGAAACTCGATCGAGGCCGGGTTGATCGGCGCGCCGTTGAGGTGTACCTCGTAGTGCAGGTGCGGACCGGTGGTCATCCCGCTCATGCCCACGTAGCCGATCACCTGGCCCTGGTTGACGCGGGCGCCGGTTCGGATGCCGCGGGCGGCCGAGCTCATGTGAGCGTAGAGGGTGCGAAACCCGTTAGCGTGGCGCAGAATCACGTGGATGCCGAAGCCCGACGTGTTGCGGACCGCCTCAACCACCCCGTCGCCGGCGGCGTTGATCGGCGTACCAATCGGCGCGGCAAAGTCCAGCCCCGGGTGCAGGTGGCTGTAGCCCAGAATCGGGTGGTCGCGGCGGCCAAAGCCCGATGTCAGCCGTGCACCCTCGATAGGGGTGCGCAGCAGCGTTTTGCGCACTGTCCTGCCCGCCGGGTCAAAGTAGTCGGGGCCCTCGTCTCCGTTGAAGCGGTACATCCGCAATGTGCGATCGTGCAGCACCAGCTCGGCGGCCAGCATCGCTCCGCTTCTGACCCAGTTGCCGTCTTCGTCGTAGTATTCTTCAAACAGCACCGCAAACTCGTCGCCGGAACGCACGTCGCGCTGAAAATCAACGTCAAACGAGTAGAGCTGAATCATGGCGTGCAGCAGGTTGGGGTCCAGACCTGCTGCCATACCCGATCCGTAGAGGCTGCCGTGAATCTGGCTGCGGATCACCACCGGCACCGGGGTCAGCGGCATTACAATTTCGGTTGCATCAAAGGTGCCGTCCTCGCTGCGTTCTATTTCGATACGCCGCTCGGGGCTGATGCGGACCGCGATGCTGTAGATGGTTTGAGGATCGTCTTCCCAGTAACGGAACAGCAGTTCGTGGCCCGGACGCAGACGCCGCGGATCCAGCAGCGTCCCCATGGCGCGGCTGGCCGCCAGCGCTTCATTATGTGACAGCGGTTGTTGCGTGAGCAGCGTCAGCAGGGTCTCGCCGTGGCGCACCGTGTGTGCGTATTCGCGCAGCAGCGGCGTAGTCGGCCTGGTTGCCGGCGGTTCGCTCTCGGACTCGAGTTCAACCATTACGTCAACCAGCGACGGGCTCTCCACCTCCGCTTGCGGCTCGGTACGTCCGCGGGCAAAGAGCGCCAGGTCAACTATGATCAGAAGCGCCACAGGCACAATCACAGCCGCAACACGGTGAACCAGCGGAGCAGTAAGAACCGCAATCAAGCGGCGCAGCAGGCTGCACTTGATAATCACGGGCTGGATGCTATCAGAATCGCTGTGCTGCAACAACATCATCCTCAGCGCGAGCGCACCAGCACATCGGGGTGCCCGATTGCGGCCAGCCGCCGGCGATGTTCGTCTACACTGTCAAGCGCAACGTCCGGCAGGATGACGCGGTACACTCCTGCTGTGCCGTCTTCCAGCGCCGGCGCGAAACCGTGTTGTTCCAGGCGGGTGGCCAGCGAGACAGCGTTGGTGCGCTCTGAGAAGGCCGCAATCTGGATTACCCGGGTAGTGGATTCCCGGGCCCAGTGCACAACCTCCAGGTCAACCGCGGCCACGCCGGCCGCCGCTATCCCGATGCGCTCGGCCGCGGCACGTGAGAGGTCGATCACCCGTCCCTCTACAAACGGTCCGCGGTCGTTGATGCGGACCACTACCGATTGCTCGTTGCGCGGATTGGTCACCCGCACCAGTGTGCCGAAAGGCAGGGTTCGGTGCGCGGCCGTGAGCTGGTTTGTGTCGAAGACCTCACCGTTGGCGGTCAGACGCCCCTGGAACTTCCCACCGTACCACGATGCCAGCCCCTCGATGTCGTGCAACTCCTCGGCAATCAGCGGCAAGGTCAGCAGCCCAGCGGTAAGGATTGTCAATATGGTCGCTCTTCGCCGCATATACCTTTCCCTATCGGCACGTAGCCTCTATTCTCTTTACCGGCGGCACACTGCTCGCTATAATGCCGCACTATGAGCAACACGTCGTCTCTCGATCAGTCGACCCACTGGGCCGACATCCACGCCGCCAGGATCGTGCGCGAGCGCGGCCCCAAACCACACTATACCTGCGCATCCGGTATTACGCCATCGGGGACTATCCACATCGGCAATTTCCGCGAAATCATCTCGGTTGACCTGGTGGCCCGCGCGCTACGCGACCGCGGCGAGACGGCGCGCTTCATCTATTCCTGGGACGACTACGACGTATTCCGCAAGGTTCCCGGCAATATCCCCGATGCCGAGCAGTTCACCCGCTACCTGCGTTGGCCGATAGTGCGCGTGCCCGACCCGTGGCACAAGCAATCCAGTTACGCACGCGCCAACGAGGTTGAACTCGAGTCCGTGTTGCCCGAGCTGGGTGTCAGGCCGCACTACATCTACCAGGCCGAGCAGTACCAGAACTCGGTCTACGCCGACGGTATCCGCACGGCCCTGGAGCAGCGCGAGACAATCCGCGGCCTGCTGAACCAGCATCGCACCCAGCCGCTGCCGCAACACTGGTGGCCTATTTCGGTATTCAGTAGCTTCAGCGGCAAGGACACCACCACAGTGATCGACTGGGACGGCCAGTGGAGCGTTCGCTACCGCTGCGATGAAACGGGCAACGAAGAAGCTCTCGATCTCCGTACTACCGGGGCGGTCAAACTGCTGTGGCGCATCGACTGGCCGATGCGCTGGAAGCACGAAGACGTAGACTTTGAGCCGGCCGGTAAGGAGCACCACTCTGCCGGCGGGTCGTTTGATACCGCGCGTACCATCGCGGAGCAGGTCTACCATCAACAGCCGCCGGTGACCTTCAAGTATGATTTCATCAGCATCAAGGGCAGCGGCGGCAAGATATCGTCATCTTCGGGAGAGGTTGTCAGCGTGCGCGATGTGCTCGAGGTGTATCAACCCGAGGTAGTGCGCCATCTGTTTGCGGGGACGCGGCCCAATGCCGAGTTCGCTATCTCGTTTGACCTTGACGTAATCAAGATCTACGAAGACTACGATAAGTGCGAGCGGATCTACTTTGGCCTGGAAGACGTCGGTGAGAAGCGTCGACTCAAGGAGGCTCGGATATACGAGCTGTCGCAGGTCGACAGTGTCCCGGCGCAGGCGCCGCTGCAGATTCCGTTTCGCCACTTCTGCAATCTGCTGCAGATCAGCGCCGGTGATATCGATCGCGTGATCGACGCGTTCCCCGGGACAGAGTCGATGGTTATCGCAGACCGTGAACGTCTGCGCCGCCGCGGCGCCTGCGGCTGGAACTGGATCCATCACCACGCGCCGCAGGATTTTCGCTTCACGCTCAAGAGCGGCAGCGAGCCGCCGCTGGCGCTTGGTAACGCCGAACGCGCCGCGGTAGCAGCATTGGCAGACGAGGTACGCGCGCGTCTCGACGTGCACGATGAGAAATCGCTGGCGCAAGCAATCTACGATATCGCGGCAGCCCACCAGATCGAGGCTCGTGAGTTTTTCCGCGTGATGTACCAGGTGCTGGTGGGTAAGGATCAGGGGCCGCGCCTGGCAGGGTTTCTGATTACGCTGGGGTCTGAGCGCGTGCTGCAGATATTGCGGAGCTACCAGACCGAAGACGGCTCATAGGAGACGACGGTGAACGCAGAACAGGTCAAGCAGCTGCTCGGCAGGACGGTTGCCGAGCGCTTTGTACAGTCAGGCATGAAGTTGGGACTGGGAACCGGATCAACCGCGGTGTGGGCGATCCGGCGTATCGGTGAGCTGCTGCACGACGGAAGCGTGGACAATATCGTTGCCGTGGCAACCAGCTCCCAGAGCGAGGTAGAGGCCCACGCAGCCGGAATTGCCCTGCGTACCATGAACGATCCCGAGATTGCCGGCGGCCTGGACCTGACTATCGACGGCGCGGATGAGGTTGATCTGTGCGGCAACCTGACAAAGGGCGGCGGTGGCGCGCTGCTTATAGAGAAGGTTGTGGCCTACGCGTCCAGGCGCGTGGTCATCATTGTTGGACAGGACAAGCTGGTAGATCACCTGGGACTCAAGTTCCCGATTCCTGTCGAGGTAGTTCCGCTGGCGCGAATGCCGGTGATTAGTGCACTGGAAAAGCTGGGCTGCGCGGTCAGTCTGCGTATGGCCGTCAAGAAGATGGGCGCGGTTATCACCGACAACGGCAATATCATCCTGGACGTGTCGCTTCCGGCGCCAACCGACATAGCCGGGTTTGAACGCGAGTTGAACACCATCCCCGGGGTGGTGGAAAACGGCGTGTTCGCACGGCTGTCGGCCGAGATCTGGTACGGCACCGCCGACGGACAGGTGCTGCAGTTTGCCCCCGAGCGCTGAGCAGCGCCTCTGACCGCCGCTATTGCCCTAGCGCCTCGCGCAGCTGTGCAATGCGGGCGGACCGGTCTTCGGCAGCAAAGATAAACGATCCCACAACGTAGACGTTGGCACCGGCTGACTGTACCTGCGCAATAGTGTGCTGGTTGATGCCGCCGTCAACTTCGATATCCACGCGGTCGCCAAACAGCGTGCGTGCGGCCTCGATCTTGCGCAGCATCTGCGGTTCAAACGACTGCCCGCCAAACCCGGGCTCTACGGTCATTACCAGGATCCGGTCGATAAACGCCGACATCGGCTCGAGCAGACGAACATCGGTTGCCGGGGTAAGCGAGATACCCGCCTGTACCCCGGCCTCGCGCAGCTGCTTCAGCAGCACGTAGGCGTGATCGGTTGCCTCGTAATGAAACGTCACAATATCGCTGCCGATCTCGACAAAGTCGCGCCAGTACTGGTGCGGTTTGCTGATCATCAGGTGGGTATCGATCACCGTCTGCGGATAGGCGCCGCGAATACCCGCAACCACCGGTGCACCAAACGAGATATTGTCCACAAACCTGCCGTCCATGACATCCAGGTGGATTTCATCCACCAGAGACGCCACCGAATCGATCTCTGTTCCCAGGCGCAGGAAATCTGCGTTCAGGATTGATGCGCTAATCTTGTATTCCACGGGGCTCCCTCCGTTGCGCGCTCTGCAGCGCCTGTGACAGTAATATGCCGTCGTGCGGGATTATCGAGCGCCAGTATTGCACGGATTGCCTCAGTTGGTCGATCAGCCGCAGCGGATGCGCGGCCTACTTCAGCAGTCTGCGCAGCAGTGGGTCACGGGTGCGCCATTTGTGCTGCACTTTGACCCTCAGGTCGAGATGAATCCGATACGGAAAGATCTGGTTGAGTTCGCGCTGCGCCTCGAGCCGGATATCGCGAATCTGCGCGCCTGCCTTGCCAACCAGGATGCCCTTCTGTGAATCGCGCTCTACGTTGAGAAAGGCGCGCACCCACAGGACCCGGTCTTCCTCGGTTGCGCCCTCGCGCATCTCCATGTCGGCAATTTCAACGTAGAGCGCGTGCGGCACCTCCTGCTGCGTGCGGGCAATTGCTTTCTCGCGTATGATTTCGGCGATACGGAACTCAGGCGCCTGGTCGGTGTAGTAATCCGCGTCATAGAATGGTTCGCCTTCGGGCGCTGCAGCAAACAGGGCATCCAGCAATGCCCCGGTCCCTTGACCGCTGAGCGCCGATATGACAAACAGCGGAGTGGCCGCGCTCTTCTCGGTCAGCAACTCGCGGTAACTCTGTTCAAAAGTGCGCGGCAGATCGACCTTGTTCAAAGCGCACAGCTTTGGCAGCGCGGTAGCCTCCAGCAGCGCCAGCACATCGTTCTCTTCGGCGCCCGGAGCGCGCGACAGATCGGCCACGTAGAGCACCGCGTCGGACTCCTGCAGCGTGGACTCCGCCAGGTCTCGCAGATAAAGATTGAACTTGCGTTCGCTGCGATGGTAGCCGGGGGTGTCCAGAAACACCAGTTGGCCGCGTGGATCGTTGACGATCCCGCGAATCTTGTTGCGCGTGGTCTGCGGAACGCTGGAGGTGATCGACACTTTCTCACCGCACAGCGTGTTCAGCAGCGTGGACTTGCCGGATGACGGACGCCCGATGATCGTGACAAAGCCTGATTTACTCATAATTTGTTTGGTAGTATATTACCAACTACACCAAACGATCCAGAGGTAAGGAAGATTCATGCGCGATATGTGGCGATTACAGGTCAAGGCTCAGGACGAAGAAGAAAACGACGACGAGCACCAGGGTGAGAAGCAAGCCGGGGGGGACCAGCTTATCGCCAAGATGCTCAAGACGCGCACTATTCTGCTCTCCGGCGAGGTCAATAAGACACTGGCCGAGCGGGTTGTGCGTCAGTTGCTGCTGCTCGAGGATAACGGTGATGACCCGATCAAGGTTTTCATCGACTCACCTGGAGGAGATGCCGACGCCGGTTACGCCATCTTCGACATGATGCGCTTCATCAAACCCGAGGTTCACACTATCGGCATGGGACTGGTAGCCAGCGCCGGAGCGCTGATTCTGCTGGCGGCGCCCAAGGAACGCCGCATCGCGCTGCCCAATTCTCACTACCTGATCCACCAACCGCTGAGCGGTATCCGCGGCGTGGCCACCGAGATCGAGATTCACGCGCGCGAGATGGAGAAGATGCGTTCGCGCATCAACGAGCTGATCTCCGAAGAGACCGGCAAGCCGCTGGAACAGGTGGAAAAAGACACCGACCGTGACTTCTGGATGTCGGCACCCGAGGCGGTGAACTACGGCCTGGTGTCGCGCGTGGTCCGTTCGCGCATCGAACTCGATAACCCATGAGCCGTGAAGCCGGTTCCCCCAGCGGACAGTTTCCAGGTTTTGCAGACTGCCAAGTCCCGGGCGGAGTTCGGCTCTATAGCGGCAAAGTACGCGACATTTTTGAGGTTGGCGATGACCTGCTGATTGTGACCTCGGACCGGATATCGGCATTCGACCGTATCCTGGGGCTTGTTCCGAACAAAGGCGAGGTGCTGACGCAGTTTTCTGCGTGGTGGTTTGATCGCGTCCGCGACATAACAGCGCATCATATGATCGCCAGGCCAACAGCGCGCAGCATGCACGTGCGCCGCTGCCGGGTGCTGCCGGTGGAGGTGGTGGTGCGCGGTTATCTCACCGGTTCGGCGTGGCGCGATTATCAGGCCGGCCGCGTGGTCTCGGGCATCGCTCTGCCGCAGGGCATGCGCTGGAACCAGCAGTTTGACCAACCGCTGGTTACCCCTTCCACCAAGGCGGATCACGGTGTCCATGATCGCCCGATCTCAACCGACGAGGTCGTCGACCTCGGCCTGATCGAAGAACCGCTGTGGCGCCAGGTGCAGCAGACTGCGCTGGCGCTTTTCGAGCGCGGCCGCGCGATCTGCGCCGCGCAGGGCCTGATTCTGGTCGATACCAAGTACGAATTCGGTCTGTACAACGGCCGGCTTACGCTGGTTGATGAGATTCACACGCCCGACTCATCGCGGTTCTGGTTTGCAGAGCACTACCGTGAGCACTTCGAAAGCGGCCGGCCGCAGCGTAAGCTCGACAAGGAGTATCTCCGTCAATGGTTGATGGACCGCGGCTTCCAGGGTGACGGTGAGCCGCCGGATATCCCCACTGAAGTCCTGGCCGAAGTAGGCCGGCGCTACGCTTCGGCCTACGAAATAATTACCGGCGCCAAATTCGTGGCCAGCGGCGACAACGTTGAAGCAGCACGCCGCAAAGTGCTGTTGTATCTGACAGAGCTTCAACGAGCGCACACGGAGGGCCACGATGCAGACCAGGGAGAAGAGGACCACTGACAATCCGCGCTACATTGGCACGGCGGCGCCTGCGGTAGCGGCCCTTGTCCTGGCAGGCGTGTTGGTGCTGCTCGGTGCGTGCAGCACTGCGGTTCGACGCTCAGGTCGTGAGTTCACGCTGGCCTCGTATAACGTGCACAATCTGTTTGATGACCGCAGCGACGGAAGCGAGTTTGTCGGCTACCGCCCCGAGAGTGACGGCTGGGGCGCGGTTGAGTTTCACACCAAGGCCGAGCGCACTGCCGAGGCTCTGCGTAAGGTCGGGGCGGGCGCTCTTCCGGACATCGTCGCACTGCAGGAGATTGAAAACGAGCACGCGCTGGAGGTGCTGCTGAGTGAGTATCTTCCACGCTCGGGCTACCGCTGGTTTGTGATGCCGCCGCGGTCCGGTTCATCGTTTCGGGTGGCGGCAGCCTCGCGTTTCGAGATCCGTTCGGCGCGGGTACACTCGTTGTATTACCTGACGCACCCGCTGCGAGACGTGCTGGAACTGGAGATCGATATCGACGGCAGGCAGATGACGCTGTTTGTCAACCACTGGCCGTCGAAACGCGGCGGTGCAGAGCTGTCCGCCCCGTTGCGGGATTTCACCGCCGCCGCAGTTGCACGCCGAGTCAACATAACGCAGCAGCCGGGCGGGGCAGCGGCGGTTGTGGTGGCCGGTGACTTCAATATGGAGCCCGCCGAGTTTGCTCCCGAGTGGCAGCGGCTGGGCCTTTACAACCCCTGGGACACGCAGGATTTCCCCGGAAGCTATCACTTTCGCGGCAGTTGGAGCCGCATCGACAGCATTTTTCTGTCCGAGGCGGCGCAGCGCGGTACTTTTGAGTTGGTTTCGTTCAGCGTTATCCACAGCAACGGGTTTCTGGACCGTCACGGAGTGCCGCGCGTATGGCGCCCCGGTAGCGGTGGCGGCTATTCTGACCACCTGCCGCTGCTGGCCCGGTTGCGTGTGGCTCACTGAGGCCACGCGCCGGCTGCCTCGAGCACCGAGGTTACCTCAGCGTTCCAGTCACGGTTGGCACGCGGGTTGGCCGGGCTCGGGTGCAGAACGGTCAGCGCCGATGGTGCGGATATCCCGCTGCGCTGCGCCAATACGGCATCGATTCGTGCGCGCGCAAAGCCTCCGACGCCCACCACAAATTCTGGCTGCAGCAGTTCAATGGTCTGGTCCAGGTAATCATCGCAGGCGCCAAACAGCGCATCGCGTTCTGCTCGAGTCAACTTGTCCGGTGTGCGGTTGCGTCCCGATTCTTCCATGAACAGCAGCGGGCAGTAGTTGGCAACAAACTGCCGGCTGAAAAAGCGCTCGGCGCTGCCGAAGCGCTGCTGCATCAGGCCCCACAGCCGGCGGCCGCTTACTTCGCTGCGTACACAGTTGAAGCCGTCTACCGGGCGTTTGGGGTGCTCTACGGGCGGTCGTTCAATCGGAACGTTGATGCCCATCCAGTCGCGTACCGCACCGATTTCGCCGAATGGGACTCCGGTTTGCGCCATGCCCCACGGTCCGGGGTTCATCCCCACAAACAGCACCCGGATCGGTGAGCGTGCAAAGCGGCGCAGATAGGCACGGTAGGCGGCGGCGGCGTAGTCAAGCGGGTTGTAGACCTGCGTCACCGGGCTGCTGAAGCGCATCCGGTCAACCCGTCGGCAGAGATCGGTGGTGTGTTGCCACAGCTCGCTTGTGATGTCCCGGCGCATAGGCTCCCCCGATCGTTCACTCTTCGAGCCGGCTGACCGCGGCGCCGCTGCGCTCGAGGGCAGTATCGACTTCAGTGAACGCCTTGACCGCGTTGCGCAGATGTCCTGCGGCGCGCTGGTAGGCCTGCACGGTCTGGTCAAACTCGCGTCGCAGCACCCGGATCTGCTCCGCCAGTTTACGCGCATCGTCTCCAACAGAGAGCCCTCTCAGTCCGTAGGAGACGGTCTGCAGGTAGGCAAACAACGTTGCCGGGCTCACCGGCACCACCCCGGCACGCAAGGCCGGATCGAGCATGCCGCCGTCGCTGAACATGTAGCGGTAAACCGCTTCTGAGGGAACGTAGAGCAGTGCGAATGAAAGCGTGCCTTCTTCAGGCCGGATGTACTTGGAGGCAATCTGCTCTATCTGTTTCTGAAACACGCGCACGGCCTCGGCGTTTGGAGACTGCGGTGAACTCTCCATCGAGCGGCTGATGGCCTCCAGCGGAAACTTGGCGTCTACGGCAACCATGAACTCACCCATGCGGATCACCGCATCGGCTCGTGCGCCGCTACGGAAGCCGTACTGCAACTGGTAGGCCGCACGCGGCAGCCAGTTCTGCAGCAGTTGCGCCAGCAGTGTCTCGCCAACTGCGCCACGTGTAGCCGGAACCACCATCGAGCGGTGAAGCTCCGCCAGGTGGGTAGCCATGGTCTGCACCTGTTCCAACCGCGCTTCCAGCGCCGACAGCTGCGGCGCCCGCGTACCGCGGCGCACAACATGTGCCACCAGCGACACGATCAGCGCGGCGGCGGCAACCACAAGCGCGGCCAGAAGCAACAGTTCACGGTTCGGCATCGCCTGCGATACTACCGCCGCGGCACGCTCCGGTCAACCGGCCCGCCGCAGTCAGCCGCGGTGACGCGTGCTGCCCTTGCACAAGTATTCGCGGCCATACTATAAAGGCTCAATGGAGTGCTTCCACAGCGAGGCGGCCTGGCTCGAGTTTCTGCGCAACCAGTCCGCGTTTCCGGTTGGATTCCGTGCGGCTACCGGCGCCATTTCCTTTGCTCCCGCTGAGCGCCCGTCGGATGATCCCTACACCATGAACCTGGCACTGGTGACCGCTGAACCGCCTCTGTCCGTCTTTGCCGGTGTCTTTACCCGCAACCAGCTGCCGGGGGCGCCGGTCATTCTTGCTCGTGAGCGTATGCGAGGCGACGCGCTGGCCGGCATCCTGATAAACAACAAGATTTCCAACGTCTGTGCGCCGCACGGCATCCAGGACGCCGAGCGGCTGACCGGCGCGCTGGCGCAGCGCATCGGCGGACGCAGCCGGAACTATCTTTCGGTTTCAACCGGAATAATCGGCTGGAGCCTGCCGGTGGACCAGATGGAGGATCGGTTGCCCGCGATGGTGGAGCAGCTCGGCAGTGCCGACGCGCTGGATGTGGCGCACGCCATCATGACTACCGACAGCTATCCCAAGCTGCGCACCGCGCGCTGCGGGGACGCTCGCGTCCTGGGAATCGCCAAGGGCGCCGGCATGATCGAACCAGACCTGGCTACCATGCTGGTGTTTTTCTTCACAGATGCGCTGGTGCAACGCGCGCAGTTGCAGCAGATTCTGGCTAGTGCGGTTGAGTCATCGTTTAATCGAATCTCGGTTGACGGGGACCAGAGCACCAGCGATATGGTGCTGGCGCTCAGTTCGGCAGTGCAGCCGGTTGATACAGCGCAGTTTGCGCTGTGCCTGCAGCAGCTGGCACAACAGCTGGCGCACGATATAGTGCGTAACGGAGAAGGAACCTGCCACGTGATCAAGGCCACGGTGCGCGGATTGCACGACGAGCGTTCAGCGGCTACACTGGCCAAGGGCGTGATTAACTCGCCACTGGTCAAGACTGCAGTCTACGGTAACGATCCGAACGTGGGTCGGATTGTCGCGGCGCTCGGTGACAGCGCCGGCAGCAACGGAATCGAACTGGATCCCGGTCAGTTACGCATCCAGATCGGAACGGAAACGGTTTTTGCCGACGGCGGTTTTCAGCTTGACAAGGAGAAAGAGAATCGGCTTTGCTCGTACCTGAGAGATAGCGCGCTCGAACCGGCGTTACGCGGCTATCCACAGCACGATCGCACGGTTGACATCGATATCAGCTGTGGTTCAGGGCGCGGTGAGACAACGGTTCTGGGGTCGGATCTCTCGCACGAGTATGTAAGCGAAAACGCCGATTACCGCACTTGATGGTGTAGACCGGTTTACAGGAAAAGGTATCAATGGAAACGCAGCAAACACAACCGCGCGCGTCTGAGCAGTTCAGCGCGCGTATAGAAGATGCATCAAAGACGCTCGGCAGAGTCAGAGACCAGATCGGCAAGCGGATAGTTGGACAGCGCGCCATGATCGACGGCATGCTGATCGGGATCGTGGCCGGGGGACACGTCTTGCTGGAGGGCGTCCCGGGATTGGCCAAGACCATGGCGATCAAAGCGCTCGCCGAGGCTATCGACGCCGGTTTCCAACGCATCCAGTTCACACCCGATCTACTGCCGGCTGACCTGGTTGGCACGATGATCTACCGCCAGCAGACCGGTGAGTTTGTTGCCCGCAAGGGACCGGTGTTCTCCAACGTGATTCTGGCCGATGAGATCAATCGCGCACCGGCTAAAGTGCAGTCCGCCTTGCTGGAGGCGATGGAGGAACGCCAGGTTACAATCGGGGACACAACATTTGCTCTGCCCGAACCGTTCTTCGTGCTGGCAACACAGAATCCGATTGAGCAGGAAGGGACGTATCCGCTGCCGGAAGCCCAGCTCGACCGGTTTCTGCTCAAGCTTACCGTGCAGTACCCCACCCCCGAAGAGGAGCTGGCGATTCTGCGCCGGGTGGGCGTCGAACACGATATTCCGCTGCGCACCGTGCTGAACGCCGCCGAGATCCGGCGCGTGCGCGAGACCGCCTCGATGGTCACGGTTGACGAACGCATCGAGGATTACATCGTACGGCTGGTGACCAGTTCGCGCGAGCAGAACAAGAACGTCCACACCTACTCGCGTTACATTGAGTTTGGAGCGTCACCTCGCGCTACGATCTATCTCTATCGTGCTGCCAAGGTACGGGCGCTTTTCGAGGGACGCCACTATCTGGTACCCGAAGACGTCAAGGCGGTGGCACCGGCGGTTCTGCGTCATCGGATCATTCTCTCATACGAAGCCGAGTCGGAGGAGTTAACCGAGGACGACGTTGTCAACTACCTGTTGTCCGCAATAGCCGTGCCGTAGTCAGCATTCATGGAACGTTCGAGAATCCTCTCTCAGGTCAAGCGCATTCGCCTCATTTCCACCGAACTGGTGCAGAGCCTGCTCGCGGGCAACTATCGGTCGGTCTTCAAGGGGCCTGGAATCGAGTTCGACGAGGTGCGCGAGTACGTCGAGGGTGACGATGCGCGGCTTATCGACTGGAACGTCAGTTCACGGTTGAATGACGTCTACACCAAGACGTTTCGCGAAGAGCGGGAACTCTCACTGTTTCTGATTATCGATCTCTCGAGCTCGCTTGATTCCGGCAGCCGTAGGTCGCGCCGCGACGTCCAGAATATCCTGGTAGCGCTCTTCACGCTGGCGGCGGTTCAGAACAACGATCGCGTCGGTGCGGCCTTCTTTACCGATCGCATCGAGCACTGGGTGCCCCCGGTCAAGGGCAAGAAACACGCGCTACGGCTCATCCAGGATACGGTTTCCTTTACCGTCGAGGGCAGCGGTTCGGACCTGGCGCCGGCGCTGCGTGCGGC
>REDW01000090.1 GCA_007693325.1 Spirochaetaceae bacterium
AGCTCAATAACCTTCTTTGCTGACCAGTTTAGCGTTCACAAATGTGTTCGGCGGCCAGGCGCCGGGCCTTCTCCAACTGCTGCCACACTCCGCAGCGCACTTGACGCAACCGGGACCACGTACAATGATAACACTGCGGCCGAGTTCAACGGCGAATTGAAACGAATAGAGGGAGGAGTGCATGGCAGGCCAGATTGCATGGTATCGCACGCCGATTGACAAGCAGGTGCTGCGCGAGCTGACTCAGAAGAGTGACCTGAGAGGCCTGGCTCACGCGCTGAGCTTTCTGCTGATCTATCTGACAACCACTGCTATTACGCTCTACTTCTTTTTGAATGAGATGTGGGTGCCGATGGTGATTGCCGCATACGTGCACTCGATGTTTCACGGGTTTGTGGGCATGGGGGCGTCGGTGCACGAGCTGTCCCACGGGACGGCGTTCAAGACCAAATGGCTCAACGAGTTCTTCTTCCGCCTGTTCGCCTTTCTGACCTGGAACAGTTACTACCACTTCAAGGAGAGCCACAAGCGCCACCACCAGTTCACCGGCTTTGACGAGCTGGACCGCGAGATAAAACCGGAGCCGATCCCGTTTACCAGAGCGCAGGTGATAGGTTGGTTCACCTTCGACTGGGCGCATTTCAAGAACATCATCGGGACTAATATTGCCCACGCGATGGGAAACACCGATGTGGACTTCTTTTTCTGGTGCCCGTTGTTGAGCAGAGAGAACATCAAGACCAGGAAGCTGATAGCCTGGGCGCGCTTCATGATAATCGGACACCTGCTGCTGGTGGCGCTGTTTGTATACTTCGAGCTTTACATTCTGATTTACACGGTAACATTTGGCTATTTCTTTGCCACCTTTCTGGTGCACGGCTGCGAGATACAGCAGCACTCGGGGTTGATGCGCAACGTCCCCGACTGGAGAGTAGTGGCTTACACCGCGGACTTCGGTCCGGTGATGTCGTTTCTGTACTGGAACATGAACTACCACGCCGAGCACCACATGTACTCAGCGGTGCCGTTCTACAATCTGCCCAGACTGCGCAAAGCGCTGGAGCCCGATATGCCCACGCCGATCAAGGGCTACTTCCGTGGCCTGTGGCACGTGTTGCGTCTGAAGCGCAAACAGAAGCAGGATCCCGAGTTCCGCTATCTGCCCGAGTTTCCCGCTACCGCTACCCCGCCCAAGCTGGCGTAGCACGGCGGGCTGCCTCAAAGCACTCGCGCGCTACCTTCAACAGTTCCAGTGAATCAAGCCAACGATCGCTGTCTTCCACCCAGCGGCCGTCGCTGCTGCGGTAGCGTCGGGCGTAATTGATAGAGGAGCGCAGTAGCTCCGGAGCAAAGACCAGGTAGTCACCGGCTCGGGCGCCTTGCAGGAATCCGCTCATTGCCCGCGTCCACATCTCGCGATAGTGCTGCATGGCGAGGTCCATACTGGGGTCGGCCAGCGGGACCTGCATCGCGCCGCTATTTCCGACGCGCGCGTGAATGAAGAAGATGCGCTGGAACACCGGTTGCAGGAGCTTCAGTTTATCCCCAAAGTCACCGTAGACCATCTCGCTTCCGGTGTACCAGTGGCTGAAGTCGCCGTTGAGCCGCACATCAGGTACCCTCTCTATCATCTGGAGCGTGCGCCACGGGTCCTGGGTTATGGTGGCTCGGTGGGTCTCTATGTAGAGCGGAATGCCAAACTGCGCCGATGCATCGACTACAACCTGGGCCAGTTCCGCTACTTTGGAATCGTTCTCGAATCCCCAGCCGATGTGCATGGTTCCGCAGTCGTAGCCCGCCCGGCTCCAACGTCGAGCACAGGCGATGATTTCATCCGCCGTGTTGGCCCTGCCGAGGGTGGCTGCACCGAGCCCGTAGCGGCGGTATTCGTCGGGATTATCGCTCTGGACTCCGTGGTAACCGCTCTGCGCCAGAGCCTGCGTCAGCCAGGACGGCTCTCCGGTGGGCGCCTCTGACCAGCTCGGCAGATCTTCCAGCGTGGCGAGGTTCAGGTAGAAGCGCAGGCGCGGAGGTGCCGCTGATCCGTCACTCGTCCGCTGAACACGCCCGTCTGAATCACTCATATCTCATAACTCCCCAAACCCCATGTGCTGAATGTAGGCGGTCTGAAAGTCCGGCGAACTGGACAGCTCGATATAGCGCACGTTCTGTGCGATGTGGTTGCACTGCCGTGATACGGTGCGCGAGGTGATGCTCATGACTGTGCCGATACCGGCAGCATTGCCGAGAACCTCGATGCGGCCGCGCACCTGTTGCGGAATCAGGCCCACGGCCAGCGCGCTCTCAGGGTTCATGTAGCTGCCAAACCCGCCGGCCAGGTAGACCGTGGCTACGTCGCTTACCTGCACTTGTGCGTCCGCCAGCAGCGTATCGATGCCGGCAGCAATCGCGGCTTTGGCCAGCTGCAGTTCGCGGACGTCGTGCTCGGTCAGATAGATCGCCTCACCGTCGCGGGTCTGGTCTGCTTCTGCTACCAGGAACGCCGGGCTTGATTCAAACTCGATGCAGCGTGTGCGGATGGCCGAGGGAACACTCTGCGGCAGTTCATCCTGTCGCAGCAGCCGCCCGGTTTCATCAACCGCGCCGGTCTGCAGCAGTACCGCTACTATATCCAGCATTCCTGAACCGCAGATTCCGCTCGCCGGTGTGGAGTTGATGGTAGTCAGAGATACGTGGCCCGTGTTTTGTTCCGCGTTATCCGGGTTGTCTTCAGGATAGAAAGCGAAGCAGTTGATCGCGCCGTCAACACCGCCAACGCCAAAACGGATCTGGGCGCCTTCAAATGCCGGACCGGCCGCGGTTGAGCAGGCGGCCAGCCAGTCGCCGTTTCCCAGCACAATTTCGCCGTTGGTGCCGATATCGATCAGCAGACTGACTTCGGCGCGCTCTCGCATGCGCGACGCGACAATGGCTGCAACCACATCGGCACCCACGTACCCGGAGATTCCCGGTAGCGTCACCACCCTGGCGTACGGGTTAATCCGTATGCCAAGATCTGCGGCTGCCAGTGACAGCGCTCGCGTAGCCACCGGGATGAACGGTGATACCCCGATTGCCGCGGGATCCAGGCCGCTGAAGAAGTGCAGCATGGTAGTGTTGCCGGCCACCGCAGCAAGGTAGATGTCGCTGAGCGCCACTGCGTTACGCTTGGCCAGGGAGGTCAGCATGGCGTTGACCTGGTCCACGATTGCCTGGTGGACCGGTGCTACACCGTGCTTCTGGGAATAGGTGATCCGCGTCACCACGTCGGCGCCAAACTCGGCCTGACGGTTGATCTCGGAGTAGACGTCTATCGCACGGGCGCTGAGCAGATCCACCAGGTAGGCTGCAACTGTGGTGGTGCCGATGTCCACCGCTACGCCCCACAGGGTAGCGGCTGTGACTCCGGGCTCGACCGCCAGCAGCCGCCCGTGATCTTCCTCTTCCTTGTCTATCAGCGCGGTTACTTCAAAGCCGTGGCGCCGGATATCCTGCGCCAGTGACTGCAGCGCCCGCACCGATAAGCTCTGCGTTGCACAACCGCTGGCGCTGAGAACCCGCTCCAGGTCCGGCCTCTGGTCTTCAATCGAGGGCGGCGCAAGGCTGAGGGCGCGCTTGGCAAGCAGGGGGTCGTTCTCAAGCGCTGCTGCAACCAGCGTAGCCTTGTTGCGGGTCTCGGCGTGCCAACGGGGTATTTCAATAACCATTGCGTCTGCGGGAACCAGGCGGCAGGCAAAGCGCATCCCGGCGGCCAGGCGCGCCGCAGAGAGCAGCCGCTGTTCCATTTTGCAGGGCTCTGTGGGGTCTCCTTCTATCACCCGCACCAGGCACTTGCCGCAGGTGCCCGATCCGCCGCACGGTGCGGCAATGGTGAAGCGGCTGTGCTGCAGCACGCTCAGTACGTCAGCGGCGCCGCCGGTGGCAACCTGGTGCTGCCGGCCGTCCTGGATGACGCCGATGGTCTGGTTCTGCTTCATGATTCGGTTATGACTCCCTCGTCAAACGATGGGGCGATGGTCTTGCCCGGCTCGATTATCAGAAAACGCTCGTCCCAGTTGCCCTCGACAAAGTCGCGCAGCAGCTCGGAGCTGCCCTGCTGCTCATCAAAAGCCCACTTCAGGTATTTTGAGGCGCCTCTGGTCTCCTGCTTCTGCGGGTCAGCGGGCAGTTCGGGCCATTCGATGAAGGTGCAGCGGTTATACTTGGCCAGCCAGTCCTGTTCCATTTTCATCAGATACTCGGCATTGTCTTCACCGTACTGCTCGCTGTAGTGCTGATAGGTCTTCTCGTAGCGGTCGCGGCCCGGCATCAGAACATTCTCCATCCAGCCGCGTGTATACCAGTAGGTTCCCGGGTGGCTGTCAAAGTACTCCTTGTAGCGCTTGCGGCTGCCGAGAAACAGCGAGATGCAGTCGTGCGCCCGCGGTACTACCAGGCGATACTTGCTTGACCTGATTCCCACAATTGCATTACTGCACAGGGCGTAGCCGAGCAGTATCGCATCGTACTCGCGGGACATGGCGTGCGGGCTGTGGCCCGGCGGTGCCTGTTCGGTCTCGATCTGGTTGATGGTCTCCTGCAGCGCGCTGCGCAGCCCGTCGGGTTGATCGTGAAAACGCTGGTCGAGAAACATCGTGTCAACGATGTTCTCTGAGCGCGAAGCCAGCAGACTTAACTCGCGAAACAGTACTTTGCAGGCGATAATCTTCAATCGCATTGTCTACCCCTCGGATGGTACAGTATGCTTAGGTTGCCCACCGGATTCACGGAAGCGTCCCGGACTGACCCCGGAGTGCTTCTTGAACACCTTGGTGAAGTAGCTCTGGTCCTCAAAGCCGACCAGGCCGGCTACATCGATAATCGGTATGCGAGAATTGACCAGCAGCGACTTGGCCTTGGTGATCCGATAGCGGTTCAGGAACTCGGTGAAGGTGGTCTTCATCTCTTCTTTGAACAGGCGGCTGAAATAGGTTGGGCTCAGCGCTACGTGTGCGGCGATCTCGTCCAGCGGGATGCGTTCCATGTGGTGCTTCTTGATGTAGGCGATGCTGCGCTGAATGACATCGACGTGTTTGACGTCCTTGAGAATGAACACGCAATCGGTGAAGCGGCGCATGATCCGCGACAGCCCGTAGGCAATGTCGTCGGCGTCGGTCATGGTGTAGAGCTGTTGCAGGTAGCGGAAGTTGAGGCCAAAGATCTGCTCGTTATCCGCGCCGCCCTGCAGCGCGGCGCGCGAGAGCAACACTGCGAGCTCGAGTACGCGCGCCTTGATTACATCCAGATCACGGCCGGAGGTGAAGAATACGTACCCCAGTATTTCGTTGAGGATCTTCTGTGCTTCGGTCTGGTTGCCGCTGCGGATACACTCGAGCAGCAGCGACTCTTTCTCCACCGGGTAGCTCAGGCTGTCTTCGCCTTCGCTGTCGAGCTGCTTGATGTAGTGGATGTACTCCGAAATGCGCGAGTCTACCGCCAGCTTATCGTATTCGGCCTTGAAGGCTGCCTGGCCGCTTTCGGAGAGGAACGTACTGAGCGTGTAGAGAATTTCGGAGAGGCTCTTGACGCGTGCTGGATCCACGTAGGGCACGTTGCTGAAACGGCTCTTGAGTTCAACCGGGTCGGGCAGGACGTCGGGAAAGAGCCGGAAAAACTCCTGTTCAAAAAAATCGATCTCATCGACCCCCAGAACCGGCCCGCCGAGCAACGCTCCAACGGTTGTTCCCCTGATTACAATCGGTGAGGTCCAGTGGATCAGCGAGATAGGGCAGAAGAAGATGTAACGGCCGCCGAAGCGCTCAGCGTGATAGATGCTGTACAGGTGAGTATCGCGACAGCCGCGCGGCTTCTCGGCCAGTAGCTGAAGCTTGCAGCAGCCAACGCACGGGTCGGGACCTACTCCGGCGCGGTAGAGCGAGTTGCCGTTGCGGTCGAGGATCGAGCAGCCCACGCCGGTGGCTCTACTGTAGTCCTCGACTGACATCACCGCCTTGTCGAAATCAAACGTTGTCACAGCGGTTGTGGTTGCCATATATGACTGAGTCTATCGTAAAACAGACGTTCTGTATCGAGGAGAGTAGTACACCTCTGCGATACCAGGCACGGTGGAGAACAGGGAGGCACCGCGGGGGGCACCTCCCGGCGGTGTCAGCTCGCTTTGGACTTGCAGTATTCTACTGCAACTTCGGCCGCGCTGGAGGCGTCCGGCGCGTAAAGATCAGCACCTACGGTCTTGCAGAAGCTGTCGGTTACCGGAGCTCCTCCGACCATAATGCGGAAGCGGTCACGCACACCGTCTTCTACAATCTTGTCTACGATATTGCGCATCTCGGTCATGGTGGTTGTCAGCAGTGCGGAGCACGCGATAATGTCTGCGTTGTGCTCGATAGCTGCGCTGACAAACTTCTCTGCCGGCACGTCCACGCCGATGTCGATGACCTCGAGCCCTTTGCCTTCCATCATCATCCGCACCAGGTTCTTACCGATGTCGTGAAGGTCGCCCTTGACTGTACCAAGGACCACGGTGCCTTGAGACTTGACGCCGGCGGTTACCAGGTGCGGCTTGAGCACGGTAATGCCGGCGTTCATTGCACGGGCGGCAATCAGGACTTCGGGGACGTAGCACTGGTTGTTCTTGAACTTCTCGCCAATGATGCCCATGCCGTCCATCAGCCCTTCTTCCAGAACGGCACGCGGCTCGAGACCTTCGTCAAGCGCCTTCTGCACCAGCTCCTTGACTTCGTTTGCTTTGCCGCGCTGCAGGTTCTCGGATAGTTCACTCAGTAGACTCATTGTTTCCTCCTCGGAGTCATTGTAACCACTCATGAAATCAGCTAAAGTATAGCCTAATCCCATCGTTTTGTATAAGACATTTTTGCGCTGAATTGTAGTCTTTTGCCTGGTTTTCGGCACAAACAAACCTACGTGGAAGCTGTGTTACAGGAGGCGTGTAAATGACCGGTAGAGAGAGAATAAGCAGGGCTTTACGCGGTGAGGCTGCCGATTCGCTGCCGCTGATTCCGATCTCAATGATGATAGCCGCCGACGAGATCGGGGTGCCCTACAAGCAGTACGTGCTCGACGCCGCTGCGCACGCCAACGGCCAGATTGCCTTTGCGGCGCGCTATGATATCGATCACGTGTCGGCCATATCGTGTCCCACCAGTGAAGCCGCCGATCTCGGCGCGCGCATTTCCTACTACGACAATCAACCGCCGGCAGTTGACGAGAGTAACGCACTGCTGCGGGACAAGACGCAGCTGCGCTCGCTGAAGGTGCCCGACCCGGGCAGCGGTGAACGGATGTCAAAGCGGCTCGAGGTCATCTCGCGCTTGAAGTCCCAGGTGGGTTCCGAGAAGATGGTGGAGGGCTGGGTTGAAGGGCCGATTGCCGAGAGCTGCGACCTGCGCGGGATCAACACCTTTATGATGGATTTCTACGATGATGAGGTGTTTGTACGCGAGCTGTTTGATTTTGTCTTTGAGGTCGCGATGGCCTTTGCGCGTCAACAGATCAAGGCCGGTGCCGATGTCATCGGAGTTGGTGATGCCGCCGCCTCGCTTGCAGGGCCGGAGCTGTACCGGCAGTTCATCTGGGAGTACGAGAAAAAGTATGTGCGCACGCTGCATGAGATGGGGGCACTGGTGCGATTGCACATCTGCGGCAATACCACGCCGCTGCTGGCCATGCTCGGCGAAGTTGGGGCGGACATTCTCGACCTGGACTCGATGGTGCCGCTGGACGCGGCCCGCCGCGAAACCCGGGCCGGACAGCTGCTCTCGGGTAACATCGACCCGGTGCGTGCGCTGCGCGACGGCACACCCGAATCGGTCCACGCCGCCTTCCAGGCCTGCTTCGATCAGGCCGGTGGTAGCTACTACGCGGTCAACGCCGGCTGCGAGGTGCCGCGCGACACACCGCCGCAGAACATCGAGGCGATGCGCCGTTTTGCGCGGGAAACTCGTGCAAGCAACAGTTGACAGCGCGTCAAACCCGGTTTAGGCTGTCACTCATACATACCGGATCATCAGGGAGGTGCATAGACCACGAAACTACAGCCGGAAAGGAAAAACGGAAACCTGTGTGAATCAGGTGCGGGCGTGCCGCTGTATGCGGATTTGAGGTCCCTCACTGCCACTGTCCCTCCGGGATGGGAAGGCGAGATGCTGAATATCCGTGAGCCAGAAGACGATTCCTTTCTTTAGACGAAGCAAACAATACCGTGCTTCGTTCTCTCACGTACAGGGGATGCGTAATGTAGCCGTGGCGTACCCACCGCTGGTGTACCGATCCGCTCTTACCATTCCTTCTGTGTAACAACACGCCCGTCGCTCCAGGCGCCGGGTCAAAGAAGGAGTACTGTTTCATGAACTTTCGAATTCTTGCATCGCTGCTGGCAACCGCACTGCTTCTGGTGCCGGGCTCTGCAGTGGCTGATTCAGGCGAGGGCGATACGCCACAGGCTGGGCCGGTTATCGACGTTGTAATCACCGCCGACCGCGTACTGACCGACATCGTGTCCACCGCGGCCCACGTCTCGATCATCACTGCCGACGACATCCGCCAATCCGGCGCCACCAACGTGGTCGAACTCCTCGACCGCCAGCCAGGGGTGTCGTTCCGGTCGTTCTCCAACGAGGCGCAGGCCCAGGTTGACATGCGCGGCTTCGGGGAAGGCTCATACGGCCGGGTGCTGGTACTGGTGGACGGCCGGCGCCAGAACAACCCCGACATGTCGGGCATCAACTGGCTCTCCATCCCGATCGATTCAATCGAGCGGATCGAGGTGGTACGCGGCAGCGAGAGCGCGCTCTACGGCAACAACGCGGTGGCGGGCGTGATCAACATTATCACCAAGACGCCCGAGCGGCCGCTGGAGTTATCCGCAGCAGGCAGCTTTGGCAGTTTCATGGCCAACCAGCAGCGCCTCGGGCTGGCAACCGCCGGTGAGCGCGCCCGGCTGCGCGCCTCGGCCGAGCACTTCTCCACCGACGGCCACCGCGACCGCAGCGCCTACCGCGCGCTCAACTTCTCACTCGCCGGCGAGTTCGACCCCACCGACCGATTGAGCCTCTCCCTCGGAGGCCGCTACGCCAACGTATTCTACGAGCTGCCCGGCGGGTTGACCAAGGAAGAGTTCGAGGATGATCCGAGCCAGGCGAAGAGGGATGCCCCATGGCCTGACACTGGACGTATAGACAACGACGAAGACGAAGCGACCGAAAATCAGTTTGGGGTGGACGCGGGTGTGCTGTGGCAGCTGGGTGATCGGATGAACGCAGAGCTTGCTCTGGCGTTTTCGCATAAGGAAGTCGAGACCGATTTCACTAGCGAGTTCAATTTTTCCGATACCAATCTGAACACCGTGGCCGCAGCACCGGCGATTGTGATTGATTGGGACTTGTCGATCATTCCGGTGCGAACTCGCTTTGGGGTTGATTGGGACTGGGCTAGACAGGACGGTAAGATCTATGATTCCGCTGACCGTGATAATAAGACCGATGAGTTTGCGCTTTCTCAATGGACCATCTCTACGGCCCTCGCGAACACATTATATCTCACCGAGCAAATGGATGTCGGTGCTGCTTTACGTTACGACCGTAGTGTCATAGCGGCGACCAAAGAAGCCGAAGATATCGACGAATCAAAAACTCACCAAGCGGTTGTGTTTGATATTTCGACAGTGTTTCGTCCGGTAGAATCGGCAAAGATATACGTTTCCGGCGGTACATTGTTCCGTTATCCCGCGTTGGACGAGCAAGGCCAGGTGAGAGGATTTGCCGATGGCTTCAACGAAAAACTGGATCCCGAAACCGGTTTCAATGTGGAATTAGGTGGTGGACTCTACCTCCTTCCCGCCATCCGTGCAGACGTCAGCGTGTACCTGCTGCAGATGCGCGACGAGATTGCATATGACGATGTCGAAAATCGCAATATCAATTTTGATCAGACTCGCCGCATCGGTGCTGACCTGCAGATCAGCACCGAGCCGATCGAGCCACTGCGTCTGGCGGCTGGCTACAGCTATGTGAACGCGGTCTTCATCAAGGGAGACGACAGGGATAACCAGGTTCCACTGGTGCCAAATCACAGCATTGACGCGGAACTGGGCGTACGCCCGCTTCGCGGTCTCGAGTTTGGACCGGCGGTTACCTACCGCAGCCAGGCCTACCAGGGCGGCGACACCGGTAATGAACAGGACAAGATCGACGCCTATTTCGTGACCGATCTCTTTGTGCGCTTTCGCCCGGCCGGCCTGCCGGGTGACCTGTCGCTGAGCGCTGAGGTGAAGAATCTCTTCGATTTGAATTATGCTCCGTTGGTTGCCTACAGCGAGTGGGCAGGAAGCAGCGCCTACTATCCCGCGCCCGGGCGTAGTTTCCGGATTGCGGCGGCGTACAGCTACTAGGGGAAGGGTTGCAGATGGTAGCGGCGAGACGGCGAGATACAGTTGACCGCAGGCGCATGCGACAGGCGGTGGTAACCGCTCTGCTGCTGCACCTGTGCCTGTTTCTCGTTATCGAGTTTGTGCCATCCGCGGATGAGGCCGGGCAGGGCGGTGACGATCGGCTGACGGTTGTCATGGAGCCGCCCGGCGCCGCTCGCCAGTCCGCCGCCGGTTCCGCCGTGTCGGGGACCAGGGACGGAAATGCCGATACAGAGCAGATCTCAGCGGAGCGTGAGGTTTCTGCCGCAAAGGACAACGGCGAGCAGACGGTGGTTGAGCCGGCCGATAACAGCCTCGATAGCGAGGATACCGAGGCCGCAGAGGAGCCGGCCACTGCAGCAGACAGTGAAGACCAGGTTGCGGAATCTGAGTCGGAGGGTGATGAGCGTGCACCGATTGGCGGTGCCGCGGCGCCGCGGGATTCTGCTGTAGCGGGTGACGGGCCGGCAGCCGGTCCGCTGACTAACGGTGCCGACGTTGATGCCTTGGTGGCGGATCTGTACCGGCGGCTGCAGGATCAACTGATCTATCCAATGGCGGCGCGCAGACGCAACGTCGAAGGCGTTGTTACCGTCAGAATCCAGGTGGAATCGGACGGCAGCCTCGGCAGCCACGAGGTAGCGGGCTCATCGGGCCATTCGATGCTGGACCGCGCGGCACTGGATTCGCTTGAACGAGTTTTCCCGATCAGCCACCAGGCCGGTCGCCCTCTATTGATTACCGTCAGAATCGAATACTCGCTGACCTGAGCCGGGCTCCAACAACCATTGCCTATGTATTCTCCTTGAAAAATGGAAGACTGTCTTCCATTTTTCAAGTATGAAACAGAAGAGAAGCTTGCCTGCCGGCCGCGCGCACGTGCCTGCCGGTCGCGCCCCCGTGCTGCCGGCCGCGCCCCCGTGCTGCCGGCCGCGCTCCCAAATCAAGCTGCACCGCAGTTGTCAATAGCGCCCGTATTCGTCTATGGCGTCGAACATCGCCAGGACGTTCTCGACCGGAGTCTCTTCCAGGATAGTATCGTGGCTGGCTCCGCCCACGTAGCCGCTGCCGGGCATCATGATGTCCAGCAGCTTGCGGGTTTCCTCGCGGACAAACGCCGGATTGCCGTCAATCAGCACGTGGTGCGAGTCGATAGCGCCGTTGAGAACGATATCTTTGCCGAAATCGCGCTTCAGTCCGGCCGGCTCCATTCCTCTGGCATCCGGTTGTAGTGCGTGCAGCGCGTCGAGTCCCGCGTCAATCAGTTGCGGTATCAGTTCGCGGAATCCGCCGCAGCAGTGAAGCATAACCGTGAGGTCGTAGGCATGACCCAGGTCAATCAGGCGCCTTAGTTGGGGAACCAGGAAACGCCCAAAGAGCTCAGGGCTCAATACGGGGCCGGTCTGGCTGCCGAAGTCATTGCCGAAGAAAAAGATGTCAATCGCGTCGGCTGCCTGTTCAAAGATTGCTCGGCTCACCGCTTCGTAGTAATCTGTGACCCGGCTGAATAACGCCTCGGCTGCCGCAGCATGATCGTACATCAGGTAGTAGAGGTTTTCCTGGCCCACCAGGTCGATGGCATCGTGCCAGAACGGTGACCAGTCGCCGCCGAGAATGGCATACTGGTTGTTCCACGCTGCTGCATCCGTCCTGATGGTGGATACGTCCATCCGCGAAGCCGAAGGCCATGGGAAGGCTTCAACCTCGGCAACGGTTGTGGCATCCGCCAGCGGATGGGACATCGGCTGGCCGTAGCCCATGCCACGACGCTGTATTCCAAACGGACTCTCCCAGGTAGCTCCATTCTGCAGAACGGGGTCGGGCCCACAGAACTGTGCATAGACACGGCGAAAGTCGTCGCCGAGCCGGCTGCGCAGCCCTTCATCGTCAAGCGAGAGGTCCCGTTTTGCCTTATCCCAGAACTCCGGCGATGCTCCGCACCAGCGCGGAACCCGGTCAGGGTCGTCGAAACGGAAGACTCTGGCGACACGCACTCTGGAGGATAAAGGTTCCATTTGACAAGCATAGTGTTGAGCTGTTGCGGCCGCAACGTGAAAAACTCGGGTCAGTGACAGCATTAACTGAGGATTTTCGCAGCACGAATTTTCAGCTAAGATAGTAGCGATGTACGAACCCGATGGCTTTCTGGGATATCCACGAAAATCAATTCCCGAACGGCCGGCAGATCCGTTGTTGTTTCCTGAAGACGATGCGCGTCATTGGTACGACCTCGAGTATGCCGGATGGAAGGTTGGAAAGCATAATGTACTGGAATCGCCCGGCGATGGTCCGCAGGGCAAACGGATAACTCTGCTTGTGCCGGGGGATCATCCCTATTTTCGCACCTATAGTGAGGTTTTTCGTAAAGAGGCGGAGGCGGTCGGGATGGACATATCGGTCCAGTGGGCGGACTGGGACCCGGTGATGCAGACGATACAGGTCAACAAGACGCTGAAGACTCGCCCTGATCTCATCGTGCTGGTTCCCTGTGATATCAGTGCGAGTGCTGATTGGTACCGCAAGATAAACCGTTCCGGTATTCCGGTAATCGCCAGCAATCTGATGCCGGAGGTAGACTGTTTCCGGTATCTGCTGTCCTGGACAGGTCCAGATGACTGGGAGCAAGCCCGACAGCTTGCCCGGATCTTTGCCGAGAAGATGGATTACGAAGGCAGCTACGGGATAATCCAGCACACTCCAGGCACGTCGGTCTACTACGCGCGCACCTACGGTGTTATTACCGAGCTGGCGCAGATTGCACCCAGGATGCAGTGCATTGAGCGAGAGTTTACGTCGTTTGACCCTGAATTGACCGAGAAGACCGTGGTCCAATGGGTGGAAAAGCATGGATTGCGTTTGAAAGGAATAGTCAGCGCGGACGACAATCTGCCTCAAATGGGGATAAACCGGGCTCTGCTGCGACGGCAGCGCGAGGATGTTGTCCGCGCCGCCGCGGGGGGCAGCGCTGTTGGGCTCAATCTGCTGTGGAGAGGCAAGCTGGATGTACTCAGTTATCAGTCGCCGGTACTGGACGGAAGCCTGCCGGTCCAGGCAGCTACAGACTGGTTCAACGGCCTGGCGATTGATCCGGTTTACTATCTTCCGGTGCGGATTCTGACGGCCGATACGGTTGAAGAGTTCCTTTCGTATTGGGAGCGCGTGCGCAGTATTGAAGTTGAAACGCTGCGCGACTCCATAATTACGGCCAGGCGGGCGGATGTTCAGCAGTTCTTCCGCGATCTGCTGGTTGCCCTGACAGAAACCGAAACAGTCTCGTCCGACTTTGCTCGAGGGTTGTTCATCGAGCTGCTTTCTGAGACGCACAGCATTATCAAGATGTACGACCTCAATGAGCAGGAACTGATCGGAAACTACTCCGACTATTTCAAGAAGCTGTTTCGGCAGCGCTCGATCAAGAAGACCATTGACTGGCTTGAAGGTGTAGCGCTGGCGGTTACCGACCGGTTGCTCTCGGACAGGGGCGGAACCAGATCACTCGGAGAGCGCGCTGTTGAATACGTTCAGGCCAACTACGCCCAGCCGCTGTCACTCAAGACAATATCGTTCAAATTTGGTGTTTCCGCGGCATACCTGGGCAACATCTTCAAGCAGCAGACCGGTCAGGCCTTTTCCGACTATCTCAACACGTATCGGATCGAGCGCGCCAAGTACCTCTTGACGCATTCCAGCATCAGCGCCAAAGAAGCAGCCAGGCTGGTCGGATACAATGATTCAAACTACTTCTATCGCGTATTCAAGAAATACCTGGGTTTCTATCCTTCGCACCTGCAGGGCAGCTCGCGCAAAGGCTACGACGCTGTCACCGGCGAGTGAGTGACCATTCTCGAAGTTTGAACACTCTATTGTGCTAGTTTTTTCTGTTGTGGACTTCCTTGTCCGGGCTTTACACTGAATCAGAGTCAGGAGTGAAGCGATGGTACGACACGGACAGGTAATCAGGTTACGTGAAGGAATGCTGGACGAATACCGGCGTCAGCACGCGGCGGTGTGGCCCGAAGTAGCGGCCAGGATTCGCGACTGCAATATCCGCAACTACTCGATCTTTCACAAGGACGGACTGCTTTTTGCCTACTTCGAATACCACGGTAACGATTTTGCTGCCGATGGCGCCAGGATGGCGGCAGATCCCAAGACCCAGCAGTGGTGGGCGCTGATGAAACCGATGCAGGAACCGCTTCCCACGCGTGAGGAAGGCGAGTGGTGGGCTGAGATGGAAGAAGTCTTCTACCAGGAGTAATAACGTGCCAGATCCACAACTGCAATCCGAGATCCAGCAGATGAGAGCATCAGTCCAGAAGAGCGCCCAGCCTGCCCGGAGCGAGAACTGCCTGGCAAAACGGGAACGGATGCGCAAGACTCTGCGGCGCGAAGAGGCTGATCGCATTCCTATCAGCGACTTCTTCTGGGGCAGCTTTCTGGAGCGCTGGAAGGCCGATCTCAACCTGCCCGCTGATACCGATGTCTACACCTACTACGACCTGGATTGGATTGTCACTATCCCCAACATGGATCCGCGTATCAGGCCATTTGAATTCATCAAGAATAGTGAGCAGGAAGTCATCGTGAAGACCGGCTACGGGGCGGTTATCCGCAAGGATCTGAATATCCCGATGCCGTACTTCGAGAGTTTTGAAACGGACACGATAGAAAAGGCTGAAGCACTGGAGTTCGATGACCCCCATGACGACCGCCGCTTCTTTGCTTCCGGAGATAACCAGCTTGCCGGCGTTGGTGATGGGTTTGCGACCAATCTGCCGCCGTGGGTGCAGACCGTCAAATCATTGTACCCCGATTTCCCGGTCTACGGCAGCGTTTGCGAGGCCCAGGAACAGGGCTGGAGAATAATTGGGTCGGAAAACATGATGATGTGGATGGGGCTCTATCCTGAGCGCCTGGGGCGCTTCATTCGGCGGGTTGGCGAGTTTGGAGTGGAACTGGCCAAGGCGCAGATCGAGGCTGCTAACGGAATGCTGGACGGCATGGTTATCTGGGGTGACGTAGCGTACCGCAACGGAATGCTGTTCTCGCCGGACTACTGGCGTGAGTACTTCAAGCCGTGCGTCAAAGGAATCGTTGATGTCTGCAAAGCCAACGGTATCCCGGTTATTTACCACGGCTGCGGCAATGCCACGGTCATCTACGATGATCTCATAGAAGCCGGGATTGACGGATACAATCCGGTAGAGGCCAAGGCCGGCCTGGATGTGGTGGATTTGAAGCAGGAGTTTGGCGACCGCCTCAGTTTCTGCGGCAACATGGACGTGATGAAGTGGGCCGATCTTCCCATGGACGAACTGAAAGCCTACGTGGTCAGAAAGCTGAATGCCGGCAAAGGCGGCGGGTTTATCTTCCAGTCCGATCACTCAGTGCCTTCGAGTGTTTCCGGAGAGCGCTACGATTACGTTGTGAAACTCGTGCGAGAATACGGCAACTATCCGCTGCAACTCGGTGAATACGACGTGCCGGAACTGGGTTGACAGGGGTAACACAGATGACATCCAGAGAGCGAGTACTCGCAGCAATTGCGCACCAGGAGCCGGATCGAGTTCCGGTAGACCTCGGCTCCACACCGAGTTCAGGAATATCCGCGATAGCCTATACCCGTCTCATGCGTCACATGGGGATTCAGAACTCAAAGACCCGGGTCTATGATGTGGTGCAGGAACTTGCGCAACCCGAGGACCATGTGCTGGACGCCTTTGACGTAGATGTGATTGACATCGGGCGCGCGTTCAATATCGAGGATGATGCCTGGTATGCGGTAGAGCTTTCGGATGGAAGCAGAGCGTACTACCCGGGCTGGTTTCGGCCGCAGCGCGAGTCTGACGGCGCGCTGAGCGCGACAGTCAACGGCACCGTCATTGCTCGTAAACCGGTGGGCGCCACATTTTTCGATGCCACGCATTTTCCCTATCTGGAAGGTTACCCCGAAAGCTATGCGCAGCTGCAGCGGGCGATGGGGATGGTCCATTGGGCGGCGCTGGTCCACTCCCCGTGGGATCATGCAGCCGATCCGGATTTCTGGCAGACGCTGCGCCGCAAAGCGCTGCAGCTCCGCGAGACTACCGACAAGGCCCTCATGATTGTGGTGGGCTGCAATCTCTTTGAATGGGGTACGTTTCTGCGACGGCTGGACAACTTCCTGATGGACGTCTACGCCGACGAGCAGAACGTGCAGCGCCTGCTCGACGCCCTGGTTGAGATTCACCTGGCAAACCTGCAGAAGGTGTGTGAAGCGGTGGGCGACGTGGTGGATATCATCCGCTTTGGTGATGATCTGGGCATGGACTCCGGTCCGTTCATGTCACCGGAGCGCTACCGGACGCTTTTCAAGCCGCATCACCAGCGAATGTGCCAGTACGTCCAGCAGCACAGCACAATGCACACCTTTCTGCACTCGTGCGGTTCAATCTACCAGCTGATTCCCGATCTGATCGATGTCGGATTTGAGATTCTCAATCCGGTGCAGACCAACACCGTTGATATGGATGCCGAGCGGCTCAAACGAGAGTTTGGCTCGGACGTCACCTTCTGGGGCGGCGGGGCAGACACCAGGCACACGCTCAATAACGGCTCGCCTGCAGCCGTCAGGAACGATGTGAAACAGAGAATCGATGCGCTTGCTCCCGGCGGAGGGTTTGTTTTCAATACTATCCACAATATCCTGCCCGATGTTCCTCCCGAGAATGTAGTGGCGATGTTTGAGACGTTGAAGGACTATGGCACTGTGAACGGCAGGACGGCACTATGAGCGCAGACTCCTCAGTACAAAACGACATTGGGCTGGCTCTGGAGATGACCAACATCACCAAGGCGTTTCCCGGCACAATTGCGGTTCAGGACGTTACTTTTCGAGCCTACGCCGGCGAAGTTCACGCGGTCATCGGTGAGAACGGCGCGGGAAAGTCAACGCTGATGAAGATACTGGCCGGTGCGTTTGACGACTATGAAGGTCAGATCTCCATTAATGGGCGTGCGGTGCAGCTCCACAGCCCGGCGGTTGCACGGGAATACGGTATCGGCATGGTGTACCAGGAATTGAGTCTGGCCGGTCCCTTGAGTATTGCCGAGAACGTTCTGGTTGGCCGTCTGCCCGGGCGCAAGGGCTTGTTTGTGGACAGGTCCGCCCTGATCGAGCGCGCCAGGTCAAACCTCGCACGCGTCGGACTCGAAATTGACCCGCGAATAGCGGTAGAAGAGATCAGCCAGCACGAAGCGCAACTGGTGGAGATAGCCAAGGTTCTTGGGCGCAACCCCTGTATCCTGGTACTGGATGAGCCTACCTCGGCGCTGTCCAAAGAAGAGATCGACCGACTCTTCGATACTATCTCGCGTCTCAGGAAGAATGGCCTGGCGATTATCTACATATCGCACCACCTGCCCGAGATCTTTCGCATCGCGGACCGGGTCACCGTTCTGCGTGATGGCCGGCGGATCGACACCTGCCAGACATCGCAGACCACTACCGAGCAGCTGGTGAAGATGATGGTGGGCAAGGCTGTCGAAGAGCTCTTCCGCCAGCGGGATCATGAGCCCGGTGGGGAGGCGCTGCGGATAGAGGGTTTTACCCGTTTCGGCTTCTTCCATGATATAGACCTTCACGTACGAAGCGGGGAAATCCTGGGGCTATACGGGCTCTCGGGTGCCGGGCGTACCGAACTTGCGCGCTCTATTATGGGAATAGATCCGCTGGATCGCGGGAGTCTGTATTTTGAAGGCCGCGCGGTTGTTCCCAGGAGCATGCGTCAGATGGTGGATGAGGGGCTGGCGTACCTCACCGAAGACCGCAAGCTTTCCGGGCTGGCGTTGCGCCTATCGGTGAGGGACAATGTGGTTGCATCGACAATTCCGAGTCTGTGCCGGAACGGCTGGTATAACGGCAGCGCCGCGCGTCGTATAACGCAATCCCTGATAGAGCGTCTGCACATCTATCCTCCCAAGGACTCCGTAACGGTTGCCAACCTCTCCGGTGGTAATCAGCAGAAGACGCTGCTGGCAAAGTGGCTGGCTGTGAAGCCGAAGATTCTGATACTCGATGAACCGACCCGCGGTGTAGATATCAACGCCAAAGTCCTGATTCATCGGACAATAGAACAGATGGCTCAGCAGGGTACTGCTGTGGTCCTGGTATCTTCAGACCTGCCCGAGGTTTGCAGTCTCGCCGACCGCTGCGCGGTTATACGCATGGGCCACGTCATTGGCGAGGTCAGCGGCAGCGAGATAACCGAAGAACGGCTACTTATGCTGGCAAACGGCGAAGGAATCGAGAAAGAGGCCGGAGAATGAGCGAGGACAGAGGAACAGAGACTCTTCGGGAAGACCCCGCTGAAGTGGCTCCCAATATGAATGAGGATCGGACGCTGCGCCAGAACCGTTTCAGTGTGCTGATAAGCGTACTGGGCATCTACTTTCTGGCCGGAATCCTGATGATCGTGGGTGTAATGGTGTCGGAGCGCTTTCTCTCGGCGGCCAATATGTTGAGTGTTGTTGGCGGAGTGACCATATTGGGGCTGGTGGCGGTTGGAGCCGCGTTTGTCACGTACTCGGGGCACTTCGCGGATCTCTCAATTCCCACCACCATGGCCTTCAGCGGCGTAATGGCGGTTGAAGCGCTGCAATTTGGCATCGTAGCGGCAATAATCACCGGGCTGCTGGTGGGGTTGGTTATCGGCCTTATCAATGGATTTGTTATTGGAAAATTCCGCGCCAACCCGATTGTATGGACACTCGCAATGGCCTTTGTCATCAGAGGCTTGATGCGTTGGATCTGGAGTAACCGACAGATCTATCCCGAGGTCGAAGGTGCTGCTACCGGAGCGGGCCAGCATTTTGTCAACCTCTACCGCTACCACCTGCTCGGCGTGATCCCGATGACCGTTGTGGTGTTGGCGGCCTTCGCCATCGTTCTCCATTTTGTCATGAAACAGAGCAGCTTCGGCCGCCAGTTGCAGATAACCGGCGCCAGTTTTGAGGCTGCCCGGTTGTCCGGTATCAACGTCTCGCGCAACGTGGGGCTGGCGTTCCTGATCTGCGCCATGACCGCCGCGGTGGCCGGAATATTCCTTACGTCGCTCTCACGGGTTGGCGCCTACTACATGGGAGAAGGCTACGACTTTGCGGCCGTTACCGCGGTGGTGATTGGAGGGGTTACACTGGCTGGAGGCCGCGGCTCAATTGTAGGAGTTATCGGCGGGGTACTGGTAATCGGCCTGATGAGAAACGTCATGACACTCATGGGCATCGATACCTTTGCACAGACCATTGTAACCGGGGCTGTTTTCATTCTTGCGGTTGGCATTCAGTCAAACTCGCTGCGACGGCTTGGGAGGGACGATGCGTAGTCAGACTGACGTTGTTACCTTTGTCAACCGATACCGGATCCTGTTGCTGCTGGCACTGGTGTTCCTGTTCATGGCGCTGTTTGCACCACGGTTCCTGAACATGTTCAACATGACCATCATAATGAAGAGTGCCAGCCTCAACGCTATGGCGGCAATCGGGTTTACCATCGTTCTGATCTGCGGACATCTGGACCTCTCGGTCAGTTCCACCATCTCGCTTGGAGCGGTGCTTGTGATCGGGTTCCGGCCGGATCTTGGTTGGTCGGGGGCTATCGTAGCCGCAGTTGCCGCCGGGGGTTTTGTAGGTCTGGTAAATGGGCTGCTGGTCGCCAAGGCCAGGATTCACTCCTTCATTGTAACCATTGGGACTCTGACTATCGTTCAGGGCATAATTTACGTTTACACCGGCGGAGCAGCCCTGAACGTGACCGGTGCGCTGGATTTTGCCGTGGCGGACTTTCTCGAGGATCCAATCCTGCTGTTCTTTCCTCCACGGGTCATCATTACAATACTGGTCATCGTGGGATTTGAAGTGTTCTTCCTGCGCACAAAACCCGGAAGAAACTTCTACATGGTTGGTGGAAACCGTGAGACCGCCTGGCTTGCGGGAGTCAAGGCTGATGCCTACGTGATCTGGGCGTTCATCATATCCGGCTGCGCGGCTGCGCTCTCGGGAGCGCTGTTTGCCATCGGTATCAGTTCCGCTACCACCGATCTGGGCGTAAATTCCCTGATGATCATTGTTGCGGCCACCATTATCGGGGGTGCGTCCATGAACGGCGGTAAGGGGCAGGTGCTCTACAGCGGAATCGCCGTATTGATGCTGACGGTTCTGTTCAACGGCTTGAACCGTTTTGGCGTGGGAAGCGAGTTCCGCATACTTGCGAGCGGCGTTATCCTCGCCTCGGTGGTCCTGTACGAAGCGTATTCCAACTACAAGAAGGAGAGAATCCGGGGCCAGCGGCCGGAGTTGCTGAAGGAGTTGGATCCTCAGCAGCTCAAGAATGTGACGTCGTCATTAAAGACACGGGAGCTTTAGGAAAAGGAGGTTTGGCGCGGGCTTAAGTGGAAACCGGCAACGCAATGTTGCACTGAAATGCGATCGAATTAACAAAGGAGATAGAAACAGATGAAACGATTAGGACTGATAGCGCTGGTACTTATGCTGGCTGGTGGAATGGTGGCCTTCGCCGGCGGAGCCCGCGAAGCGGATACCGCGGTTGCCGAAGACAATCTCGAACGCTCGCTCGAGGTCGACATATCCGGTTTGCGTTCTGCCGATGGACAAACATTGCTGCCGGAACTGAGCAGCAAGGAAGTTCCTTCGCGTCCGGATAATCCGCGGTCACTTCCGGAAACCGATCCAATGCACTGGTATGATATGGAGTACCTCGGGTGGGGTGTTGAGGAAAAGATCAACATCCCTGACTCGCCGGCTGACGGAGCAATCGGCAAACGGGTTATTGCCATAATCAACGGCGATCATCCCTACCTGACCGCGTACTCTACCGGGATGCAGAAGATTGCGGACGCGTATTCGATGGACCTGACGGTGCTGTCCCCGAACTGGGACCTCGCCGAGCAGAATCAGATGCTCGATGAAGCTATCAATGAACGGCCGGATATGATCATCCTTGTCCCGCTGGACGCCCGCGTTGCCATTCAGCAGGTGCGGCGTGTCAATCGCGCCGGCGTGCCGATTATTCTCAGCAACATGTTGCCCGAAGAAGAGGCAATGCAATACGCCATTGCGTGGACCGGACCGGATGACTGGGGCCAGTTCCGTGAGATGGCCAGAGTCTGGGCGGATGAACTGGGACGCAGCGGCGGTGTGGCTTATATTCGTCACGCACCTGGTGGTTCACCGTACTTTGCACGCACCTATGGTCCGATCACAGAGCTTGCAGAGTATGCACCAGATATCGAGACCCTCGATATGCAGGCTCCGGGTTTTGAGGCTGAGGCCACCATGCAGGTTGTCTCCGACTGGCTGACCCGATTTGGTGACCGCCTGACGGGCATCGGCCTGGCGGACGACTCCGCGCAGGCAATCGGGACCATTGAGGCGCTGCGGCGCGCCGGGCGCGAGGACGTGCTGGTGATTGCCGCGGGCAACAGCAAGGTTGGTATGGACATGGTGAAGGATGGCGATCTGCTGGCGATAACCTA
Source organism: Spirochaetaceae bacterium (assembly GCA_007693325.1). Classification (GTDB taxonomy): domain Bacteria; phylum Spirochaetota; class Spirochaetia; order DSM-27196; family PWMO01; genus PWMO01. The sequence goes on from REDW01000090.1 coordinate 21,958, forward strand.
TCAGTCGGCGGAGGCCGATGGCGCGGTTGCGCTGAAGACCGCTGTTGATTGGTTCAACGGGCTGGACGTGGATCCTGTGCTCTACATCCCGAAGCAGGTTATCACTCAGGAGAATGTTGAAGATTTCATGCCTGCCCAGTGGTAAGCAAGAGATTTATGTGGCGCCGGGTGAGTAGATTGCCCGGCGCCGTTGCGCGCCGGCAGCGTTGTGGGGTTGGCGGGTGGTGAAGCCTGAAGGAGGCTCGTGGATGACATCAAAAGAACGAATGCTGCTGGCGCTCAACGGGGAGAAACCTGACCGGCTGCCGATTTCAATTCATCAGTGGCAGGGATATCACCTGGACAAGTACATGAACGGAATGTCAGACCTGGAGGCGTGCAAGGAAGTTGGATTTGACGCACAGATTCAGTACTTCGAAGATATGGCCCAATTCTGGCTTGTTGACGCGGACTATACCAAACTGAATACAAATGAGTGGAAAGATAATGCGGTTGCGGTCAGTACGGACCCCGATAACCGGATTACGCACCATACCATTAGCACACCGGGTGGAGAACTCACCTACAAGACCGCAGGTAACCGCAAGACCACGTGGATTACCGAGTACATGATCAAGCACGATGAAGACATCGAACTGATCGATAAGTATATGCCGGTTCCTCGCCTGAACCTGGCCCCGGTACAGAAGAAGTACGATGAGATTGGCGATTCCGGCATCCTGCGTGGGTTTGTCTGGGGTGACCAGGCCGGCTGCTGGCAGCATTCGGCGTGTCTGTTTGACATCAATGAGCTCATTCTGGCAACGTTTGACAAACCCGATTGGGTGCATCGCTTTTTGACGATCCTCATGAACAAGAAGCTTGACTTTGTGGAATCCATGCGCGGAGCCAGATTTGACTTGATTGAGACCGGCGGTGGTGCTGCATCGTCAACGCTGATATCGCCGGACCTTCATCAAGATTTCTGCTTACCGTACGACCGCAAAGTCCATGACGCCCTGCACGACGCCGGTTTTCTGGTTACCTACCACACCTGCGGGGGCACCTACGGTATAGAAGAGCACATTGTGGCCAATGGTGCCGATGTTTCCGAGACTCTCGCTCCCCCGAGTGTTGGCGGAAATCAGGAACCGTGGGAGTTCAAGCAGAAGATCGGTAACCGCCTTGCGCTGATTGGGGGTGTGGATCAGTTCAATGATCTGGAAGCTCCAGACGACCACGTGCGCTCCACCGTTCACAAACTGTTTGAAACGGTCGGGGCCGATGGAGGCTACATCTGCGCCTGCTCGGACCATTTCTTTGAGACTCCGGTTGAGAAACTGCGAACAATGGTAGCCGCCGCAGAAGAGTGCCGCTACTGATTATCGCGCAACGCGTGCGCTTGCCGCGCGGCGCGCTGTGCGCTACACTCAGCTCTCAATGAACGAACACAATGAGCTCGTAGAACGGTTTCGCGCCAAGTTTACGCACGTGCCGGCGGCGGCGGTCCGCTCGCCGCTGCGGGTCTGTCCGCTGGGGGCGCACGTTGATCATCAGGACGGCGTTGTCACCGGTATGGCTCTGACCGAGAGCGTCAACCTGGTATTCAGCCGCAACGATGACGGCTACGTGCGGGTGCAGAGCATGGATTTCCCCGATGAGGAGTACTTCCACGTGGACCAGGTGCCCGAGATGGTACCGACGTTCTGGGGCAACTATCTGCGCGGAGCGGTGCTCTCGCTGCAGCGCAGCTACAAGCTGCGCTACGGCATAAACGGCGTAGTGCGCGGGCGCTTGCCGATAGGCGGCTTGAGCTCGTCGGCGGCGGTGACCACCGCTTACCTGATGGCGCTCTGCGAGGTGAACAGCTTGCCGGTGGAGGCGCAGGCGCTGATACAGTTCAGCCACTGGGTCGAGCGCGAGTTCATCGGGCTCAACAACGGTATTCTGGATCAGTCGGCCAATATCCTGAGTCTCGATCGCCACCTGATGCGGATGGATTGTCGCAGCGGAAAGTTTGAGATGGTGCCCAAGGCGGCAGGGATGGCGCCGTTCGACGTGGTGATTGTTTACTCCGGAATCAGCACTACCTTGATCCAGACCGACTACAACAACCGCGTGGACGAGTGCAAGGTGGCAGCCTGGCTGCTGCAGGAGCTGGCGGGCTTACCGCTGAGTCCCTTCAAGCAGATCAAGCTGCGCGATATCCCGCATGAGGCCTACCTGGAGCACCGTCGGCAGTTGCCGGGGCGGTTTCGCCGGCGCGCGGATCACTTCTTCAGTGAACTCGAACGCGTTGAGACCGGTGTCGCTGCGTGGGCCGAGGGCGACATAGACCGCTTTGGTGCCTGCATGTTTGAGTCTGGTGAAAGCTCAATTGCGCAGTACGAGAGTGGCTGTCCGGAACTGATTACCATCTACCGGGCGCTGCGCCAGTCTGCCGGTGTCTACGGTGCACGCTTTAGCGGCGCCGGCTACCGCGGTTGCTGCATCGGACTGGTTGATCCGTCTGCGCACGATACAGTCAGGCAGCAGATCGACAGCATCTATCCGCAACGCCATCCGCAGTTCAGCGACGTCTACCGCATCTTCTTCTCCAGCACCGCGGACGGTGCGCGGGTGGAGACGGTGTGACCGCGGTCATTCTGGCGGCCGGTTACGCCACGCGGCTCTACCCGTTGACGCTGGACACCGCCAAGCCGTTACTCGATGTAGCGGGACGCACAATTCTCGACCGTATTCTTGAGAATGTGGCACGCGTTCCCGCCCTGCGCTCGGTGGTGGTGGTCAGCAACGCACGCTTCTATGACCAGTTCTGCAGCTGGGCATCCACGGCCGACTACGGCGTACCTGTGACCGTGTTGAACGACGGCTCTACCGATAACACCAACCGCCTGGGGGCGTTGGCGGACCTGCGGTTTGCGGTACGCCGCTACGGCATCGATGACAACACAATCGTGATTGCCGGAGACAACCTGTTTGACTTTGAGCTGGCCGAGTTTGCCGCGTTCTTTGCCGCTATTGGCGCTGACTGTATCGCGGTGGGCCGGGTTGACGACCCGGCGCAGTTGCGGCGTACCGGGGTAGTAGAGCTCGACGCGGACTGCCGCGTACTGTCGTTTGAAGAGAAGCCGGCCGAGCCCAGGTCACACTGGGGAGCTCCGCCGCTCTATCTCTATCGAGCCGCAACGCTGCAACAACCACTGGACGAGTTTCTGCGCTCCGGCGCCGACGCCGATGCGCCGGGCGCCTTTGTGCCGTGGCTGATCGAGCGCGGCCCTGTCTATGCGTATCGCTTTGACGGTGCGCGCTACGATATCGGAACTCTCGAGAGCTACCGGGCGGTGCAGGCGCTGTTTGCAACACATTGACCGCCCACAGAAACGGTGGTAAATTCAACCTATATCTGCGGCCGGGTCTACCCGACTACCTATTCCACCGCCACACGGCACTGTCCGCAACAAGGAGTCTCTCGTGAGCGATTCAGCATCGCGCTTCCCGTCCAGGAAGCTGCGCTACTACACCTTACGCAATATCGAAAAGCACCGCCTCTGGAACAGTATCCCGGCCGAAACCCGGGAGGCAATCAGGGTCGTGGGCCAGGTCCTGCCGTTTCGGGTCAACGACTACGTTCTGGACCAGCTGATCGACTGGAGCGCCATTCCCGACGATCCGATCTATCGGCTGGTATTCCCGCAGCCGGGCATGCTGTCCGACGGTGACTACCGGCGCGTGGCTGAAGCGCTGCAGCGCCACGCTCCCGCGGACGAACTGAAGCGGGTTGTGCACGAGATCCGTCAGACGCTCAACCCCAACCCCGCCGGACAGATGGAACTCAACGTGCCGCTGGTAGAAGGCAATCCGATTCCCGGTATTCAGCACAAGTACCACGAGACCGTGCTGTTCTTCCCGTCCGCCGGGCAGACCTGTCACGCCTACTGCACGTTCTGCTTCCGCTGGCCGCAGTTTGTCGGCGAGTCCGACTACCGGTTTGCCGCCCGCGAAACCGACGACCTCGTCGCCTACCTTGCCGGGCAGCCGCAGGTGAGCGACGTCCTGGTGACCGGCGGCGATCCATTGGTGATGTCGACCGATGTCTTGCGGCGCTATCTGCAACCGCTGCTGGACGCCAAACCCGAGTGGCCGAGTACCATCCGCATTGGCTCCAAGGCGTTGGCCTACTGGCCGGCCCGCTTTGTAACAGACGCTGACGCCGATGATCTGCTGCGTTTTTTTGAAGAAATTGTAGCGTCCGGACGCAATCTGGCGTTCATGGCGCACTTCAATCACTACACCGAACTCTCAACGCCGATCGTGCTTGAGGCAATCCGGCGCATCCGCTCAACCGGAGCCATGATCCGTACCCAGTCACCGGTGGTGCGGCATATCAACGACAGTGCCGAGGTGTGGCGGCGCCTGTGGAGCGAGAGCATCAAGCACGGCATGGTGCCGTACTATATGTTTGTTGAGCGCGACACCGGGGCGCGCAACTATTTCTCGCTGCCGTTGGCGCGCGCGTGGGAGATCTTTCGGGAAGCGGCTTCTGGGGTGTCCGGCCTTGCACGCACGGTTCGCGGACCGAGCATGTCAACAACTGCCGGCAAGGTCGAGATACTGGGCCCCGCGTACATTGGTGAGGAGCGCGTGCTGGTTCTGCGCTTTCTGCAGGGCCGTAACCCCGAGTGGACCTACAGGCCATTCTTTGCGCACTACGATGAAGAGGCAACCTGGCTGAGTGAACTCAAGCCGGCGCAAAACGCCGAGCGCTTCTTTTTTGAGGACGAGCTGCAGTCCATGATCGATAGCGATAACCGATGACCGCGCAGGCGCCGTCGGCCCGCCGGCGTTCCAGCCCGGTCAGGGGGCCTGGAACTTGCGCAACATGCGCATCAGGTCTTCCAGGTGTGTGGCAATGAAGACACCGATGTAGGCACTCAGTATCAGCCCGAACGTGACTGCCAGGGTGGCATCGATGCGTGCCTGCGGCAGCAGGCGCAGGCTGCGCACCGTGATGGTGTAGGGCAGTGCCATCATACCGCCGAGAATCAGCACTCCGCTGAAGAACCACTTACCGTACTGTGTCCAGAAGCGCGCGTGTGCGCGTTCCTGTTCAACCGCTGTCGATTGAACTGCAGCCATGATCTGGTCTGTCAGGCGGAGGTCTGCGGCGTCTGCGCTCTTCTCGGCACTACCGCCGCCGCTGAGCAGCAGAGCCAGCGCGGGCTGCAGCCGGTTGTACTCCGCGGCGCAGCGTGGGCAGGAACGCAGATGCTTCAAGGTGCGCGGGTCGGGAACCTGGTGGTTGTCCAGTGCCAGGACTCTATGCATCGCCGCGTTACAGTTCATGATAGTCCTCCGCAATGGTGCCCGCCAGGCGTACTCGCAAGCGCTGTTTGGCGCGCAGCACGTGAGACTTCACCGTGTTGACCGGTATGCCGGTGGTCCGGCTGACCTCTTTGTGCGTCAGGCCGAAGAAGAAAAAGAGCTCGATGCACGCTGCTGCCGGTGGCGGCAGCTCGGCTATCGCGTGCTGCAGCTCGCGGCACGCCAGTTGGCGCAATGCCTGCGTTTCGGGATTGCGGCGCTGATCGGGCGGATCGATCTCTTGTGCCAACAGTGGCAGCTGCTTCTTGGCGATTCGATCCATACCGTGGTTGAATGCGATGCGCATCAGCCACGAATAGAACCGTCCGCTGCGACGATACTGGCGCAGGCGCTCGAACGCCTTGAGAAAGACCTCCTGCACGTAGTCCTGAGCATCCTCGGCCGATCGGTGAAAGCGCGCGCCCAGACGGAACACCTGTCTCTGGTAGCGATCGACCAACAGCCGGTAGGCGTTGGTTTCGCCTTCGAGCACGCGGCTTACAATAGCATGGTCGGGTTCCTCCCCGGTAGCTGACACCACCGCAACCACCGGCTACTTTCGCACCGGCCTGCTTCGGATGTGGCAGAACAGCAGCAGCCCTGCGCCCACCGCCAGCGGGATCAATCCGCCCAGCAGAACGTAGGAGATCCCCTCCATCAGGGCAAAGAACAGCGTCAGCACCACGCCTACAGCCGTGGTCAGAAGGCCGGCCAGTAGAGCGTAGGCGTCCAGATCGAACTCGCCCGGCGGCCTTATGCCCTGTTCGATAAGACGCATCTTCTGGCGATGGTTCCACAGCAGAAAGAAGAACGCGACAACTCCGCCGGTCCCGATTCCTACAATCGGAATGATGGACACAATGATCTGTGCGGCAGCCGAGGGGACCTGGTTCATGTGCACTCCTTAGCGTCTGGAACTGTTTCACGCCATTGTACCATCGTCACTGCGCTGCGGGAACAGCGAGTTAGTTACCGTCATGTAGTGGTGGCCCTGAATCGCCATTGTGAAGACGTGTACCACCCGATCCGGTCTCAGCCGCAGCGCACGCACCAGGAAGCGCACGTAGTACAGTCCGTAGCGCGAGAACGTCTGCCGGAAGAGTGAATGACAGACACCGGCAATTTCACGCCAGCGGACCCTGGAAGCACCCTTGTCCGTCGGCCGGCGTCGGGGCAGCAGTTGCAGCAGGTGCAGGCAACGGGCAAAATAGCGCGATGGTGAGTAGATGGTACGCAGTACGCGGCGGTACCCATTGGCTATCATCGCTTCGGGCAGGCGTGGTGTGAAGTTCATTCGTGCCGCCGACAGGTTATTGCCGCTGCTGACATCGCGCAGGCGTTGCTCGCGCTGCAGGCGGTGATAGAGTTTGGTCTGCGGCAGCGCCATCAGCAGCCCAACCATCGCGGTGGGAATAGCCAGTTCCTGCACAAACCGGATCTGGCGGTCGAAGATCTGCGGTGGATCGCTGTCGAATCCGATGATGAAGCCGCCGGTGACTTCGATCCCACTTCTCTGGATAGTACGCACGCTGTCCAGGATGTTGCGGCGCAGGTTCTGGCGCTTGCCCGCAGCTGCCAGCGACTGTTCATCGGGGCTCTCCAGTCCGACAAAGACCATGCGAAAGCCCGCGTTGACCATCAGATCGAGCAGTTCGCGGTCGTACGCCAGGTCAATGCTGGCTTCGGTACACAAATTGAACGGGTAGTCGTGCTCTTGCTGCCACGCTACCACCGATTGCAGCAGTTGCTTGGCGCTGCGGTGATTGCCGACAAAGTTGTCATCGACTATGAACATCGAGCCCCGGAATCCGGTTTCCCAGGCCGCCTGCATCTCAGCGACAAACTGCTGCGGCGGCTTGGTCCTGACCTTCTGCCCGAATAGCTGGATAATGTCGCAGAACTCGCAATCGTAGGGACAGCCGCGTGAGAACTGGATCGGCACTGTATCGTACTTCTGCATGTCCAGCAGGTCAAAACGCGGGATTGGCGCAAGCTCAAGCCCGGGTCTGTCAGCGCTCTGGTAGTGCGCTTTTGGAGTTCCGGCGCGGTAATCCAGAAGAAAATCCCGGAAACTCTCTTCGGCCTCGCCCTGAATAAGATAGTCGACTCCGTCAATGGACTCCGGGTCGGCGGTGGGGTAGGGGCCGCCGGCTGCCACCGCTGTTCCGAGTCTGCGGCAGCGCTCGATTACCTGATTCATCGATTCACGCTGGACAATCATTGCCGATAGCAGTACCAGGTCAGCGTTGCGGATAGCGTGATCGGTCAGCGGCTCCACGTTCATGTCAACAATGCGGCAGCGGTACTCAGAAGGGAGCATGGCGGCAACGGTGGCCAGGCCCAGCGGCGGCATCAGCGCGCGCTTACCGACAAAGCGCAGCGCGTGACTGTAGCTCCAGTAGGTTTCGGGAATCCGCGGATAGACGAAGAGAAACTGTTGTTCGTGTTGCATAAGATTTTGCCTCCCTACACCTAACAGACGAGTTCTACCGGCCCAGGGTTGCAGCTACCGCAGCCAGGGTTGTGCTCGACAGGTGGTGCAAAGGGTTGTATAATCTGGTATTTAGTTGCATGCAACAAGGGGTACGTTACGGGCCATCAACCTGAACGCAAGGTAACAGTATACGACATCGCCCGCAGACTCAACATGTCGGCCAGCACGGTATCGCGGGTGCTGAACAATTCCAACCTGGTCGGCAGCGACACGCGCGCGCGTATCATCAAAGCTGCCGATGAGATGGGCTATCACAAGCGCCGGATTCGCCGCCACCATCGCCGTGCAATTCTGAATGTTGCGCTGTTCCTGCCGTTTGGCAACAATAACTACCTGCACCTGTTTTACGATACCGCGGAGTTTATCCACTCACTGAACAGTGGGTTTGGAGACGTGCGCGCCAACATCATTGCGGTAGTCAACGGACCGAATGTACAGCTCTTCGATCACAAAAAGATGGGCGATATCGACGCCTGCGTATTTGGTTTCACAACGCCTGACCCGCAGCTGCTCGAGATCATCGATTCGCGTCACATACCGGTAGTACTGATCAACAGGATCAGTACGCGGCGCAACTTCGTGGTCTCCGACCACGCTGCCGGGATGCGGCTGCTGCTCGATGAACTGCTGGCCGCCAATCCGGGCGTGCGCCCGTGCTATCTGGGTTTCCCGTTGATTGCGCAGGTTTCTGAACTGCGCCGCAACGGGCTGGTGCAGGCTGCACAGGCGCGCGGCGTCAATTTCACTCTCGATGACGTGTACAACGTAGACAGCATCGCCGCAATCACACCGCGGTTGATCGAGGACCTTTTGCAGCGCGGTTACGATGCACTGGTCTGCTTCAACGATGTGCTGGCGGTATACACCTATCAGTGCGCGCTGCGCATGGGGTTGCGCATTCCGCAGGACTTCTCGCTGACCGGTTTTGACAACTCACCGGTACGCAGCCTGGTGACCGACCCGGTTGTGAGCGTTGACCTCGGAGTTGCTGATATGGGCTTTCACGCCGGTAGGTGGTTGCGGGACACTATCATAAACAAGACCGGGACATCGCTGCAACTGCACGTGCCCGGACGTCTGATTCCCGGAGTCACCGTTGGAGCATCGCGGCACAACGGGCAGCGCGCATCCGGATATCCTGGTAAGGGGGGAGACCAATGATTGACGTAGATCACAACGTGAAGCCGAAAGACCTGCAGCCGGCGTTGAGCCGCTTCTTTGAGCTTGCCGCGGGAAAAATCCGGGCCCTCAATGCGCGCTGGGATCCGGGGCACGGAACGCCGGTTTTCACGGTGAGTGGGGCCTACACCTCGCGCGGCTGGACCGAGTGGACACAGGGCTTCCAGTTTGGCAATGCAATCTACCAGTTTGATGCCACCGGTGAAACAGAGTTCCTGGAGATCGGTCGGCGCGCCACCGTAGATGTGATGGCTTCTCACGTGAGCCACATCGGCGTGCACGATCACGGGTTCAACAACGTTAGCACCTACGGCAACCTGCTGCGCCTGATGGCTGAGGGCCGCATCCCGCAGGACCGCTGGGAGCGCGAGTTCTACCGCCTGGCCATCAAGATTTCCGGCGCGGTGCAGGCGTCGCGCTGGACGCCCACCGCCGACGGCCTGGGGTTTATTCATTCCTTTAACGGACCGCACTCGCTGTTTTCCGACACCATGCGCACGCTGCGCGTACTGGCGCTTGCGCATCGTTTCGGGCACACCCTGATGGGTGAGCAGGACCAGAAGATCTCGCTGCTGCGGCGCTTGCTGCAGCACGCCGAAGCCAGCGCCAGGTACAACGTCTACTTTGGTAGCGGGCGCGACAGCTACGATATCCGCGGCCGGGTGGTGCACGAGTCGATCTTCAACGTGCACAACGGTGTCTATCGCTGTCCGTCCACGCAGCAGGGCTACACGCCGTTCAGCACCTGGACACGCGGTCTCTCGTGGGTGCTGTGCGGCTGCGCTGAAGAGCTCGAGTTCCTCGCAACGCTGGCACCGCAGGAGATCATCGAGGCCGGTGTGGCTGACCTGCCGGACCATGACGCGGTGATCGCGCGGTTTGTCGAAACCGCCGGCGCCACCGCCGATTTCTTCATCGACAATACGCCCAGCGACGGAGTGCCCTACTGGGATACCGCAGCACCCGGGCTCTCCAGCATGCCCGGCTATCTCGATCGCCCTGCCGATCCGTACAACGATAGCGAGCCGGTGGACAGCTCGGCAGCAGCCATCTGTGCGCAGGGCTACTTGCGGCTGGGGCGCTACCTGAGTCAAAACGGCCAGGCGGACGCCGGCGCGCGCTACTTCCAGACCGGGCTTACTATAGCGCGCACGCTGCTGGCGGAGCCCTACCTTTCCACCGACCCCGGGCACGAGGGGTTGCTGTTGCATTCGATCTACCATCAGCCCAACGGCTGGGATCATGTTCCTGCGGGGCACAAGGTAGCCCACGGCGAATCGTGCATGTGGGGTGACTACCATCTGATGGAGCTGGCGGTATATCTGCAGCGACTGGCAGCCGACGGACCCTACCTGACCTTCTTTGCAGTGTGAGGTGCACAAACAATAATGAGAGAAACGGAACAACGCGCACGCAGTAAGGTGGTCAGCGCAGACCAGGCCGCCGCACTGATCAGTGATAACGCGGTGCTCAGCGTCAGCAGCTCCAGCGGCCTCGGTTGCCCGGATGCGGTGCTGGCGGCTATCGGCCGGCGTTATCGCGAGCAGGGTTCACCGCGCAACCTGACAACCATCCACCCGATTGCCGCCGGTGACATGTACGGTATTGACGGGATCGATCACCTGGCCCAGGAAGGACTGCTGAAGAGAGTGATTGCCGGATCGTACCCGTCCGGACCATCCAATCGTGAGTCACCCAGGATCTGGCAGATGATTCGTGACAACAAGATCGCCGCGTACAACGTCCCCAGCGGTGTGCTGTTTGACATGCATCGTGATGTTGCAGCCGGACGCCCCGGTGTGCTGACGAAGGTCGGCATGGATACCTTTGTTGATCCGCGGCGCAACGGCTGCAAGATGAACGAGGCAGCTGCCGAGGATATCGTCTCGCTGGTGGACTTTGCCGGCGACACGTGGCTGCATTTCCCCAATATTGTGCCCGGCGTGGCAATTATCCGCGGCACCACCGCCGATGAGCGCGGCAATATCTCAATGGAGCACGAGGGCGCCTACCTGGGGGTCATAGAACAGGCGCTATCCGTGCGCAACAGCGGCGGCATCGTGATTGCGCAGGTGAAACGCGTCACTGAAGCGTTCTCGATACCATCGCAGCGCGTCTACGTTCCCTCTACGCTGGTGGACTACGTGGTGGTAGCGGCCGACCAGATGCAGACCACCGAGACGCTCTACGATCCGGCAATCAGCGGCGAGATCAGAAGACCGCTTGATTCCTTTGAGCCGGTAGACGAAGGCGTTGAGAAAGTGATCGCGCGCCGTGCGGCAATGGAACTTGCAGCTGGCGACACTGTTAACCTCGGTTTTGGAATATCTGCGTTGGTGCCGCGCGTCTTGATCGAGGAAGGCATGGCGGACCGTGTGACATGGGCCATTGAACAGGGGGCTACCGGCGGCGTGCCATTGACCGGTTTTGCCTTCGGCTGCGCTGCCAATGCGGAGGCTATCTTGGCATCCCCGTATCAATTTACGCTGTTTCAGGGCGGAGGGATTGACGTTACGCTGTTGTCCTTCATGCAGGTAGACCGTCAGGGAAGCGTGAACGTATCGCGGTTGACCGCCAAGCTGCACGTGACCGCCGGCTGCGGCGGGTTTGTCGACATTGTGACCGCGGTGCGCCGGATTGTATTCTGCGGCACGTTCACCGCCGGTGGGCTGGACGTACGGGTTGAAGACCAGGCGCTGAACATCGTGCGCGACGGCAAGGTGAGCAAGTTTGTGCCTCAGGTGGAACACGTGACCTTCTCGGGTAATCAGGGCCGCGCCAGGCAGCAGGACGTCACGTACGTAACCGAACGCTGCGTGATCAAGCTGCTGCCACAGGGGCTGACGGTAACCGAGATTGCCCCCGGGGTTGACCTTCAGCGGCACGTGCTCGACCGCTGTGAGATTCCACTGGCGGTAGCAGACAATCTGAAGACCATGGACGCTCGGCTCTTCAGCACCGGTGCGGTTGGTCTCTACCAGGACCACGGGAGGTGAACGCATGACGTCAGCCGGACAGGCGCCGCAGCAATCAAAGGTTGTATTTGAGCGGCAGGACTCGCTGGCGCGGATCACGCTGAACCGCCCCGCCAAGCTCAACACTCTCGATGACGAGATGCTCGATACTCTGGAGCGCCTGGTAATCGACATCGACCGCGATCCGAAGTGCCGCGCGGTTGTCATATGTGCCAACGGCGAGAAAGCGTTCTGTGCCGGCGCCGATATCAACGCCTGGGGCGACTTGGCGCCGCTTGAAATGTGGCGCTGGTGGACCCGCCGAGGGCACGACATCTTCGGTCGCATCGAGGGGCTGCTGCAGCCCAGCGTTGCGCTCATTGACGGCATCGCCTACGGCGGCGGACTGGAGTTGGCGCTCAGTTGCGATCTGCTGCTGGCAACACAACGCAGCCGTTTTGCGTTTCCAGAGACCGCAGTTGCGGCTGTTCCCGGCTGGGGTGGTACGCTGCGGCTGACCGAACGGGTAGGGGTGTCTCGCGCCAAGCAGATGATATTCACCGGCGACCCCATATCGGCCGACAGCGCCGCCGAGTGGGGACTGGTGAACGTTGTCTACGCTGATCGCCAGGCGATGGAACAGGCAGCAACAGCTATCATCGAGCGGATCGGACGCAACGCACCGGTGGCGGTTGCCGCGGTCAAGCAGCTGTTGCGGCTGCATCAGGCGAGCCGCTACGGTGCCGGGGCAATGGAGTCGCTAGCCGGCGGGCTCACGGCTCTAACGCAGGACGGCGCTGAGGGAATCGCTTCGTTCCGCCAGAAGCGCAGCCCGGATTTCCACGGCCGGTAGGCCGGCAGGAGCAATACACATGCAGGATCGCGAACGCAAGATACTGCTGCTGACCGTCAGTGCTCACGCCATGGTGCACGTCTTCGACGGTATGGTAGCGCCGCTGGTGCCGCTGCTGGTTGAGGTGTTTGACACCAACTATTTCCGCATTGGTCTGGTGGTGTCGCTGTTCTCGATTCTGTTCGGCGCCGGATCGCTGCCCGCGGGCTTCATGGCGGACCGTCTCGGTCCGCGGCGCCTGATCACGGTCTATCTGTTCGGCGCGGGGCTTTCATTTGTGGTTGTGTCCGTGATCAGCTCGTACTGGGTCTATGCTGGAATCATGGCGCTGGCCGGACTTTTCTGCAGCACGTATCACCCCGCTGCCAACACGCTGATCGGCAAGGAGATCGCCGCGCGCGGCAACGCGTTTGGTATCCACGGAATTGCCGGCAGCATCGGCACCGCCGCCGCTCCGGTGGTGGTTGCCTGGTTGGGCAGCCGCGCGGGATGGCGCACGCCGCACCTGGTATTCGGCGTTTTGGCTGTTCTGGTTGCGATCTATTCGCTGCGAATCCCGGTGCACTCCACCGTGGCAGAGGCCGAGCGGCCCCGGGTGAAGCTTGCGGCAACCCGTGCGCCGATGCTCTCGCTGGTAGCGTTCTACGCCGCGGCCGCGGTGCTCGGCCTGGCGTATCGTGCCACCATGACGTTTCTACCGGCGTTCATGGGCGAGCGGATCGTCGTTGCCGGTATCGACGCGCTGACCGCCGGCGGCATGATGGCAACGCTGACGCTGCTTTCAGGCGCGGTAGGACAGTACGCCGGCGGACGGTTGGTGGATCGTCACCCACCGGAGCATCTCTATCTGCTGGCGCTGGTTGTCAGCTCGCTGTTCCTGGTCTTGATGATTGTTGGCGGGGGATTGCTGCTGGTTGCAGCGGCGGTGGTCTTTGCGCTGTTCTATTTTGCGGTGCAGCCGATTCAAAACGATATTCTGGCGCGCTACATTCCATCGCACAGCCTTGGGGCGGCCTACGGGCTGCATTTCCTGCTGGTCTTCGGCGCGGGCTCGTTTGGCGGCGCCGGGGCGGGCTTTGTGGCCGACCGTCTGGGGCTGACGGCAGTCTTTGTGACAACCGCAGCGCTGTTCGGTGTCTCGACCCTGCTGATCGTGCTGCTGGTGGTCAACCGTTCGCGGGTGGATGCAAACACAGCGTGATCGAGTGTTAACGGTGCACCGATCAGGGGTTGCGATTGCTGCATGCAACTGTTGTTCATCCGCCGGGCAGCAGTCTGCTGCCCGGCAGAGTAGAGTTTGGAGAAGGAAAGAGAGGATGAATAGAGTCACCGCGCTATTGTGCATCGCGCCTTTTGCTCTGCCACCGCTTGCCGGCGGAAAGCGAAAGTTGTGGCCATAACAGAAAAGACGCCCGGAACAGAGCAGTTGGGCAGCACGTCGTATCGCCGCTGGCTGCTGTGGGCGGTACTGGTGCTGCCGTACACGGTGGTCTATTTTCACCGGCTTGCCATAGGTGTGCTGCGCGAAGACCTGGCGCTGGAGTTTGCCCTCACGGCTACGGCGTTTGCCCAGATTGGTGCGGCCTACTTCTATACCTACGCAGCGCTTCAGATCCCGGCGGGAATACTGTCCGATTCGCTTGGCCCGCGGCGTACGGTCACCATCGCGGCTCTGATTACCGCGTTGGGAACTGCCATGTTTGCTTTGGCCGCAACAGCGGAGGCGCTGTTTGTGGGCAGGATGGTAATCGGAATCGGTGTGTCAACGGTCTTCGTTGCCATCTTGAAGGTGCTGGCGGTCTGGTTTGATGACGGAGAGTTTGCAACCCTCACCGGACTCACCGCCGGTGTTGGAACGCTTGGGGCCATCGGAGCGCAGACTCCGCTCTACCTTGCATCACAACGCTGGGGCTGGCGCGCGGCATTCGTGGCCGTAGCTCTGTTCAGCGCGTTGGCCGCGGTGCTGTGCTACACCGTGGTGCGGGATCGCCCCGCGGCGGCCGGCAACAGGCACGGCGAGGCTGCGCACCAAAGCCATACTAACCTGTGGCGCGAGCTGGGCGCAACATTGCGCAACGCGCGCACATGGCCGCCGTGGCTGATGTTTGCCGGAGTCTACGGCTCCTTCATTGGGCTGGCGGGAACCTGGGGACAGAGCTATCTTGTGCTGGTGTTGGGGGTAGCACCTGAGACGGCCGCGGGATTACTCACGATGTCGGTGATCGGCATCGCCGTTGGTGGGGTGCTCTTTGCCCGAATCTCTGATGCGTTACGCCACCGCAGGCTGCCGATGATAAGCTGTGCGTCGATCTATCTTGTGTTCTGGATCGTCTTTGTCAGTGGGACCGTACAGAGTGTTAGCGCGCTGCGGTTTCTGATGCTTGCTATCGGCCTGGCCGCCGGCGTGACTATGACTGCGCTGCCGTGCGGCAAGGAAGTCAACCATCCATCGTTCTCCGGTACGTCCACCTCGGTGGTCAATGTTGGAGGATTCTTTGGATCGGCGATGATCCCGGTTGCTATGGGGTGGGTGCTGGACAGATTTGAGCCGGTTGTTGGCGTTTCAACCGCGTATCGCTATGCGCTGCTGGTGTGTGTTGCCGGGGCCGCGCTCGGTGCTCTGGGCGCAAGCCTGGTAACCGAGACGCGCTGCCGCAACATCTATTTTGCGTTGCAGCAGCGCGCCAAAGAGTCCTGACAGACCGGCCTGACACGCGATGTCAGGAGAGCTGTGGCACGTCCATCCAGGCGCGTTTCTTCCAGCTTTCCAGTCCCAGCTCCGCCAGCTGCACACCTTTGGCGGCTTCCAGCAGATCCCAGCGGAACTCACCGGCGCCGGCGTGGTACTTCAGAAACAGCTCCCACTGGATTTTGAAGGCGTTTTCGTACGGATCGCGGTCCGGCATTCTGGTCCAGCTTTCGTAAAAGTTGACCGGATTAGGAATGTCGGGATTCCACACCGGCTTGGGCGTTGCTCCTTCACTCTGGATGTAGACGTCGCGCAGTCCAACCCAGGCTGAGCCGTTGGTTCCGTCAACCTGGAGCCCCATGATTTCATCGCGGCGCAACCTGATCTGCCACGACGTATTGAAGTGCACAAAAACCCCGTCCTCGGTCTCAAAGGTTGCCCAGGCGGTGTCTTCAGCGGTTGAATCGTACGGCTTACCATTCTCGTCAACGCGCTTGGGTATGGTCACGGCACCGACGGCCGATATTCCCTTGATCGGTCCGAACAGGTTGTCGACCACGTAGCGCCAGTGCGGAAACATGTCAACGAAGATGCCGCCGCCGTCCTCTTTGCGGTAGTTCCAGGAAGGGCGCTGGGCGGTCTGGTGGAAGCCGTCGAAGACCCAGTAGCCAAACTCCATGCGAACGTTGACAAGGCGTCCGAAGAACCCGGTGTCGATCAGGTACTTGAGCTTCAGCATGCCGGGCAGCCACAGCTTATCCTGTACTACGCCGTGCTTGACGCCGGCTGCCTTGGCTTCGTGGTAGAGCGCCAGCGCTTCGCTGGTAGTCTCGGCGGTTGGTTTTTCGCAGTAGATCGATTTACGGGCAGCGATTGCTTTCCTGACCGCCGGTACGCGCAACTGCGTCAGCTGGGCGTCAAAGTAGATCTCGTTGGCAGAATCCGCCAGCGCAGCGTCGAGGTCAGTGGTGAACTGCTCAACCTGGTACCTCTTTGCCAGCGCCTCGAGTTTCTCCTGGTTACGGCCGACCAGGACCGGCTGCGGCATCAAGCTGTCTCCGTTGGCAAGGCGCACTCCACCCTGATTGCGAATAGCAATGATCGAACGCTCCAGATGCTGGTTGGTACCCATGCGACCGGTGACACCGTTCATGATTATCCCGATTTTGCGTTGCATCGAATCTCTCCTCATACGTGTTCTTTGTAGGCTTGAATGATCTTCTGCAGGTAGCTCGACTGATCGGTGCTCCAGTAGTGCGTCGAGAAGATCTCCACTTCATTGAAGCCGGTAAACCCGGCCTGCTCCACTGCGTTACGGAAATGTGGGATGTCGATGCAGCCTTCACCCATCAGAGCACGGTCCAGCAGAAAGTCACGCGTTGGTACGCGCCAGTCACAGACGTGAAAGGCAAATATCCGCTCTGCTGCACCGCAACGCGCAATCTCGCCGATGGCGTTGGGATCCCACCAGATGTGATAGACATCCACCGCTACGCCAACGTTGGGCAGGTCGATCTGGTCGCACATGTCGTTGGCGCTCTGCATGGTGTTAACCGCCGACTTGGCGTCCGCGTACATCGGGTGCAGCGGTTCAATCGCCAGCTTGACCCCCGCCTCCCGCGCGCGTCCCGCCGCAGCCAGTATGCCTTCGGCGATCTGGGCTCGAGAGTCCGCAAGCGGTTGGCCGGGGTCGGCCCCGCAGACCAGTACGATAAGCGGTGCGCCCAGTGCCGCGGCCTCGTCTATTGCGCACAGATTGTCTTCAAGCGCGCGTGCACGGGCATTGGCGTCAACCGATGGGAAGAACCCGCCACGACAGAGGCTGACAACCTGCAGCCCCGCGTCACGGATACTGCGCCCGACAGTGGCCGGATCACGGTTTGCCAGTGCGTCGCGCCAGACCGTAATACCGCTGACGCCGCAACGCGCGTAGTTCTCCACGGCTATCTCGACACTCCACGGTTTGGTAGTGACTGTGTGTATACAAAGCTTGTCCAGGTCCTGCATGCCCGGTTCTCCTATAGTCGCGGCAGATGGAATCCACCGTCAGAGTGAATCACTGAGCCGGTGGAAAACGCCAGATCGCCATCCAGAATGGCGCGCACCAGACGCCCGATATCCGCTGGGGTTCCCCAGCGCCGCTGCGGTACCAGCCCCTCGCCGATCAGTGCGTCGTACTTGGCCTTCACTCCGCTGGTCATATCGGTCTCCGTGATGCCGGGACGCACTTCGTACACCTGAATACCGTCTGCGGCCAGGCGCGTGGCCCACAGCCGGGCGGCCATCGCCAGACCGGCTTTGGATACACAGTACTCTCCCCGCTGAATCGACGCGGCGTCCGCGGAGATCGAGCCGACAAACACTATCTTGCGTCCGGACTCAATTGCACTCGCAGCGACACTATCGGGATCTCCGTCGGTGCCGAGCCAGCGGCGCACAACCGATTGGGTCAGGAAGTAGGGGCCCGTGAGGTTGATATCCAGGACTTCGTGAAACGATTCTTCGGTTGCCTCGGTGATATCGAGGCGCTGCCGCGGTCCAATTCCGGCGTTGTTCACCAGCGCGTCGATTGTGCCAAACGTGTCCCAGACTTCGCTCAGCAGCCGCGACCTGTCCTGCGGGTTGCCGACGTTGGCCTGGAAGGCGGCAAACCGGCCCGAGCCGGCGTCAGTACACGCCGCCAGGGTCTCCTCAGCCGCTTTGTGATTGCCGGCGTAGTTTATCGCTACCGAGTAGCCGCTGCGGGCCAATTCGAGTGCTATTCCGCGGCCGATGCCTCGGCTTGCACCGGTCACCAGAGCAACGGGATTTTTGGGGTCTGACATACCAGCTCCAATGTGCTAGTTGTTGCATGCAACAACGTTGATTACGCAAGGGTACCCTGTGTTTGCCGGTCTGTCAAGAAAAACTAGTTGGCGGTAGCTCGGAGAGTGAGGAGCTGCTTGAGCCGCGAACGGAAAAAGCGGTAGACGCTGCCGCGGGCACAGCCGCGGAAGTCGGCGGTAACAGCGCGGATCTCCACCTGGTCTCTGGCGTAATCGGGCAGCTGGCTGCGCAGGAAGCGGCACAACCGGCCAAAGACTACTTCATTTTCGGTGAATGGGCCGGCAATTACAATCACGTCCGGGTAGAAGATCTGATGAATGTTCAGCAGCGCGAGCATCACGTTGTGTGTAGCACGAGTAATCGCGGGGTGGTCTGCAATTTCAGGGCAGCGCATGGTGCGTCCGAGCTCGCGTTCATCGGTGAGGCTGCCTCTGATATCCTCTGCAATCTCTGCGCGGATTGCCCACAACGCGGCTTCGGTTTCAAGGCAGCCAACCGCTCCGCACTGGCACGGTTTGCCGTGATCGAGCGACAGCCGGGTGTGTCCGATCTCGCAGAAGCGGCCGATGGTAGAGCCCATCACCGCACCGCCGTGAGCGTAGGCAGCCCCGATACCGAACCCCCAGTGTACAAAAAGCACGTCTTTCTGCTGATACGCGAGGTTTTTCTGTACCAGGTATTCCAGCTCCGAGTCCTGCATGCGGCTGATGGTCACCGGCAGACCGAGCTGCTCGCTGAGCAGCCCGAAATCGAGAGCCCGGATGTTGCGCCAGCGAGCGGCCGATACCCACGTGTTGTTGCCTGAGGCAACCGTGCCTACCAGAGAGAGTGCAATTCCGAGGATCTCCGCGCCTGCCGGCACGTGCCGGCCAATCACCGCAAAAGAGCGCACGCACGCCTGCAGGAACTCGCGGTTGTCGGTATCCGGAGCCAGTGGTTCGATGTGCTCAGCGACAATCTCTTCGGCAAGATTTATCAGCGCGGTCCGCAGCTCGCGCGCCTGGACGTACATCGATACTGCCACCAGCCGGTTGAACTCAAGTTGCAGCAGCACTGCCGGTCTGCCCGGCCGGTCACCCTCAACCGCGGCCACGGCGGTGACAAATCGTTCCTCGATAAGTTCCTTGACCGCCCACGACACGGTTGTTGGCCGGATCCCGGTCTGCTCCGCGATCCACTTGCGGCTGCACGGGGCGCTGGTTGCAAGCTTCTCAAAAACCAGCGCCTTTTCGCGATCCTTCAGTCTGTAGCGCTCGCCATCATGAATCGAGCCAATGGTACTCAGCAACGCCCGGCCTCCCTCATGGTGCGCTTGAAGTGTATCTCGCGCGTTAGCGAACGCCGGCAGTAGACTGCGGCCGATCATTGTATCCGGGCAACAGCGAGGCTGAGCTCTTGTCCAGGAAAACGTGGCTGTCGCGGTGCTCCTTGAGCACCGAAGCAGGGTAGGCCGGAGAGATCTCGCCGCCGGGGTCCAGGCAGTTGCGGACAGCTTCAGCCTTGCGTTTGTCGGGAACCACGCAGATGATCGAGCGACTCTTGAGTATCTGCTGAATCGACATCGTAAACGCCTTTGCCGGAACATCATCCAGCGACGCAAACCATCCCTCGCCGACCTGCTGCAATCGGCAACGTTCCTCCAGTTCGACCACGATATACGGCTCTTCGGTCCGGAAGTTCGCCGGAGGGTCGTTGAACGCGAGGTGTCCGTTCTCGCCTATTCCCAGGAAGGCGACATCTATCTCGTCTGTCTGAATCAAACCGGAAATCCGATGGCGTTCGGCTTCTACGTCTTTAGCTCCACCGTCTATCAGGTGTGCGGCCGCCGGGTGAACCCGGTTGACTATCCTGCTCTCGATGTAGCCGGCAAAACTTGCGCGGTGAGACTTCTCTATCCCAACGTACTCGTCGAGGTGAAAGATCTCGATTCTGTGCCAGTCGATGTCATCCCGACTGCACAGCAGGTCAAGAAACTGCAGTTGTGAGTTTCCGGTAGCCGCTATGACGCGCACGCGCTGCCTGGCCTCCAGGGCGTTTCGTAGCAGCTGTGCTGCCTTTTCGGCTGCGGCTGCCGCCATCTGCTGTTGACTCTCAAGTACCTGTATTTCCATTGTGCATTCCTCCCGATTGTCTGGTTGGCCTTTAGACTATGCTAACCGTACGCCCCTCGCGATTCGATTGATAAATTGCGTCTACAATCCGCAGCACCGCCAGGCCGGCTTCTGCGGTTGTTGCCGGAACCTGCGCGCTGTTGTTCCGAATACACGACAGAAAATGCGTCAATTCATCCCTATAGCCGAGAGATTCATTCTCGTTGACCGCCGGGCGGGTCCAGCCCTGGGTGAACTCGGCTTTTTCAACTGCGTACGCGATGCCCGGTTTGGAGAAAACCGACAACGGACTACCGAAGGTCAGGTCAACCTTGACAACACCTTCGCTACCGTAGACCTCGATTCGATCATCCATCCCGCCGCTGGTGATATAGTTGCCTTCCACCACGGCTCTCTGTCCGCCGGGGTAGTGCAGTACGGCAAGGCCCCAGTCCTCGCCTTCAAAATCCGTGTGGATGAAATTACCGTCGAGACCACCGTTGCAGCAGCCGGTAACGCGCTCGGGCATGCCCATAAGGTGGTAGAAATAACCAATCGGATGGATGCCCACGTGAATCATCGATCCTCCACCGCAGTATTCTATAGTCCTGGCGTAGGGCGAATGCGACCCGTTGTGGCACTCCTTGCCTTTCAGAAACAGCGGACGGCCAATCCCGCCTTCCTTGATGATCTGTTCTGCGCGTACCAGTGCCGGTGCAAAGATCCAGTCTTCCGCGTAGAAGTAACGTGCCCCGGTTCTCTGCTGCGCCTTCAATACCAGCTCGGCGTCGGCAAGCGTTGTTGCAAACGGCTTCTCACAGATTACGTGCTTGCCGGCTTCCATGGCAGCCACTGCCATGCGGGCGTGCAGGAAATTCGGTACGCACAGGTCTACCACCTGGACCTCAGAGTCCATCAGCAGACCGTCCAGATCGGTGTAGGTCCGCATTGGACCGTAGTCGGCGTTGAACGCTTCGCACGCATCTGGAGACAGATCGGCAATTGCAACTACCTGCGCCTCGGCCAGTGTTCTCCAGATCTGGGCGTGAAAGCGGCCCGCAAACTGGGCGCCAACGATTCCGACTCCTGTCCGTTCACTCATCTTGCTACTCCCTTGTGGGCATATTCGATGCCGGCCGTTCGATCATGCTGATAGCGCCTCTGGGGCACACATCGATACACGTCGAGCACGCCAGGCACAGCTCGGGATCAACCACGGTGGTTCCCTCGTTGTGGTGGATCGCATTGCAGTGGCCGATCTTCCAGCACATCCCGCAGCTGGTGCACACGGCCGGGTCAACCTGCGCGTACCCGTCGTGCAGCGTCAGCCCCTGTGCCGAGGTAATGTTCTGATGCAGCAGGTCACGCATATCACCAATCGTCTTGTACTGCATGTCGCGCATATAGTTGGTCAGCTTATCCAGCAGCCGCGGCAGCCAGTCAAATCCGCGAATCATGGTTTCGGTACAGATCCACACGGCATCTGAGCCGACCATTATCTGCTGTACCGCGCTCTGCAGGTCCGATACGCCACCCGAGCCAATGATGAACGCGTCCGGCCCGAGATGGTGCCGCATCTGGTAGGTGTCGCGCAGAGCAAGCGGGCGCAGCCACGGGCCGGAGATGCAACCGAGGGTAATCTGGTCCTGCAGACGGTAGACCGGATCCAGCGGTCTGGTGATGTCGATATCGGGAATACCGAGGCGGTTACCCGAGTGGCCCACCGCTGTTGCGCCGGCGTCCAGCGCCACTCGGCCGGCAGCGGCGAGCTGGTTTCCCTCGGGGCTGAACTTGACAATCACCGGTACCGTAACCGATTCGGTGACAAAGCGGACCGCTGTGGGCAGGTTGGTCAAATCGTTGCCGAGGCTCGCACCGGTGCTCTTATCAGTGGAGGTACCTGTACTCGATAGATTGAACGACATATTCGGGCAGCACATGTTGAGTTCCACGGCGTGGGCTCCGGCATCCTGGAAACGCCGTGCGAGCCGGCCCCAGCCCTCGTAGTCCTGGCCGTCGTAGGTGATGGTAGGGATGATAGCGAAGTCTTGCACCGCGCTGCGCGCTTGCTCGACAACGCTGAGCGCCTCGTCGGCAGTCAGCCGCTTTTCAGCCGTGAATATGTGGATCTTCTCTTTCTTGAGCCAGCGATAGCGCGGCGGGAAGCTCAGATACGGGACCGGATCGATTGCAAGCTTGATAGAAGCGCCTGCCCAGCCGTTGTCTGCGGCCATCCGCATCTGGTCGACGTTCTTCACGGTGGGGCCGGACCCCACCAGAAAGGGATTGCGCAGGCTAAGCGAACCCAGTTGCACGTTCAGATCGGCACTGCTGCTACTCACGTTCACTCCGCACTGCCCAGGTAGGCTCGCTTGACTACCGGATCGCCTGCAAGCTCTTTGCCGGGCCCTTCCGCTACTACGCGTCCGGTCTCCAGGACATAGGCGTAATCTGAAATTGAAAGCGACTTGACCGCGTTCTGTTCAACCAGCAGGATGGTCAGTCCCTCCTGGTGCAGCTCCTGGATGAGGCGGAATATCTCCAGGCTGAGCTTGGGCGCAAGCCCCAGCGACGGCTCGTCCAGCAGGAGTAACCTGGGGTTGGACATCAGGGCGCGCGCAATTGCCAGCATCTGCTGCTCACCGCCGGACAGCGTACCGCCGGGCTGATTCTTGCGCTGCTCGAGCACCGGGAACAATCGGTATGCTCGCTCCATATTCTCTTCCTGAACCGCCCTGTCCTTGACGCTGTAGGCCCCCATGATGAGGTTCTCCCTGACCGATATCGATGGGAAAATCCTGCGGCCCTCGGGAACCTGAACGATGCCCTTGCGCACAATCCGCTGCGGAGAGGAATCCATCGGCTGTCCGTGGAACAGGATTTCTCCTTCGGCTCGCTTCACCATGCCGCTGATGGCGTTGATGGTGGTGGACTTGCCTGCACCGTTGGCGCCCACCATTGCCACGATGCGCCCCTCGGCTATGGTCAGGCTGATCCCGTGAAGCGCTGTGATCCCGCCGTAGCGCACGGTAAGGTTGCGCACCTCTAACATACTTCCCCCATATCCCCCAGGTACGCCTGCAGCACCTTCTCGTTGCGGGTGATCTCCTGCGGGGTTCCCTCGGCAATCTTTCTTCCGAAGTCCATCACGTGGATCCTGGAGCAGATATTCATGACCAGCTCCATATGATGCTCCACCACAATGACCGAGAGCTTCCTTTCACGGTGGATGTGCTCGATGGTCTTCATGAGCTCGCGAATCTCTGCCGGATTGAGGCCGGCGGCGGGCTCGTCGAGCAGCAGCAGCTTTGGCGCGGACATCAGCGCCCTGGCGAGTTCCAGGCGCCGGCGCAGACCGTACGCCAGGTTCTTCGGTTTCTGCTCGGCATGCGCCTCCAGTCCCAGGAAGGAGAGCTGCTCTCTGGCGCGTTCCTCAATCAGCTTCTCCTCACGGCGCACGCGCGGTGTGCTCAGCAGCTCATCAAAGACGCGGTATCCGAGCTGACTTGTGTAGGCAATTTTGACGTTGTCGATAACCGACAGGCCGTCAAACAGGCGGATGTTCTGAAACGTCCGCGAGACACCGAGAGCCTGTATCTTGTGTGACGGAAACCGGGTGATGTTGGTGCCGGCGAAATGGAGCTGACCCTTGTCCACTTCCTGAACACCCGAGATCAGGTTGAAAGTGGTTGTCTTGCCTGCACCATTGGGACCGATGATGGCACTGATTTCTGCGTCATCCTGGCTCAATGAGAAATCTGCCACGGCCGCCACCCCACCGAAATTCTTGGAAATTGCCTCTATGCGCAACAGTTCCATTTTCACGCTCCCTGTTTGCCGCTTCGCTTGCGTCCAAGCACCGACTTGATCCACGCCGGCGAGAACTCCCAGTTTCCAAACAGTCCCTGGGTGCGAAACACAATCACCAGGATCACCAGGACCCCGAGCAGAACGTCACGCCAGACGTGAGCAAAACGAAACAGCTCTCCGAAGCTGTAGTAGAAGATTCCCGTAATCAGTGCACCGGTGACGCTGTTGATGCCCCCCACAAAAATGATGACGATCAACTTGGCCGATTCCAGCCAGTTGAACAGATTGGGCTCTATGAAGGACATGTTGAAGGCCAGTAGCGCCCCTCCGTAGGACGCAATCGCTGCGGATAACAGGAAGACTTTGATCTTGTGGGCGTAGACGTTGACCCCCATCGCCTGGGCGGCCAGCTCATCGTCACGGATGGCGATGCACGTTCTGCCAAACGCCGTCTTTTTCAGGTTGGCAACAAACACCACCACCACCAGAGTTGATACGCCTATCAGCGGCAGTTCGGCGGCATACGGGATTCCCGCCAGGCCCATGGCCCCGCCGGTCAATTGGGCTGTCCATAGCAGCAGCGCCCGCACCATCTCGCCAAATCCAAACGTAACCAGCAGAAAGTAGTCGCGACGCAGTTTGAGGGTCGGTGCGCCGATGATCAGTCCTCCGATCATTCCCACAACAACAGCGAGGACCATGGCGAGCCAGATCGGCAGGCCAAAGCGGGTGGTGGCCAGGCCGGCGGTGTAGGCGCCCAGGGTGATGAATGCTCCGTGTCCAAGCGAGAACAGTCCGGTCAGGCCGCTGAGCATGTAGACCGAGAGCACAAACATGGTGAACAGCAGCGTAGTCTCCAGGACCTTGGCGTAGAAAATCATGGCCGCTCCTTTATGCCTTGACCGTGTACGGCTTGCCGGCAATTCCCCGCGGCCGGACCAGCAGAAGCAGGACAATGCCGAGGTAGATGATAATTGGTGTTACCGACGAGCCGACTTCGGCTATCAGCAGCGCCTCCACCACTCCCAGCAGTATTCCTGCAATGACGCCACCCGCCAGACTTCCCATGCCGCCGATGATCGCCGCAATGATGCCCTTGATCATCATCGAGCCGATAAAGGGCGTAACAGTGTAGGTCATTCCGAGGAAGAATCCGGTTATTCCGGCCAGCATTCCCGCAATCAGGAACGTGATCCCGGTTACCACGTCGGTATTGACCCCCATCAGCGGCGGGGTATAGATGTCACTCGAGGCAGCGCGAATTGCGATCCCAAGCTTGGTTGCTCTGAGAAACAGCGTCAGCGCGATGAGTACAACCGCCGAGATGACCAGCATCAGAAGATAGGTCCGCGAGACAATCAGACCCGAGATATTGAAGGCGGTTCGCTCAAAGAAGTCCGGATAGGAGAAGTAGTGTGCACCCCACATGGCGGAGAAAAACTGCTGCACGATCATGGCCACCGTGATCGAATTCACAAAGAAGTAGGTCAAAGGTTTTCCAGCGATGCGAATCGGGCGGAATACCAGTCGCTCAACCAGCAACCCTGCCAGACCGCCAATCAGCGTGGTAGCTGCGAGAGCCAGCCAGAAGTCGCTGATGAGATTGCGCGAGAGGTAGTAGCCCGCGTAGGCGGTGATGGCAACTACGCCGCCGTGCGAAAAGTTGGAGAACTTGAGCACATTGAATACGATGCCGAAGCCTACCGCCATAACGGCGTAGACCCCGCCGAGCGAAATACCGTTGATCAGTTGCTGAACGAAGATACTCGATCCCATATCACGCCTTCCCTTGCACGCGGGTCTGTGGTCGCTGATTACCCTGATGAAGCGAAGCAGGCAGATTGTGCTTGCATTATTATCAGGTTGTGATATTATAGGCTAGGTTCACGCATAGTTCAACCGTTTCTTGAACAATTCCAAGGAGGCTTTCTGATGAAGACAATGATGCGCTCTGCAGCAATAACCGCTGCGCTGGTACTTGCATCCGCCGCGATGCTGTTTGCCGCCGGCCAGGCCGAAGAGGCTACTGACCGCCCGGTTCGAGTGGGATTTTACGCTGATCTCAGCGCAGGCACCGCGCAGTGGGGGACCGATGCCGAGAAGGGTGCCCGGCTCAAAGTGAAGGAGATCAACGAGGCCGGAGGCGTCCTCGGTGGCCGCCCGGTGGAGCTGATTGTGTACGATATCGAGATGAGTCCGACCGAAGCGGTGCGCGCGTACACACGCCTTGCACAAGAGGATCGCGTTGCTGCGGTCAACGGCTCACTGCTCTCCAATACGGCGCTGGCGGTTTCTCCGGTTGCCCAGCGCCTCCGGGTTCCGGTTGTTTCGCGGGCAATGGACGAACGCGCAACCACTCCGGACTTCGATGCTGAGAATCCCGATCGTGACATTCCGGTCAACCCCTACTTCTTCCTGACCCAGCCGTCCGCGTTTCAACAGGCTGCGATCATCGCCAGCTACGCGATGCACGAACTGGGGATGGAGTCCTTTGCCATGCTCTACACGCCGTCCAATTCCTACTCGCTCTATCTGGCGCGTGGATTTGAACACTACGTTGAGAATAACGGCGGCCAGATGCTCGGCAACTTTGAGTTCCAGGCTGGAGACATGGATTACCGTTCGCAGCTTACCCGCATTCGCGAGCTGAACCCCGAAGGGCTGTTCATTCCCAACTACGTGACTGAGAACGCCAATGCGGTCCGTCAGGCGCGCGAGATCGGCGTGGATGCGCGGTTCCTTGGCAACAACTCATGGTACAAGCCGATGGACGAGGTTGCCGGTGTTGCGGCTGACGGGTCCTATTTCCCCAACAACATCACCTTTGACGATCCAAAACTGCAGGATTTCTTTGCGCGCTATCGCGCTGAGTTCGGCGCTGACCCGCGGCTGCATTCGTTCTCCGGCTACGATGATGTCGGTTTGATCATCGATGCCATCGAGCGCGCCGGTTCGGACAATCCCCAGGACGTGCAGGCCGCGCTGTCCGACGGTACGCCCTACGAGGGAGTGGTCACAACCATCGAGATCGATCCTTCCACCCATCGGGCGGTCGACATCCCGCTGTCGATCCTCAGGTTCGAAGGCGACGAGATCAAGACGGTCGAGTTTGCTTACTTTGCCGAGTAGTGCCCGCGTTGGGTGCTGACATCCGGTCCTGACACATCGTCCGCTTCGGGCCAGCGCGTCAGCGGTGGTCCGAAGCGGTTCTTTTACAGCTTCCTCACAAAGGCGTCGGCCAGACGCTCCAGTTCTCTCTGCTGTTCATCGCTCATTCCGGACTGCGGATCTCCGTCGGCAAGCTGTTGAGCCTTCTTCTCGGCGGTGTCGGCCGCGGCTGGGCAGCCCTGCGCCAGCCAATCCAGGCGGCGCCGGCGGAACAGCACGGTTGGTTCAAACAGTTCCGAGCGGAAGTGCTGCATCGTGTGGGGATGCTCGAGGAATGAACCGGCGATGCCGGTTTCCCGGACTATATCGATTGCCAGTGTTTCATCGCTGACTTCCATTCCGCGAAGGTAGCGCCGGGTGAAGGCGATCATCTCGTCGTCCAGTACGGCCTGCGCGGGTGAGACAGTCATTTCTGATTCCAGCTGGCCGACTGACCACACAACCGACACGCGCTCGCGCAGGTGGGTGGCAAATCCAAACATCTTCTCCAGCGCCGCCTGCGAATCCGGCAGCATGGATTCGGTGGACACCCAGCTGCTCGACGGAATAGCGTACAATCGTCCAAGCTCGGCGGCGGCGCCGGCGTAGAGCGCGTTCTCCGGGCCACCGGTGACCGCGATTGCTGTGCGCATGTCGAAGGTGTGGGCAAGACCCAGGTTGAAGATACAGGGCCGGCCGGGCTCCAGCAGCTGGTTTACCACAATGCCGGCCAGGATCTCCGCGGTGCCAACCGCACACGACCCGGCCAGAGTAACCGGACCTGAGACGCCGGCCATCGGCTCTCCGTTTACCGTAACCGGGATTCCGGCGCCGGCGGTCTTGCGGAATATCTCCAGGGCCAGATTGGTCCAGCGCAGCGGCCCGTGCGCCGTGAAACCGATACTGAACCACGGGAAGTTACCAACAACAGCCTTCATTCTGGTCATCACTTCTGCACCTTCGGGGGAGAAGCAGAACACCCGGATGTGCTTGGTCGAGTTGGCGCTGATTATCTTGAGACCGACAACGTCGCGCGCTTTTGGCGGGACATCGTCCATCGCGTAGCTGAATATTCCATCCACATTCGGCAGACGGTGCAACAGCCGCGCCCATCGCGGCAGATCGGCCGACGTAAACGGCCGCGCCGCTCCGTTTTCGTAGATGTTCATCCCCGGAACCGACCATATTGCGCTTTCTCCGTCCGGCGATACTGTCTTTCCGCCACCGAAACGGTCGGCAAGCGTGAAGCTTGACGGACAGCGCGAGAGGGCGTCTTCCACCAGCGGCCGCGGAAATCGAATGACGTTAGTGCCGTTGCCCTCGCGGGCGCCGTGTGACAGGAGCATAGTGCAGATTTCGTCGTGTTCCATGCGCACCCCCGGCTCCTGTAGCAGAGCCAGAGCTGCCTCGTTGATTTGCTCGACATCAATATTCATCGTCATCTCCTGTCCTGTCAGCCGAACTCAGGGCCGGTCATCGCAAAAAGTACGTTGTGTCTGCCTTGAAGCGCCGGCCGGGTATCTGCCATGCGGGTGAAGGATCGCTGTTCACGGAATCCAATCGACCTTAACCAGTTGAGATACTCGGTCTGTTGGTCAAAGACATCAACAAAAACCGGCTGACCGTTGGTAACCGCGAGTGCTGCCTCGGTCAGGCGCATGGCCGTTGCCGCACTGCCTGCGTATAGCGGGCCCAGCTGGTAGGCGGCGCGTCCGTGCCTCAGCAGCAGAAAGGAACTATCGTCCTGGGCATCGGTCAGCATGACATTGCGCTTCTGTTGCCAGAGTGCGTGGATCAGCCACCTGCGGTCCAACCCCAGCACCGCGGCATCGAGCTCTGCGGCTGACTCGGCGCCGTCAGGAGCAACCGGTTGTATGCCGGCTATCTCGGTTCTTACGTTCAGCCGCGGCGCAGATCGAAGCTCCAGACGGCGCAGCACCATGAGCGGAGAGAACCCGTGTTGCCGGTATATCGGCAGGCCCAGCTCTGTTGCGTCAAGCGCCGTTACTCGAGCAGATTGGCGTGCCGCATCCAGCGCCGAGACAAACAGTTGAGTGCCAAGCCCGTGCCCGCGGAACTCCTGCAGGGTGAGCAACATGGCGAGCCAGGCAACGTCCCCATACTGCAGAGTCACAATCGAGGCCACGAGCCGGCCTTCCCTGGAGCGCCGTCCGACTCCGCTGCCGTGCTGCAGCATTACGTGCCAGTCATCGCCGCTCTGATTCCACCCCGCCGCCGCCGAGAGCGCCAGAGCCTCCTGCGAATGTTCAGGCAGCAATGTGACCGCACGAAAGGCGGGCGTGCCCGCCGATTCCGAAGAGTGCTTCATGGCGGC
Source organism: Spirochaetaceae bacterium (assembly GCA_007693325.1). Lineage (GTDB taxonomy): Bacteria > Spirochaetota > Spirochaetia > DSM-27196 > PWMO01 > PWMO01. Next base: position 51,678 of record REDW01000090.1, read on the forward strand.
ATTATAGAAGCCGCCGCAACGAGCTGTCTACTGTTAAGGGATTGCCGCGCAGCGGGTGGCCGGTTGACAGCCGTGCGTATTCCGATAGTCTGTCTGACAGGAATACGTGATGCAACCCTTGGTCCAAACTTCGCCCTTTCTGGTTGGAACAGTCATTGCCCTCCTTTTTGCGGCCTGTGCTGTATCATCGGATCCGTCGGCTGACCGTGCCTCGGCACAGACTGCGGACAGCGGCGCGCTGGTGCAGCACGCCAGCGGCTTTGACATAGAGCAGCGCGACGGCTTCTGGCTGTTGACCGTCACACGGCCTTGGCTGGATGCGCGTTCGGATCTGCAGTACGCGCTGGTACCGCGGCAAGAGCGGTTAGGCAGTGAAGAGGCCTCAGCTGCCGTTGCCGCCGAAATCCCGCGGGCTGCCACCATTATCCGAACCCCTGTCCGATCGATCGCAACGTTCTCGGCCAGCTTTCTCACTCCGCTCGAGATCCTGGATGCCCGGGAAAGTTGGGTTGGGCACGACGAACCGGCACGGGTCTACGCAGAATGGGCACGCGAGCGGGTGGATAGCGGGATGGTAACCCGGCTTGGAGACCAAACGGACGTGGACATCGAGCGTCTGCTGACGCTGCAGCCCGACGTGGTGATGATCAACGAGTACGAGCCCGATGGACCGGTATCTGCGCGCCTGGCCGCGGCCGGACTGCCGGTGCTGGTGAATGGGGACTGGCTGGAGACAAGCCCCCTGGGGCGCGCGGAATGGATCAAGGTATTCGGGCTGCTCTACGATCGCTGGGAGCAGGCGTTGCAGCGTTTTGCACAGATCGAGCAGTCCTATAGCGAGTTGCGTGGCCTGGCGGCTGACACGCACGCGCGGCCAACGGTCCTGACCAACGCCCCCTACGGCGGGGTCTGGTCGGTACCCGCCGGAGGAAGTTACACCGCGCAGCTCTTGCGCGATGCCGGATCGGATTACCTCTGGGATGACAGCCCCGGAACCGGGGCGCTGCATCTCGATCTGGAGCAGGTGTTTCTGCAGGCCCGCGACGCCGACGTCTGGATCAATCCGGGTGCGTGGCAAACGCTGGCCGACGCTGCGCGTCAGGACCCCCGGTTGACGGTGTTCGAGGCCTACAGAGACGGGCGAGTGTACAACTTTGACCGGCGCATCACCGCCGCTGGTGGTAACGACTACTTTGAATCCGGGCCGTACCGGCCCGATCTGGTACTTGCGGATTTGACCCGCATTCTGCACCCGTATCTGCTGCCGGATCATGAGCTGCACTACTACCGCAGGATAGCGCGATGAACCGCGGTGTGATGCTCCGCTTCGCGGTGCAGGGCGCAGCCCTGCTGGTCGCAGTGGCCGCCAGCATCTCGCTGGGATCGGTCTGGATTCCACTTGATGAGGTTGCGCGCGTAGTTGGCGGTGGCGAGGCTACCGTGGCGGTGTGGACCACGGTTATCCAGCAATTCCGGGTTCCACGCACGCTGACCGCTCTGCTGGCCGGGGCCGGTCTGGGAGTCAGCGGCCTGGTGATGCAGACCCTTTTTCGCAATCCCCTGGCCGGCCCGTTCGTGCTGGGGATCAGCTCCGGTGCCGGACTTGGGGTAGCGCTGCTGGTTTTAACCGCAGGGAGCGCCGTGGGCGGCGTCTTCCTTTCGGTTGCAGGCGTATTTGGCGGTCTGGGCCACGCCGGAGCCGCTACGCTGGGGGCGGCGGCTGTACTCGCCGGGGTGCTACTGGTTGCGCGCCGCTTGAGCAGCATGACGCTGCTGCTGCTGCTCGGTGTGTTGTTCGGTTACGCCGCTAACGCACTGACTACGGTATTGATTCACTTTGCCGATGCTGAACGGATTCAATCGTATCTGCGCTGGACCTTCGGCAGTTTCTCGCACGTGCCGGTCTCAGAACTGTGGCTGATGGCGCTGTTGGTATTGGGCGGAACGATAGTAGCCTTCATCCCGGCGCACTCGCTCAACGTTCTGCTGATGGGAGACCACTACGCGGCCAGTGTCGGAGTCAAGATCGCGCGGGTCCGCTTTGTGGCGGTGAGCGCTACCGCACTGCTGTCCGGTGCAATCACCGCGTACTGCGGCCCGATCGGTTTTGTCGGAGTGGCGGTGCCGCATCTGGCGCGGTCGATGTACTCCAGTTCCGATCATCGGGTCCTGCTCCCGGCTACCGCCCTGGCCGGGGCATTGATCGCTGTGCTGGCCGACATCATTGCCCGGTTGCCGGGAACCCAATACGTGCTGCCGTTGAATGCCGTGACGGCGCTGTTTGGAGCGCCGGTGGTCGCCTGGGTTCTACTGCGGCGCAGACCCAACGAGGTCAGGTCATGATGCCGGTGAGACAGCGCGACAACGTGCTTCACGCCCGCGGCCTGGCGGTTGGCTACGGGCAGGCCGGCGCCGAAGGGTGTACGGTACTTTCCTCGGTTGATATCGATGTTGCCGCCGGCGACCTGATCTGCGTTATCGGGCCTAATGGAGTGGGAAAATCAACGCTCTTGCGCACTATAGCCGGTCTGCAACACCCGCTGGCCGGCCAAATCAATCTGCTCGATGAATCGTTGTCCGCATGGCGCCCCCGCGAACGGGCGCGCAGGATAGCCGTGGTGCTTACCGGATATGTCGATACCGGCTACATGAGCGTATGGTCGATGGTGGCGCTGGGACGTTTCCCCTACGCCGGTGGCTGGGGAAGACTGCAGGTCGAGGATCGGCACAAGATCGACCAAGCCCTGCTGACCGTGGGAATTGGCCATCTGGAGGGAAGACTCTTCTCGCACCTGAGCGACGGCGAGCGGCAGAAGGTGCTGATCGCACGCGCGCTGGCGCAGAACCCGGTTGTCCTTGTTCTTGACGAGCCAACGGCGTATCTTGACGTTACCGGCCGCGCTGAGACTATGCACACATTGCGCCGGCTGAGCCTGCACGGTCAACACGCGGTTGTGGTCTCGACGCACGATATCGAGTTGGCCCTGCGTACTGCAGATAAGCTGTGGCTGATCGGCAGCGACGGCAGCCTGCGCGTCGGGGCACCTGAGGATCTGGTGCTCAGCGGCGAGTTCGGAACTGTCTTTCGTACCGACCGCGTGAGCTTTGACGCGCAGAGCGGCAGCTTCACGGTCAACAGCGCTGCAGCTCGTCGGGCCACGTTGATCGGTAGCGGTCTGGCTCGCGAATGGACCGCGCGGGCGCTTCAGCGGCTCGGTTGTGCGGTGGTGGAGACTGATCCGCAGCCGGATGTACGCGTGGAGCTTCACGACACACGGCGCGCGGTCGGCATTCTGACTTCTGGTGACAGCGGCTGCCGCTTCGGCTCAATAGCCGAGCTGGCCGCAGCGTTGAAACAGGAGCGGTAGAAGGGGTAACCATGGGTGAAGAGACGCCTTTTGAATGGGTAACCACGCGCGGCGGAGACCGCGGAGAATCGGGCTACTATTCCGGTGAGTGGCGGCGCAAGGATGATCTGATATTTGCGGCAGTTGGCGATATCGACGAGGCCAACAGTTTCACCGGCGCTGCTCGCGCGGCGCTGCGCGCTGAGCTCGGCGATGAGTTCGGCCTGACCGTCATGCAGCGTACTCTGCTGCGCGTTGGTGCGATGGTGGCAACGTCTCCCGATCACGAGCTGTACGCCACTATAGAGCACGTTACCGATAGCGACGTTGAAGCACTCGAGGGCGTCGAGCAGAAGCTGCTGCAGAATACGCGCATCGATCCGGTCTTTATACTTCCCGGCGAGACAGCGCTTTCTGCAGCCGTGGACGTGGCGCGCAGCGTTTGCCGCCGCAGCGAGCGCCGGTTGGTCAGCGTTATCCGCGAGCGTGGCCGCCACGATCTGCACGCCTGTCAGAACTACCTGAACCGCCTGTCCGACTATCTGTTTATTCTGGCGCGCCACGTCGAGCAGCGGGGCAAGCACCGCTGACGATGCACGACTTTGGCGCCAACCCGGCAGCGATGCGAGCCTGCCGGGCGATGAACGATCTCGGCGCCGCCGCCCGACCGTTTGTGTTTGTACTCGACTACGCACTTCATGAACCGCTGGTTGTGCCGCTGCACCAGGTCGACGCTACGCAGTTGAAATACTGGATCCGCGGCGCCGGAAACGACCTGCAGCGCCCGCCGGCGGACCGTGTGCCTCCGCGAATCTCGGTTCTCAGTGCTCCGAGTCGCGCGCGCTATCGGCGGGCGTTTGACACCGTGCAGCAGCATCTGCGCTGCGGTAACTCTTACCTGGTCAACCTCACACTGCCGACCCGGATTGCAATCAGTGGTTCGCTCAGCGACCTCTTCTATCACAGCGAGGCCAAATACCGTGTCTGGCTGCGTGACCGGTTTGTGGCGTTCTCACCCGAACCGTTTGTCACCATCGCCGATGGCGTGATCCGGTCTTGTCCAATGAAGGGCACGCGCAGCGGGGAAGGGCAGCGGCAGGCTGACGCCCTGTTGGCTGATCCCAAGGAGTACGCTGAGCACGTTACAATCGTCGATCTGATTCGAAACGATATCGGGCGTGTGGCGCGCCGGGTCAGCGTGGAGCGCTTCCGCTACGTAGAGACACTCAAGACAGACCGTGGCAGTCTGTTGCAGATGAGCTCGGAGATCGTCGGCCGGCTTGCGCCGGACTGGCCGGGTCGGATCGGCGATATCCTGCTGGCGATGCTTCCACCGGGATCGGTGACCGGAGCCCCCAAACAGATGACCTGCCGCATCATTGCAGAGGCCGAGGGCTACCAGCGCGGCTTCTACACCGGGGTGGTCGGCCTGTTTGACGGACAGCAGCTAGATTCCGGCGTGCTGATCCGCTTCGTCGAGCAGACCGCTGAGGGATACCTGTTCAAGAGTGGCGGCGGCATTACTATCGACAGCCGGGTTGATCTGGAATATCAGGAGTTGCTGGACAAGATCTATGTGCCATTGCATCGAGACTATTCGCATTGAAGACGGCCGCCCACAGCAGCTGGTCTACCACCAGCGGCGGCTGGACGCAACGCGTCGAGAACTATTCCCCGGCGCCGGCCCGCTGCAGCTGAGTGAGGTTCTGCCGGCTGCTCTGCCGCAGACAGGTCTGCACAAGCTGCGGCTGACCTACGCCGAGACGCTGATACGGGTGGAAGTCGAGCCGTATCAGCGCCGGGCGCCAGCCTCGCTGAAGTGCGTTGTGGCCGATGACATCGACTACCGTTTCAAATGGGCTGATCGGACCGCGCTGCAGCGCCTGCTGGATCAGCGCGGTGAGGCCGATGAGATCATCATTGTACGTCACGGGATGGTTAGCGACAGCTCCTACAGCAACCTTGTCTTCTTTGACGGCGTTGACTGGCTGACACCCGCTGAGCCGCTGCTGTTCGGTACTATGCGCGAGCGGCTGCTGCAGCAGCACGCCATAACGGCTGAGTCGCTGTGGGTCGAAAAGCTACAGCGCTTCTCGTGCGTCTCGCTGATAAACGCCATGAATCCGCTGGGAGAAGTGGTGGTGCCTATCGAAGCCGTACAGATGCCGGACGGCTGATCCGCAGCGGCACAAAGCTATCCTGGCTATCTCGCGCAGCGAAACCCCATGTTGCCGGTAGCGCTGTCGGGTGTATTCGAAGAGCGCGCCGCAACGCGGTAGCGGTTGCAGTAGGAGTGGTGGCACAGGTACGAGCCTCCGCGCATTACGCGGGCGCTGCCGCTGTCGGGACCACGCGGATCCACACGTGGGCCATCGACGTGAAACGACGGGCTCCACCAGTCGGTACACCACTCCCAGACGTTGCCGGCCATGTTGAACAGTCCGAACCCGTTTGGCGCGTAGTGGCGCACCGGACAGGTTCCGATCCAGCCGTCCTCTGCGCTGTTGTGGGTTGGGAAGTCTCCCTGCCAGATGTTGCAGAAATGCTCGCCGCCGGAGGTAAGCTCATCTCCCCACACGTAGCGCTTCTGCACCAGCCCGCCACGGGCGGCGTACTCCCATTCGGCCTCGCTGGGCAGCCGTGTGCCGGACCAGCGGCAGAAGGCCTGCGCATCGTTCCACGAGATATGAACCACCGGATGATCCATACGTTCGCGTATCGAGGAGCCTTTGCCTTCGGGACGGTGCCAGCACGCGCCTTCCACCGCGCGCCACCACGGCAGCCCGGGCACCTCACGTACGTGCCCGCGCTTGTGAGCCAGTTTGCTCACAAGCAGATGAAACACGAAGCACCAGCCGATACGCTCGCCCTCGGTCACGTAGCCGCTGTCGTTGACGAACTCGCCGAACTGGCGGTTACTGACGGCGTAGCGGCTGATCTTGAACGCGGACAATTGGACCTCGCGCACCGGCCCCTCGCCGTCGGCGGGGAACCCTTCGGAGTCGTCCGTTCCCATCAGGAACTCTCCGCCGTCGAGCGCCACCAGATCCTGGTGGACCGAGCCGCGCGGGCCCGCGCCTGCCTCCGCAGGCGGCGGTGCGTGGTCAGCCACTGTGTGCACCACTGGCCTGATCGGCTGGGCCGGGAAGCGGTTCAGGGCGGCTGCCGCAGCGGTTACCGTTGCCGATCTGCCGGCCTTCGGCCAGATGCAGATCGGTGTCGTAGATAACGTAGCTGACCGGGATCTCCTTGTTGCCTGCCGGAGTGTAGCCCATCACCGCACCGGGGTTGATCACCCAGCTGTTCGCATTGCGTTCGAGTGCGTACTGATGATTGTGGCCGTAACAGACTACATCGGCCTTTGAAGTGTCGATGGCAGCCGCCACGGTATCGTAGTGGGTAGCCACAAAGGAGCGCCCACCCAGTCTGCCACTGAACAGTTCGCCGTGAAGTTGAACGTTGTCGAACTTTGAAGCTGCCTCGGTGATGCGGTAGAGATCACCGTCGTTGTTGCCGAAGACGATGTGGATTGGCCGGCTGCCAAACCCGTCCACCAGTCGGGCAACCATGAATGGGGCGCACAGGTCACCGCAGCAGAGCATCGCATCGGCATCGTCCAGGACAGCGAGCACCGAGCGCAGGTTCCAGACGTTATCGTGAATATCCGAGATTATCGCGATTTTCACCGGATGCCTCCTTGAGGGCCGTGTCTACTCCTCCTGTTACACTATAACAATGCGCCCCCGCGGCGTGCAATATCGACTGCGCTTACTGTCCAATCACTGATTTCTACCAAAATGGCGCATCAGGTCCCCTTCGTAAAACATCGCGTCGTGGTTGAGAATGCCGCTCGGATCAAAAAGGTCTTTGATCTCGCGCATGGTTTCGTAGAGCGAGTCGCCCCATTCGCGGCGCAGATACGGCGCTCTCAGCCTGCCCATGCCGTGTTCCGCCGTGATTGTGCCGCCCAAAGAGAGCACCAGCTCATAGGTCTCATCGGCTACCGCGCGAACGACGTCTGCCAGTGACGGATCGTGTGTGTCAAATAGTGGTCGCAAGTGAAGGTTGCCGTCGGCAGCATGACCGTAGATCGGCAGCGGGATAGCACGTTTGGAGAAGATTGGGGTCAAAGCCTCCAGGAACGGTGCCAGGCTATCAACCGGGACACCGATGTCGTTGACTACCGAGAGTGCACTGCGGCCATCTGAGCGGTTGCGCAGTTGCAGCATCATTCTCTTACGTACTTTCCAGAACGCTGCCTGCTGCCGCGGGTCGCTGATGGCAATTGCGGTACGCGCACAAGTGTTGCCGTAGAGCCGGTCTGCGGCGTTGTGCGCGGTCTCTGCGGCGGCGCCGGGGCTGTCTGCGCTGTACTCAACAACCAGCATTGAGCCGGCCGAAACTGCAAACGTGATACCCTGGTCTGCCAGCAGTTGCACACAGAAGCGGTTGAGTATTTCGCAGGCAGCCGGGTCGCTGCGACGGACCGCACTGACGGCATCACAGGCTTCAGCCTCGCTGTCAAACGAGAGCACCAGCAGGCTCTGGTCGGCCGGTGCGGTCGGGCAGCGAAGTCGGACGGCTTCAATGATACCGAGGGTTCCTGCGCTGCCGGCAAACAGCGCGGTCAGGTCCGGACCGGGGGCTTCAAGCAGCGCGGTCAGGTTGTAGCCGCTGGCGGTCTTGCGCTGCTGGCCCGCGCGAAGACGCTCTAGCGCGTCACGGTCGGCGGAGAGGCCATCGGCTATCGTGCTGAGCCCTGTGCGAATCCTGGTTGGAATCGTCTGTGGCTCGGCGGTATCGATCCGCGTTCCATCGGCCAGCAGCACCACCAGGGAGTCAAGATAGCGGTCGATGGCGCCGTGGCGCAGCGCGTGTGCTCCACTGGCGCGCGTGGCAACGTTTGCTCCGATGTAGGAAAGCGGTCCGCTGGAGGGATCGGACGGCAGGTGGAAACCGCGCTGGTTGAGCATGCTCTGCAGCCGGTCGTGACGCAGGCCGGCGGGAGCGGATGCCAGTAGCTCATCACCGCAATCCTGCAGCCGGACATCAGCGGCGTCGGAGGGTTGCGCAATCGGCAGCAGTACCACCCCTTCACCGATCGCCGAGCCACCGGTGTTGCTGGCCCCGGCACGTGCGGTAACCGGGATCCGTTCCTGGCTGCAGAATTGCAGCAGGCGGGAGACATCATCGGCATCGGCCGGCTCTACCACTGCAGCGGGTACAATAGAGTAGATACTCATGTCGGTTGAATGCTTCTGGCGGGTGCGCGCATCGGTGTAACAGGCACCCCGTAGATGGTCGGTGCAAAACCTTTTAAGCGAGATCATGTACTATAGGTAGCGCATTGTTCACCGCGAGTCAACGCGGAGTGCTATCTCAGCACCAGTATACCACCCACGATCAGCAGCAGTACCAGGAACAACGCCCGAATCAGAATCACCTTGATTGCTGGTTCCACATGCAAAGGATAGCAGAACTTTGTTAGAATTCAATGAGTTTCGGTTCAAAAATTCGTAGCCCTGTTCGCGAGTCTCGGGTCTCGGCGATTGACCAACCACGGTTGGGGTGCTACCGTGCCGTCCATGAAAGTGCTGGTGACCGGTGCCGACGGAATGCTCGGCAGTTACATCGTGCGCGAGCTGCTGCAACGGGACTTCGCCGTGCGTGCGCTGCTGCAGCCGGCACGCCACACCGGTACTCTGGACGGCCTTGCAATCGAAGCCTGCGAAGGCGATGTTCTGGTGCGCGCGGACGTGTTGCGCGCAATCGACGGTTGTGACGCGGTTATCCACACGGTGGCATCCACCGACATCTGGCCGGCGCGCTCGCGTGCTACGTGGCAGCTCAACTACGACGCGGTTGTGCAGCTCGGCGAAGCGCTGCTGGAACGCGGGCTGAGCAAGCTGGTGCACATCGGTAGCGCCAACTCATTTGGTCCTGGACCACGTCACGCTGCAGGTACCGAGGAGAGCCCCTACACCGACGGACGCTTCGGCCTTGATTACCAGGACTCCAAGTACGCCGCACAGCAATGGCTGTTGCAGCAGCATCGTGAACGCGGCCTGCCGGTCAGCATCATCAACCCCACGTTCATGTTTGGCGCCTACGATTCCAAGCCGGGGTCCGGTTCCATGATTATCGCTGTAGCGCAGCAAAAGACACCGGGTTACACGCGTGGCGGCAAGAGCTACGTCCACGCGCGCGACGTGGCGGTTACCGCAGTAAACGCTCTGACCGCCGGCCGCAACGGCCGCTGCTACCTGGCGGCGGGGGAGAACTTGAGCTATCGCGAAGCGTTCCGCCTGATAGCAGAGATTGCGGATGTTGCCCCGCCGCGGCTCTATCTGCCGCCGCTGCTGACGCTGTGCGTTGGAGCTCTCGGCTCGCTGGCGGCGTCCGTAAGCGGCCGAAAGCCGCGCATTTCGCTGCCGATGGCGCGGCTTGCCAACACCGACTGCTATTACTCCAACCAGCGCGCGGTTGGAGAACTGGATATGCCGACTTCGTCGCTGCGCGACGCTGTTCTGGAGGCCTACAGCTGGTTGCGGGAGCACGGCTATCTGGAAGCCGAGGGCGCCCGGAGCGCCGCAACGCAGGGGCTGCGATGAGTACGATGCAGGAGTTCAACGGCAGACGCGTACTGGTAACCGGCGGTGCGAAGGGCATCGGACGCGAGACGGTGCGGCTGTTTGCACAGCACGGCGCCCGGGTTGCGATGACCGGCCGGGACACCGGTGCGCTGCAGCGGCAGGCCGAGCAGTTTGCGCGCGAGGGACTTGAAGTCCTCGCGCTGGCCGGCGATGTCACATCACTCGAGGATTGCCGGGCGGTCATCCGGTCTACAGTAGAGCAGTTTGGTGGGTTGGATGTGCTGGTGAACAACGCCGGTATGTCGATGCGCGGCATGTTTGAACAGACTTCGCTGGAACTGTTCCGCACCGTAGTGGACATCAACTTCACCGGTGCAGTCTCGATGACGCGGCTGGCGCTGCCCGAGCTGCTGCAATCGCGAGGCAGCGTTGTTTTTGTGTCGAGCCTTTCAGGACTGCGCGGGTTGCCGGGGATCGCCCCGTACAGCGCCGCAAAGATGGCGTTGACCGGTTTCTCCCAGGCGCTGCGCTGCGAGCTGTCACCGCGTGGCGTGCACGTCGGCATTCTCTACGTCTCTTTTACCGAGAATGACAACGGCAAGACCATCTACGATGCCGAAGGAAACCGCATCCGGCTGCAACGTGCACGCAACAGCTCTACGCAATTCGATGTTGCGCGCGCTGTTGTGCACATGGTGCGCCGCCGCAGGCGTTCGGTCATCATGACTCCGTTGGGTAAGCTGGCCGCGCTGGCGTATACGTTGTTGCCCGGCCTGTCCGAGCGGCTGATAACACGCTTTGCTGCCCGCAGCGATCTGTATGGTACTGCCGCAAAGGCCGCAAATGGAGGTTCAACCTGACCATCGCACTGATACTGACGCTCTTCACTTTTGGATTCATGGTTTACTATTTCAGCGGTAGCAGCGGTGTGCTTCAGTCGCTGGCCGCGCGCCTGGCTGCGGCCGGCAGCACGGGCGTGTCGCAACAGGAAGCGCTGGTGTACGCACAGAAAGCAGTCGGCTTTGTTACCCTGGGTCTGATACCGGCGCTGGTGAGTCTCTTCCTGCCGGGGGGCCTGGGCGCGGCAGGCCTGATGCTACCTGCCGGCCCCAACGTTTTCTGGTGGTCATTGCTGCCGGTGGTGTTCTTTGCGCTGCTGGTGGGCGTGCGGCCGAGGCGGCGCGTCAATACCGCTTTCTATCCGCAGGTGCGTCAGAACCGCTGGGATCGCAGACGCGTGCTGCGCAACAGCTTCTTCTGGTGCCTCTACCTGGCAGGTTACGAGTTCAGTTTCCGAGGGTTTCTGTTCTTTCCACTACTGCAGTCGATGGGGCTCGAAGCGGCAATTGCGCTTAACTGTGCACTCTACGCGCTGGCTCATCTGTACAAGGGCTCCGGTGAAGCCTTTGGCGCATTCTTCCTGGGGATCGTTCTATGCGTGATTGCCTGGGCCACCGGATCATTTGTTATCCCGCTGATTATCCACATCATCCTGGCGCTCAGCAACGACTACGCCGCGGTGGTGGCGCATCCCGAGATGTCGTTTGTCAGCTGAGGGTTAGCCTCGTCCCACAGGTTGAGGTTGACCGAGCGGATACTGCGGCAAATGGTCAGCGGCTCGATCACAGAATCCTGATACGGCTATGCGCCGGGCTCGGGCGGCCTGCGGTATCGCTTGTGTCGCGCGCGATGCTTCTTGGCGGTTATCCGCCGCTCTACCGAGCTGCGCGTTGGCTGGGTAGCTGTGCGCCGCTTGCGGCGGGCCAGCGAGGCACACAGCAGCTCCAGCGCGCGTCGGCGAGCGTGGTCGCGATTAGCCCGCTGTCCGCGCGCCTCTGAGGCGTGTACTATCAGTTCGGCCTCACCGGTCAGGCGGTTGGCAAGCCGCTGCCGGGCGGTCTGAAGCTGCTGCGCCGACACGGGCAGGCGATTCAGTGGCAGGCGCAGCGTGGCGCGGGTATTGACCTTGTTGACATTCTGTCCGCCGGGCCCGCCCGAACGTGAGAACTCCCAGCGTCCCTCGCGTTCTATCCAGCGTTCGAGTTCATCGCGTTGCATGGCACCTTACAGCATAATACGCCGCCGGCCGATAGCGTGTCAGCGCTTACGGTAGCGCAGTTCGATTTCCCAGGGGTGCGTCAGACCGGTGTAGGTGGCTCCCTCGCGCTGGATACTCTGGTTGCGGTTATCGTACTCGATGGTCACGTTCTGATTGCGCACAACGCGGTGGTCGTACTCCAGCCGCAGGTCGGATTCTACCGCTACGGGCCGCTGGCGCTCAAATGCAATATCGGTGAAGAATGTGTGGTCGTACATGCGAACACGCAGCGTGCGCTCCCGGTTGTCCAGTGGATGGCGGAAGGGTACAAAGAAGCGGTAGACAATCCGGTGGTTGCGCATAAAGGCGCTGAACTGCTCGATGCTGTCGGTGGCGTGGGATTCCCCGTCGACAATCACGTAGGTGAAGTAGTCGTAGAATTGCAGATTGGAAAACGCGCCGTCGTGGATCTCCTGAATCAGGCTATCGGAGAACGAACCCTGTCGCGGAGCGCCAAAGTCAAGCACAATCATCGACGTGAACAGCTCGTCAAAGGCCCACTCGGCCCAGAAGCCTTCCAGTGAGTTGCTGTTGAACTGAAATGTGACGCGTGCGTCGATGAAAACATGCGGGTGAGCGTTGGCTGCGCCCGGAGCACTCAGAAACAGGGCCAGTCCAAGAAGCGCGCCTGCAACGCCCCAGCGGCTTTTTGCTCGTGCCATAGGTTCCTCTTAACAGCTATCGGCACGATTGGCAACCGCTGGAACGGCGCCTGCTCAGGCTTGGCCGTGGCCCCATTATCAAAGCCGGCAGGCCACGATCAGACCGTCACGGATTGGTACCAGAGTAACCGCCCACCGCTCGCTTTCGCTGATACGGCGCGTGAACTCGCGCACGCCGTGCGTATCGGCCGATTCATCCCCCCGGTCCCAGACGGCGCCGCCCCAGAGCATGTTGTCGATAATCAGCACACCGCCGGGCCGCAGTTGTGATTCTATCACCGCCAGCGATTCGGGATAGGCGTGCTTATCGATGTCGTTGAAGATGAGGTCGAAGGGGCCGCTGCTGTTGGCCAGGGCTTGTAGCGCTTCGCTGACCTGGTAGCGAACGATATCGGCGTAACCAAGCGTCTCGAGGTGGGCACGCGCCATCTGCGACAGGCCGTGATCCCATACAACGTGATGTACAACGCCGCCGCCGTTTTCCCGTACCGCGCGCGCAAACCACGCTGTGGAGTAGCCGTAGCCGGAGCCGAGCTCAAACACGCTGCGCGCGCCGATCATGCGCGCGACTACGTAGCACAGCTGGCCGGCAGCCGGTCCGATAATCGGGAAATCGTGTTCGCGCGCGTATTCTTCCATGCGCAGCATCTCGGCCGGCCGCTGCGGGACCACCGTTTCCAGATATTCGCTCAGTTCTCGTGGCAACAGTGCACTCATGCCCGATAGCCTCCTGTGTCTGTGTTGTAGCGTCCAGCGCAGGCTGGCGTATACCACGCCGCTGTGTCAATAATGCAGCGGCACGGTTGGCAGCCAATCGGCGTCCGTGGTATGAAGAGCCAACGAATGAAACCATCACTTCACCCGGGCGTAACATGGTAATACTGCAAATTGCCGGCAGTCTCGGTCTCTTTCTTTTCGGCATGCGCACCATGAGTAACGGGATGCAGCGTGCTGCCGGGGAGCGGCTGCAGGCCATTCTCAACTACATGACGGGCAATCGTTTCACCGCTGTGGCTACCGGGGCGCTGCTTACAATTCTGGTGCAGTCTTCGTCGGCCTCTACGGTGATGGTGGTCAGCTTTGTCAACGCTTCGCTGCTGAGTCTGACCCAGGCGGTTGGCGTAATCATGGGCGCCAATATCGGTACAACGCTGACCGGTTGGATGGTTGCCGCAATCGGGCTGGATTTCAGCATATCGGCGCTGGCGCTGCCGGCAATCGGCGTTGGAGCGGTACTGGTATTCAGTCGAAAACTGCGCCGTACGCCGCACGGAGAGGCGCTGATCGGCTTCGGGATCATCTTCCTCGGCCTGTCTTTCCTGCGCCAATCTGTTCCCGACGTAGCCGAGTATCCGCGTCTACTCGAACAGCTGACACGGATTGGCGGCCACGGCGTGTTCTCGATTGTTGTCTTTGTGCTTATCGGCGGAGTGCTGACCGTGGCTGTGCAGTCTTCGTCGGCCGCAATCGCAATAACTTTGACCGCCGCGTTTGCCGGATGGATCGATTACCCCAGTGCCGCTGCGATCATCCTTGGTGAGAACCTCGGTACTACCGTTACCGCCAACCTGGCGGCAATTGGCGGCACGCTCTCGGCGCGCCGCGCGGCGCGCGCGCACCTGATGTTCAACGTGATTGGCGTAGTCTGGATGCTGGCGCTCTTTCCGCTGGCGCTGCAGCTGGTAGATCTGATTCTGCCTGGATCACCCTATGTGATCGATGGGGCTCGCAGTGCGCTGCCGGCGCATCTGGCGATGTTCCACACGATGTTCAACGTTGTCAACACTGCCTTGTGCATCGGATTTGTGCCCCAACTCGTGCGCCTGGTGCACCGCGTGATTCCGGGGCGTCAGGATGAAGAGGAACTCGGTACGTATCGATTGCCGATTGTGGCAACACAGCTGTACCAGAGTCCGGAATTCTATCTGATTGAAGTCCGTAACGAGATCGCACGACTTGGCGCGCTGGCTGAGAAGATGTTTACACGTCTGAGCGATCTGTTGACCGCAGATGAAGCCGCTGTTGATCGCACAGTGGTGCAGCTGGAGCGTGAGGAAGTCTATACCGACCAGATGCAGGACCAGTTGACCCGATTTCTGGCGTCCTTCTCGATGGAAAGCCTCACCAGGCGTGCGGCTGCTGACGTTGCCGCAATGCTGCGGGTTGTTGATGAGCTCGAGAGTATCGCCGACAGCTGTTATAACCTGGGGCTGCTTGCGCAGCGGCGCGTGCGCAAGCGTCTGGTCATCGATCCGCAGGCCCTGCCGGGTCTGATGGAGTATATGCAGTTAATCTCGCGCTTTCTCTTGTTCATCCGTGAGCACCTCGATCAGAACGTCAGCCGCGAGGAGTTCCTGGCGGCACAGGCGCTGGAAGAGCAGGTCAACAGCGGACGCAACAGTTTGAAGAAGGCGGCGCGCAAGCGACTGCAGGGCGGTAGTGACGTCCGTACCGAACTGCTGTTGATCGATATGATTGCGCAGCTGGAGCACATTGGGGATTTTGCGCTCAACATAGCCCAGTCCCTGGCGCCGCCACCGACTGATGATCAATGGCAACAGATGCGGGGGCGCAAACGTGCACAGTTCAGCCGCAGTGGCTCACCGGAGCTGTAGCCGGGCGATGCTTTCGCGGAACGGGGCGGTACAGTCCAGAGTAAGCGGTGTAATCGAGACAACACGGTCAACCAGCAGTGCATAGATATCATCTCCAGGATCGAGGCTGGCTATATCATCGTTGATAGTGGTAGCCGCTTCGCGAATGGCACTTTCGGGGTGCGGGTTGCGGTAAAGCGGCAGGTAGTACGGCTGGCGCGATAGCACGGTAAAGCGCTCCTCGATTCCTGCGGGACACGGATCGGGGACGTCGATCTTCAGCACGTCAAACGGCAGAGGCTCATTCAGTCCTGCTGCTTGGAGCAGACGCGCGGTGTACTCCCTGGTTACCCGGATCGCGTCCTGCCAGTCCAGCTTGCCGTACTTGAAATGGTGCTTGATGGCGGTCTGGCGCGATGCGGCGATGCTCGGGATTCCGTGCGAGGCTGCCTGCAGTGCGGCGCCAACGGTGCCGGAAATAGTGATGTTGCTGCCGAGGTTTTCGCCGAAGTTGATACCCGACACCACAACATCGGGCATGCCCTCGGCGTATAGAACCATCAGCGCGTGGCGCACTACCAGCGCCGGCGATGCGTCCAGGTGGTACGCCTTCACCGATGAGTCAACGCCGTCAAGCTGCACCGGGTGCAACGTATCCGAGCGGTTTCCCTGCAGACTGCGACCGCGTGCGGTCTGTTGGGTGGTGGGTGCGGCAACGGTCACCTGCCCCAGACCGCTTACCGCTTTGACCGCGGCTATCAGGCCGGGTGAATCGATGCCGTCGTCATTTGTTACCATTATCTGCGGCCGCGCGCCGGCAGGCCGCTCACCACTGTTGCTCGACATTCCCGGATCATAAGTCATGCTCGGCCTGGTTGCAACCGCTGCGCGGTGAGTGATCTGGCCGTCAGCGTGGCCCGCAGCCTATGAGATTGGAAGCACGCTCAGCGCTGCGCCTGCAGCAGCTTGCTCAATGCCTCGAAATCCTGGCCCAGCTGACGCGAAGTGTCGAGCAGCGGATTGTACGGGCCGCCGGCTGCATAGGTGGCGATTGTACCGCTGCTGCTGCCGTCACCGCCCGAGCTTTCCGCGCCGGGGGAACCCGCTGTGCCGCGCGCCGACGGGCCGGAGCCGGGAACGCGGGTCTCCTCGCGGTTGAGGAATTGCTGATCGGTGTACATCAGTTGCTGCGGGTCCAGAATCTCGTCTTCGATGCGCAGCATCATCTGCTCGGCGCGGTCCGGTGTCAGACGCTCGCTGCGGCGGATCTCCTCGCTGAGCTGCCACAGGTTGCGCAGCTGATCGCCGCTCAATGCCAGCGAGTCCTGTTCGTTCTGCATGCGCAGGATAAACCCCAGCAGTCTGCCCAGCTCGCTGACCACTTCCAGTTCCGCGCGCAGCGCCTGCATGTGCGCTGATGCACTCTGTTCCTGGGCCGGTGCGGCCGCGGCGGCCGCAAGGAGCAGCAGGGCTGCTGTCAGCGTCCAAACCAGTTTTCGTTGTGTTCTCATTGTTCCTCCCTCGTTGGCGGGTCGGGTATTATTCATAGCGCAGCGCCTCTATCGGGTCGAGTCTCGATGCGCGATAGGCCGGATAGCCGCCGAAGAACAGGCCAATCACCACGGCAAACGAGAACGCGATCAGCACAGAGTCCGGTGTCACCACCGACGCCAGCCCACCGAAGCGCTGTGCGCCCCATGAGAACAGGTAGCCCAGCAACACCCCTATGAGCCCACCGCCGGCGGATAGTATCACCGCTTCGGTAAGAAACTGCGTCATCACGTGGCGCCCCTTGGCGCCCAGCGCCATGCGCACACCGATCTCGCGTGTACGCTCGGTGACCGATACCAGCATGATGTTCATGATCCCGATGCCGCCCACCAGCAGGCTGATGGCGGCGATGCCGGCAAGCAGCAGCGTGAAGGTGTCCGCCACTCCGGTAACGGTACCAATCAGGTCCATCTGGTTGGCGATGTAGAAGTTGGCCATCTCCATTGACGGTACGCGGCGCAGCCGCAGCATCTCATTCTCTATCGTTGACTGCAGCTCGTACATCACGTCGGTGGAGGCGGCCTGGATGTTGATGATGGCGTAGTTGTCCGATCCCGAGAGCGAGCGGCGGTAGGTGGTGAAGGGTATCAGAACCGAGGCATCCTGCGTTGGCGAGCCTTTCTCCTCCATGATCGCGATCACGTGAAACGGAAGTCCGTTGATGCGAATGGTCGCTCCAAGCGGATCCCGGCCGTCGGGGAATAACTCACGGTAGGTCTGCACACCGATTGCTACCACGTTGCGCCGGCTCTCCATGTCCAGTTCGCTGAAGAATGATCCGTACATCGGATGGAAGTTACGGATGTCGGGGTAGTTCGGGTCAGTGCCGATTACGGTGGCCACGGTGTTACGGTTCTCGAACTTGAGCTGACCATTCTGCGAGGATTCACGCGCCGTCTTGACCACCAGGTCGGACGGCAGTGAATCGATGAACTCCAGGTCATCGGCGGTCAGCATCGGCGCTATGTTGGTGGTGCGCTGGCGCACCAGCGATGTTCCACGCGGCTCACCCGAATAGACAATCAGCAGGTTGGCACCAAGGTTGCTCAGCCGGCTCTCAACCGCGATGCCGGCACCGTGGCCCAGCGCGGTCAGTCCGATGACCGATGCCACGCCGATTACCACCCCCAGCGCGGTCAGAAAGGCGCGCACCTTGTTCGACAGGATGCTGCGAAACGACATCGCACTGTTTTCCCACAGCATTACTAACCGGGCTCTGCCTGTCATACGATTACTCCCGCCCGATTGTCGACAATCAAGCCGTCCAGCAGCCGCACCAGCCGGTCGGCGTGCGCAGCCAGCGCGTTATCGTGGGTCACCAGGATCAGCGTTACCCCGTCGTGGTTGAGTTCCTCGAACAGCGCCATGATTTCCTCACCGGTGCGGGTATCCAGCGCTCCGGTCGGCTCATCGGCTAGGATCAGCGCAGGCCCCCCTACCAGCGCGCGCGCTATCGCTACGCGCTGACTCTGGCCGCCGGAGAGCTCGGTTGGCAGGTGCGTCATGCGGTCGTCCAGTCCGACGCGTTCGAGCATGGCTTGCGCGGTAGCGCGCCGTCTGCGTGCCCCAATCCCACGGTAGATCAATGGCAGTTCGACGTTCTCCAGCGCAGTGGCGCGCGGCAGCAGGTTGAAGGTCTGGAATACAAATCCGACACGCAGATTGCGAATTTCGGCAAGATCGTCGGGGGCCAGCTCAGCTACTTCCTCTCCGGCCAGCAGGTAGCTGCCGCTGTCGGGGCTATCCAGGCAGCCGATGATATTCATCAGGGTTGACTTGCCCGATCCGCTTGGCCCGGTAATGGCTACAAACTCGCCGGCTTCGATCTGCAACGATACACCGCCCAGCGCGTTCACCATCGTTGGGCCCATCTGATACCGTTTATGGATATCGCTGATGTGGATCATCGGCCGCCTCCGCCGCCGCCGCCTCCACCACCGCTTGTCGGCATCGGGATGATCGAGCTACCCGACGGTGCCGCCGGGGCGGTACTGCTTGCAGGGATGCTCGGCAGCACGTCCGCGCGGTCCGGCATCTTCACCAGTTCACCTTCCTTCAGACCGTCCAGCACTACAACAGAGGCACCGTCATTGGCTCCGAGTTCAACACGCCGGGTGTCCACTTCGTCTTCACCGCTGACAACGTCAACGTAGCTGCGCGTGCGTACGCTGGATACCGCGCGCGCCGGAATCACGATGCCGCTGTCGCGCGCTATAAGCACCACCAGGTCGGCGCTCATTCCCGGTTTCAGACGGCCCTCGCTGTTGTCGGCGGTGGCGGTTACGCGAAAGACCGAGATGTTACTGATGATCTCGGCTTCCGGGCTGATGCTCTCGAGTTGTGCCTGCAGCGAGGTGCCCTCCAGCGCATCGCTGCGGATGCTCACCGGCATCCCGACCGCTACGCGCGCGATATCGTATTCGTCGATTTCGGCGCGAAAGCGCAGGCGTGACAGATCGCCAAATGTCATCAGGGTGGAGTTCTGGCCGGCAAAATCGCCCTGGTTTACTGCCGTAGACAGAACGGTTCCGTCGAATGGGGCGCGGATGACAGCGGCGTCACGGTCTGCCAGCGCGGTGTCGAGGGAAACGGCGGCTTTGTCGACCGAGAGCGCTGCCGAGCGCAGGGCATACTGTGCCGAAGCAAACTGGTCACGCGCGGTCTCCACCTGCTCGCGTGATACCGCTCCGGAGGCCAGCAGCGCCTCCCGCTCCTGCAGCACCTTCTCGGCCTTGGTCAGCGTTTCGCCGGCGCGTTGGTGGTTGATCTCGGCCTCCTGCAGCGCAATACGCGCCAGCGAGACCGCTCTTTCGGCTGCTCGATCGTCAAATGCGATCAGGATCTGCCCCTGGCGAACCGTAGCTCCCTCGGCGGCAACCGAGACCACCGTGCCGCCGGACGGAGCACGCAGGGTGCGTATCAGGTGCGGTTCGGCAACCGCCGGGCTTTCCACGCTCACGGTTACCGAGCCTTCGGCTGCCTCGGCAGTCTGGATCCGCGGTTCTTGCGCTTCGCCCTGATTGTCATCGTTGAGCCGTTGATAGACAGTCCAGCCGGAACCCACCAGGATCGCTATTACGACGATGGCGATCAGCGGCTTGCTACGCTTTTTCTTTGTGCGCGGTTTTGCTATCATCGAGTACCTCCAAACAGGGAATGATAGATGGACGCAGGCAGCGCATGCGGCAGATACGCGGTTGCCAGATAGGCCAGTTGTGCTCCGACCAGGTTGATTTCCGCCTCCGTGACTGCCAGTTCGGCACGCCTGGCCGCCGCGTGGGCAGCGGCCGCTTCGGCCGGTGCGGCCAGACCGAGTGCATCGCGAGCGCGTATCGCATCCAACGAGGCGTCAAAGCGCTGCAGAGCCTGACGTGCTGACTCGAGCAAGGCTTCGGCGGAATCGATGCGCCGGTAGCGCGAGCGGACGTCGGCTTCCAGCGACCGCTCCAGGGCTTCCAGCCGGGTAGCTTCGTACCGTACAGCGGCTTCGGCTGCTTCAATTGCATGTGAGCGCGCGCTGCCGACACCCAGCGAGAAGACCGCCTGAAACGTGATTGAATTTCTGTTTGAGTCCGAGCTGCTGCGATCCGAGCGTGACGTTACGTCGGTTCCAATCCCGATCGGCGGCGGAGTGTACGACAGAGAGAGCGATGGCCGGGCAAAAGAGTAGGAGATCGAGCCGCTCTGATCGTCGGCATCCGAATAGGACAGACGCAGTGTAGACAGCAACGGATCCCGTGGTACGCTGGTGCTCGCCAGCGCGCTGTCAAGTGCGGCCTGCTGCTGCGCGATGCGCGGATGGTCGGCATCGATGCGGTCCAGAGCAGATTGAAGCGGTGGCACGTCCAGTCGTCCAATATCTGCCGTTGGAGACCGCGGCGTATAATCGTCGATCATCTCGGGCGATCCAAAGCGATGCGGAATCTCGCTGCCACTGAGAACCAGTAGATCCAGCAGCAGCAGTTCCGCGCTCGTTGTGCCGTTCTCCATTGCCTGCTGGGTGCGGCGATAGTCCTCGCGCACGCTGAAAAGATCGATCAGCGAAATTTCTCCGCCGCGGTAGCGCGCCTCTTCGGCGTCCAGCAGGCGGCGCGCGGCATTGTATTCGGCCTCGAGTACCGGGATTTCCGCCCAGGCGATGTAGACCGCCGCGTAGCTGGAATAGAGCGTTGCCGCCGTGTCCAGCAGTACCCGACTCAGCTCGGCCTCGGCGCCCTGCAGACGTGCCAACGCTCGTTCCAGGTGTAGTCCGTCGGCCGCGCTCAGCCCTGTCGGAATGGTAGTCCCGATTGTGGCGCTGACTTCGTGATATAGGTCGGGATCCTCATCGGCCGGCCACGACGTCTTCCACCACGGTGTCAGCGAGAAAGACAGATCTCCGCGATAGCCGGCCGCAACGGCTTCCTGCCGTGCAACCTGGTAGCTGTTGCGTGCAGCCGCCACCTGGCCGGTGTCACCTGTACGCTGCAAAAGTGCGATCAGGCTCTGCGGTATCGCATCGTCCGGTTGCGGTGACAGTGCGACCAGCGGTTGCGCTGTTATTGAGAGTGTCATTAGTGTCATCATTGCTGCCAGCACAAGCAGCGCCGGTTTGCGCGTGCCGCTTTGATAAACGTTTGGCGTTTTCATGCTGCCATAGGTACACTGCGCCGGAGGAGCCAATAGGGAGAAACGGTGAAGTTTGCGTGAAGATGTCGGCGTCCCGTTTGTTGGCCGCGGAGCGTGCCGCGGCTTCACCTGATCTTCATATCTTCTCCGTGTGTCCGACACACGCTGCGCGCATAGTGAGAGCATTCGTAGTATATTGTGAGACTGGGAGCCGGGGTAATCATGGCACGCATTTTTGTAGTGGAAGATAACGAGGGATTGCGCGATACCATCGTCTCGTATCTGCAGCTGGACGAACACGAGGTAGTGCCGTTTTCCCGGCTTGCCGGGCTGGAGGACGCCGCGCGGATGCGTCGGCCGGACCTGCTGATTCTTGACGTGATGCTGCCCGACGGAGACGGGTTTCTCTTTGCGCGCAAACTGCGTGCCTTCTGTGCTGCGCCGATCATCTTTCTGACCGCACGGACGTCCGAGTCTGACCGCATCACCGGCTTTGAAGTCGGAGGCGATGACTACGTGGTAAAACCGTTCTCCAACAAGGAACTGATGCTGCGCGTCCGCGCACTGCTTCGTCGGGTGCAGACCGCCGCGGCCGCACCGGCTGAATCCGCGCTGCAGCGCTGGAGTCTGCAGCATGACGGCCACGGTCATGCGCTGGAACTCGACCAGGCGGGTCACCTCTGTCGCCACAACGGCAAGGCGGTGGCGTTGACCGCCGCGGAGTGGAAGATCCTGAGCCATCTTGCGCAGAACCCCTCGATAGTGGTGTCGCGCGAGAGACTGCTGGGCGTCTGCCTGGACTACCTGGCCGAGGGCTCGGAGCGTACCATCGATACTCACATCAAGAATATTCGGATCAAGCTTGCACACGTCCCGTGGATCGACACCGTGCGCGGTTTCGGGTACCGATTCACCGGTGAGCCGTCGCGCCACGGCAAGGGTTCTGAGGCCTCCGGCCGCACGGCGTCACAACCGGACGGCGTCGATGCGTAGTCTGTTTCGCCGCACGTTCATCGCTTTCATCTCCAGTTTTGCGGTGCTGCTGATCGTGCTCGGCGGCGCACTGGTTGCGGGCTACCAACATTCGTTGTCGACCTGGAGCGCACGCCGCATGACGATGGTTGAGAACGCCGCGCGGCGGATCCTCAGCGGCAGCCCTGCAGTCGAGGAGCAACTGCCACAGGACGTGCCGGTGTTCATCTATGATGCCGAGGGCACGCTGGTCGCCTCAAACCGCGGGGTCGGGCGGCGGCGCGACCTGGAGCACGAGGAACAGCGTGTTGCACTGCGGGCCGGGGAACGGCTGATGGGTTACTACTCGGTTGGCTCGGCGGTCTTTCGCAACGACGCCGCCAACCGGGCGCTGGCCCAGTCGCTGGTGCGCGCCGCGGCGGCAGGTGCGCTGGCAGCCTTTGCGGCGGCGGTGGTTGCCGCCTGGGGATTTGCGCGTTCACTGTCCAACCCTGCCGCCCGCGTTGCCGAGGGTATTGATTCGATTGCCCACGGCACGCCGACGGAACCGATTCCCGAGCAGGGTGCCGAGGAAATCGTGCGGATTGCCCACGCGGCCAACATGCTGGCAACACGGCTGAACAACGAACGGAGTCTGCGTACCCAGTGGGCTCAGGATGTTGCCCACGATCTGCGTACGCCGATCGCCTCGATTCGCGCCCAACTGGAGGCCATAGTCGACGGCGTCTACCAGCCCGACCCCACGCGTATCAACGGCACGCTGGCTGAACTGGAACGCGTTGAGCGGCTGATCGCCGATCTCGATGAGCTGATGAGACTGGAAGAACCCAACGTGAAAATGAACCTGAGCCGATTCAGTGCCGCCGATTTTGCCGCTACGCTGGCCCAACGCTTTGGTCACGAGATCGAGAAGAAGAAGATCCTCTGGGAGGTTGACGCCCACGATACGCAGTTGAACGGTGACGAGACGCTGTTGTACCGCGCACTGTCCAACGTTCTGGCCAACGCTATCCGTCACACTCCGGAGAGAGGCCGCATCCGCCTGGCGCTGTGGCATGCCGTGTCCTCCGGGGAGCAGGAACCGATCGTCTCCGGCGATGCGGCCGGGACCGTGCGCATTACTGTCACCAATGACGGACCGCCGATCCCGCCGCAGGAACTGCCGCATCTGTTCGAGCGGCTCTACCGCGGTGAGTACGCACGCAACAGCGACGGCTCCGGGCTGGGGCTGACTATCGCACACCGTATCGTGCTGCTTCATAACGGAACCATCGATATCAGCAGCAATACGGCCGAGGGCACTACTGTCTCGATCGCCTTGCCGCAATAGGTACTTATTCACACACTCTTCATAGTGACTCCATTGGCCATCCACTTGCTCGGGCGATACTAAGCACAGAAATAGTTCAGGAGGTACTGAATGAGTACACGTACTTTGGTTCTTGCAGGAATGATGGCAGCAGTTGCCACCGTCGGCGTCTTTGGCGACGACACGCGCACGCTGGGGCGTGACGTAGCCCGTGACGGACGGCTCAGCGAGCTGAGCGGAAGTCTGGAGCATCGCGACAACGAATGGTTTGTCGATGCAGGGGACGGCAGCTACCAGCTGATGATGGGCCGCTACGGCTACGAACAGCCTCTGCCGCTTGCCGAAGGCGCCGCAGTCGAGGTCCGCGGCTTCGCCGTACCCGACTACGTGGCGCCGATCAGTGTGGCAACGCGCGGCGAGAGCGCCGAGTTCTGGCACGAGGCGCGCTACCCGCTGTGGGCCGGCTCCGGCGAACGTCGTAACGCAATTGGTGAGCAGCGTGGTGCCCGTGCTGAGGACGCCCGTGGTCTGGCGCTGGACCGCGAAGCGGCTGCTGCGCCCCGGCTCGAACGCGGTGCGGCGCAGTCGCGGACCCGGGATTCCGGCCGAACGCAGCAGCGTGAACAGCAACCTGCACCGCGTGCCGGCCGTCCGGGGCGCAACTGACGGTTGCGTGAAGGTTCGCGAATCTGCAACATGAACCAGGCCGCCCGTAAGGGCGGCCTTTACGCGTTGGTGATGTGGCCAGCCGCGCAGTAGACCTGGTTATGCGCGACATCGCGAGCCACGTGTGCTTTGTCGGGAGCGGACGCATCGGCATTCACCCGGGCGCAGCCTCAACCCGCCGCAATTCGGCCCATCAGTTCGGGTTCGTTGTCCGTGCCGTCAGGTCTGTGGTAGAGGTTGTCGATCCGCCCGGGGATCAGAACTGCCTCACGGTCCTGAAAAGTGATGCGCTTGCTGAACGGGGCGGCAAGCCGCGCCGGCAGACAAGCGTGCAGCGTCTTGGACAACCCTATCGACCCCGCCGGGACCGCGGACTTCTCGAGGTGGCAGGCGTAGTTGATGACGTCGGAGACAATTGCGCCTACGTCGTTGGCAAACGTGAGCTTACCGCTGTCCAACCCTGCACGCAGCGCCAGGTCAACCTTATCGGGGAGCTCCATGCGGGTGTTCAAAACCGGCATAGTAAGCTGGAGCTCAAGGGCAAACTGCACCGCGCGAACTTCGTGCTCCTTGAACGCAAACGCTATGATGCCGCCATCACCGTTCCAGTTCCAGATACGCCCGTCGTAGGGGCGCAGCCTGTCCTTGACATGCTGGGCCAACTGAAACAGCGCCTTGCCGACCTTCCTGGCACCGTGACTGCGCGACAGCGCCGAGCTGCCCACCACGTCAAGACTCAGCACGGTCAGCGGGTAGGACCTGCCGTTGCGCAGCGATCCCCAGTTCATCAGCTCGAACGGATCGTCCTTGATCTTGATGACCTGTCGGCGCGAGAAATCGTAGGCCAGCCCCGACCCGGTCAGCTTGTCGAGGAACAGCTCGATGCCTTCCACATTGGCCTGCCGCCCCATGAATTGCGAGCCGTCGGTCTCGACCAGCAGGTGAATCAGCTTGGGATGGCAGTTACACTCCGAACAGTGTTGAACCAGTAGTTGGGCTGCGCGTCTGGCCGGAATCGTAATGTGATTCTGTTCATTGAGCAGTTTGTAGATATCGAAATTTCCAAACAGCAGCTTACCGAGTTCCTCGATCTGAGCTGCTTTGAAATTAGTTGCGAGAAGCTCGATCAGGTCTTTTTCCAACGCGATGTCCAACATAGGACGTATTCCCCCGGAGATGACGGTATTGTGCGCAACTTTGTTAGTTTTTCTGACGCGACGTACGTTGCCCTCCATTATACTACATTACCGCAAAAAGTGAAGTGCTTTGCAGTGGCTATGCAAAACCGAACGTCCTCGCGTATGATGGAGGCAACTTCAAGCAGATGTCGGAGGGCGTATGGCGCAGTCGAAAGGCAAACGCGTGGCAGAGGCGCGTCATGTGTGGCCGCGCGAGGGACACGACCACGATTCGCTGGCGTGGGGGTTTGCCGAGCATCTCAAGTATTCGCTCGGTGTCGACAGCTACAGCTCAACCCAGCACGATCACTACCTTTCGCTGGCCTACACCATCCGCGACCGGCTGATTCACCAGTGGATCCGCACCCAACAGACGCATCACATGCAGAAGGTGAAGCGAGCCTACTATCTTTCACTGGAGTTCCTGATCGGCCGTTCAATGGGCATGAACGCCATCAACCTGCGCCTCGACACGGCGCTGCAACAGGCGCTGGAGTCGCTCGGGTACTCGTGGGATGAGATTCGCGAAGAAGAGGTTGACGCCGGTCTGGGCAATGGCGGTCTGGGGCGGCTGGCGGCCTGTTTCATGGAGTCGTTGGCAACGCTCGATCTGCCCGCCTTCGGTTACGGACTGCGCTACGACTACGGCATCTTTCGCCAGGCTATCGACCACGGCTACCAGGTCGAACATCCCGATGACTGGCTGAGGCGTGGCAATCCGTGGGAAATAGAGCGGCCCGACCGCGCACCGGAGGTTCACTTCGGTGGACGGGTAGAGCTGTTCAGCGAGCGCGGCCGGCTGCAGGCGCACTGGGTCGATACTGAAACGGTCATAGGGATCGCCTACGACATGCCGGTTGTTGGTTACGGGGGATCGACTGTCAACACGCTGCGGCTGTGGAGCGCGCGCGCTCCCGAGGAGTTCGGTTTCAGCGATTTCAACCTGGGCGACTACATGCAGGCTGTGCGTTCGAAGGTAAACGCCGAGAATCTCACCAAGGTGCTCTATCCCAACGATCGACTCTACCTCGGCAAGGAGCTGCGCTTGCGTCAGCAGTACTTCTTTGTGGCGTGCTCGTTATGGGATATCCTGCGCCGCTTCAAGGCCGAGAATCTGCCGTGGGACAAGCTCCCCGAAATGGCGGCGGTACAGCTCAACGACACGCACCCGTCATTGGCGGTGCCCGAGCTCATGCGTGTCCTGCTCGATCAGGAAGGGCTGGAGTGGGACAGTGCGTGGGAGATTACCGTTGCCACTCTGGCCTATACCAACCATACGTTGATGCCCGAGGCGCTCGAGAAATGGCCGGTTGCCATGCTCGAAGCGCTGCTGCCGCGGCATCTGCAGATCATCTACGAAGTCAACCGGCGTTTCCTGATGCGCGCTGCGGTCTGTTTCCCCGGCGATATAGCCAGGCTTCAGAACGTCAGCGTGATCGAAGAGGGTGCCGAGAAGCAGGTGCGCATGGCCAACCTGGCGATAATCGGTTCTCACTCGACCAACGGTGTGGCAGAGCTGCACACCAGGCTGCTGCAGCAACGTGTGGTTGCCGATTTTGCGCTCATATTCCCCGAGCGTTTCAACAACAAGACCAACGGTATAACGCAGCGGCGCTGGCTGCTGAAGGCCAACCCGCGGTTGGCGCAGCTGATCAGCGAGGCAATCGGCGAAGGGTGGATCACCGATTTTGCCCAGATCGAAAAGCTGAAACCGTACGCCGGGGATGCGGCGTTTCTCGCGTCGTTTGGGCGGGTCAAGCAGCAGGCCAAGCTGGACCTTGCGCGGTATCTCGAGAGGCTGCACGGCTGGGAGCTCTCCAGCGCATCGCTTTTTGACGTGCAGATCAAACGCATCCATCAGTACAAGCGCCAACTGCTCAACGCGCTCGGCATCGTTGTGCTTTACAACCGACTGCGCAACGGTGACGATGCGGCGGTCCCGCGCACGTTTCTCTTTGGCGGCAAAGCCGCGCCCGGGTACGATCTGGCAAAGCTGATGATCAAGTTTGTCAATAATCTGGGAGCGGTCATCAACAACGATCCGGTCACGCGCGGCAGACTCAAGGTCTTCTTCCTGCCGAACTACCGGGTCTCGTTGGCTGAACGCATCTTTCCGGCTGCCGACATATCCGAGCAGATATCCACCGCCGGAACCGAGGCATCGGGTACCGGCAACATGAAGTTCATGTGCAACGGAGCGTTGACGCTCGGAACGCTCGACGGCGCCAATATCGAGATTGCAGAACAGGCCGGCCGAGAAAATGTCTTCATCTTCGGACTGACCGCCGATGAGGTTTCTGCACAACGCCAGTCGTACAATCCGTGGGAGTGCTACCAGCGCAATCCGGAAATCAGGCAGGCCATCGATCTGATCTCCAGCGGTTTCTTCAACGTCAACGAACCCGGGATATTCGATCCGCTGCTGCAGTCGCTGTTCCAGAACGGTGACTTCTACATGAACCTTGCCGACCTGGGTCCCTGGGTCGAGGCTCAGGAAGCGGTATCGCGTCTCTACGCAGATCAGAACGCATGGAACCGCAAGGCCGTTCTCAACATTGCAGCCTCGGGTAAGTTCTCCTCGGACCGCACGATCCGGCAGTACGCCGAGGAGATCTGGCACGTGCAACCGTGCCGGGTTGAAACCGACGTGGATCCCGCGGCAACGCTGCAAGAGGCGCAGCGCAGCAACAACCGCTGAGCAGTGCCGGCGTCTTACATGACGCAGTTCTTGCAGTTCTGTTTAGCCCGGTAGAGCGCCTGGTCTGCCGCCGAGAGCAGCGAATCGCTTGATCCGTCGCGGTGCGGGATTGCGGTTGCCACGCCAAAGCTTGCGGTCATGACGTTGATGAGCCCGCTGTAGCGGTGCTCGATGCACAGCGATTCAATGGCGCCACGCATGGTCTCGGCGATCTTAAGGGCACCCTCATCGGTTGTTGACGGCAGAATCACGGCAAACTCTTCGCCGCCGTAGCGCGCCACAAAGTCCGAGGAACGGTTGAGCGTGTTGTGCAGCGTGTGCGCTACCTGCGTCAGCGCCTTGTCTCCCAGAAGGTGACCGTAGTTGTCGTTGTAGGCCTTGAACTCATCGATATCGGCCATAATGACCGACAGCGGCTGGCTGTGGCGTTGCGCGCGCGTCCACTCCTTGGACAGCGTAAGGTCAAAATGACGCCGGTTGCTGATTCCGGTCAGCGAGTCGCGAAAGGTCAGGCTTTCCAGGCGGTTGCGCTCGGCCAGCAGCTCCTCGATGCGGCGTACGTTAGCGGTAAAACGAGTAGCCAGCGCCAGGCTCTGGAAGAACAGGAAGACGAGCAGCCCGACATCGGTGTAGTACCCGGTTCGTACTACACCGAGGTTGTACAGCACATCGTTGACCACCGTGACCCACAGCAGCGCCATGCCGGCAGCGTAGATTGTCGCACCGGCACGGCCGGCGCGCATTGCCCTGAATGCAACGTAGACCAGGTAGGCGCTGCCGAGAACAGCCATCACGTGGAAGCCGTAGAGCGTAGCGGTGAAGATACGTGCGGGGGTGACCAGCGTCAGCGCTCCGAACGACATGCCAAGAATCTGTATTGCGCGCAATACCGGCTGGTGCATTTCCTGCGGAAAGAGGGCAGCGGTATAGAGAAAGAACAGCGTGAAACCGACGTACATAGTGAAGTACTCGAGCGTCATCAGCAGTTCCCACATTGCCAGGCTCTCCGCTTCGACTAGCGCCGGCTGTCCGGTCAGCGTGGCACGCAGCGCCATCAGGATCGACACCAGTCCAAACCAAAGCGTGGAACGCTCACGCGTGCGCACCGTTATCAGGCCCAGATGATAGATGCCCATTACCAGCAGAGCGCCAAACACAAACCAGTTGAAGTTGCGCCGCGCCTGGATGGCGGAAAGCAGATTTGGCCGGCGCGAGATCAGCAGCTCGTCGCGGATTCCACCGCGTGCGTGGTGGAAATTGGCAACCTGCACCAGTAGCGTTAACTCTTCGCTTTGTGGCAAAAGCCGGTGAGTGGTGGTGATCCACGCGGGAACAGTGGTTTGCGGCGAGGTTCCCACCTCTCCCCCGCGCAGAACCAGCGCTTCACCGGCGTAGACGCGAAAGGCGGTGGATATCTCGTTGACGCGCAGATAGTGCGGCTCGAGCGGCTTGTCCAGCAGCAGGTCAAGCCGATAGGTCCCGAATCCGTGGGCCCCAAACGGATGCTCTGCTACAAGTTGATGGTTCCACAGCGCCGGCACTTCGATAGGAACCGGCGGCGGTAGCGTATCGAGCTGATCCGGGCCTACCAGCTCCCGTGGATAGAACAGCCACTCTCCGTCAAGGGGTAGCGGACGGCTCAAATTTGCGCCGCGCAGATCGAGTCTACCGCCGCGTGCGCGTGGTCCTGTGTAGCTGTGCGGGGCAAACAGGCGCGCCGTATCGGCATCAACGCAGGCTGCCAGAATCACCAGAATCAACAGCAGAGCACAGCAGATAGCAATAGTACGCCCGGTGGTAGCCTTCACTGTAGTCATTTATAATGGAACTTGTTAATAATCGCCATAGTAGCATAGCAACCTTTGCGTTTGGGAGCAACGCATGTATAATGCAGTTTAAGGGATAGACTATGCGTTCAATGAAGGTAGTGTGTGCTGCCGCGCTGATCTTGTCTTGTGCGGTGGTGCAGGCAGCGGACAGTTTCAGTCTGGGGGTTATTCTCGGCCATCCCACCGGCGTCAGCGCCAAGCTCTGGCTTGGTCCGACCAGCGCCATTGATGCCGCACTGGCGTGGAACTTCCAGGCGGATCGGCTGCATTTCCACGCTGACTATCTGCGTCACTTCTTCGATGTCTTTGACGTGGCGCCGGACCGCCTGCCGCTCTACGCTGGCATCGGAGCCGATTTGCGGCTTCGTGCCGATGGCCCCGGAGCGTCCGGCGGGCTGCGTTCGGGCGTGCGTGTGCCGCTGGGCATCAGCTTTCTCTCGGCAGAGGTTCCGCTTGATCTCTTTGCCGAGGTGGTGCCGGCGATGCGTCTCTACCCGGCTACCACCTTTGATATCTGGTGGGGCCTCGGCGCTCGCTACCGATTCTGAGAAGGTCCTGTGTAGAACGCGGCTGCTCGCGCAGCCGTTGCAGCGAGGTCTACGCGCGCGGCCGGCGGCTGTCTGGGCGCTTGCCGCCGGCGGGTCCACGCCCGTTGGCGCGCCTGCTGCCGGCATTGCGGCCATTGCCGCCGCTCCTGCTTTGTCCGTTGTCGCGGCCGGCTGCGCGCGGCGCCACCCTGGGAACCTCGAAATGGAATTCGTGGTCCCGGTCAACCCGTACGGACATCTTCATCAGCTGTTCGATAGCGCGCAGTGAACGGACCTCATCGCGCGAGCAGAACGAGACCGCCGATCCGTCGGCGCCCGCACGGCCGGTGCGGCCGATGCGGTGCACGTACGTCTCGGCTTCAGCCTCACCGGGGAGCTCAAAGTTTATCACGTGCGATATCGAATCCACGTCGATTCCGCGCGCCGCCACATCGGTGGCAACAAGCACCTGGATCTTTCCTTTCTTGAAGGCATCGAGCGCGCGGGTGCGCGCGCTCTGGGTCTTGTCGCCGTGGATGGCGTCGCTGTCGATGTTCTGTTTATTCAACGCCTTGGCCACACGCGTGGCGCGGTGCTTGGTGCGCGTAAAAACAATCGCCCTGTGCATATGCTGGCGCTCGATCATATCGACCAGCAGCGTCAGTTTGTCGGCCTGGTCAACAAACATCACCGAGTGGTCGATAGCCTCTACGCGCATGCTGCCGTGTTCACACTCGATGCGTACCGGATCCTTGAGAATTCCGGCAGCAAGGTCTGCAATTTCGCGTGGCATGGTTGCGGAGAACATCGTGGTCTGGCGTCTCTGCGCGGTCATCGCCACAATGCGTCGAACATCGGGAATGAATCCCATATCGAGCATGCGGTCGGCTTCGTCCAGCACCAGGTAGCGCACGTCTTCCAGCGTCACCGCTTTCTCGTTGATGAAGTCGAGCAGTCTGCCGGGTGTGGCAACCAGCACCTCGGGCTGCTGCGCCAGTTCGCGAGCCTGGGTGTTCTTGGAGGCGCCGCCGTATACTACGGTATGTCGCACTTTGAGCCGCGCACCATAGGCACTCACGCTCTGAGAGATCTGCATCGCCAGCTCCCGGGTGGGTGCCAGGATCAGCGCGGCAGGGCGCGCGGCCTCGGCCCTACGGCGCGGCAGGCCCGCCATGTGATCGGTCGGGATTCGCCCGCGGCTGTTTGCGGCGTTGCTGCGGCTGTTGCGACGGCCGCCGGTGCCGCGTTGTGGCGCTGCGGCAGGTTCTTCAAACGTACGCTCGAGCTGCCTTGCTACCGACAGGCTTTGCAGGATCGGCAGTACAAATGCAGCGGTTTTGCCGCCGCCGGTCTGGGCGGTGCCGAGAAGGTCGTGGCCTGCAAGCAGCACCGGTATGGCTCGCGCCTGGATCTCGGTTGGAGTGTGGTAGCCCTCGGACTTGAGTGCGTTGAGGATCGGGGTGATCAATTCCAGTTCGGAAAAGGTTACATCAGAGGTTACAGTATCAGACATGCGAGTCCTTTTGGGGTGCAGTTCGGCTCTCGCGGAAGTGCACGGGTTATGGTTTGCAAATGGATATCATTCAGAAGCGCTGAAGCACCGGAGGTGTAATTCGGCGGGATTCCGTGATTTCACGGTTCGCTAAACAAACTATTGCACATACGCCGGCATTGCGTCAAGCCTCAGTGATATGCTCGTGATAGACTCTGACAGATGCACAAGGAGCGCATCGTGATCACCGCCGGGCCCCGGCGCTGCCCTGGTAACGGATCACATCGCGGATTGCCGCGATCCGCTTGAGCCCGGCAATGTCGGATTCTGAAGCCCGCTCGGGGCGGTCACGGTCACAGTTGACCAGGCAGAGGAAGCCGAGGTATGAATCGGCGTCGGCGTAGAACTGGTGCCAGGTATCCGCAGGAACGTAGACCGTGTCGAACGCCTTGATGCGGCGTACGTGGTCACCCAGCATCACCGACCCCGATCCGCGCAGCACCAGCACCGCGTGAACGTGGTGGTGGCGCTCCAGCGCCGAGTGTCCGCCGGGTTCTGATTCAAAGTAGCGCAGTTCGGACGGCAGGTTCTCGTCGGCCTCAAACAGGATCTGCTTGGACATGCCGCGCGACTGGCTCTCGGCGGCGTTGTAGGTCTTGGTCTCCACGCCGCTCCAGCGGTACGCCTCACCCTGCTTCACAAAATTGCGAATTGCATCTTCCATTTACAAAGCCTCCAGTTGCATCTCGCCGCTGAACTGCGAGAGTCGTACTCCGGCAAGATCTTCCTCGTTGATATTGAAGCGTTGGTCCAGAACGCGCTCGGTTGCGTGCACCAGGCTGATGGCGTCCAGGCCGTACTCCTTCATAAGGTACTCCCTCGATGCGCCGTGGGCGTAGGTGTCGCGCAGGCCAAGGCGCGTCAGCGGGATTCCGATGCCGTGCTCGGCCATCATTTCGGCAACCTCGGTTCCCAGTCCTCCCACGGTGGTGTGGTTCTCCATTGTGATGACGCCGCGTTTGACACAGGCCAGCTGCTGCGCCAGCGCGGGATCATCAAAGGGCTTGTGCGTGGTGACGTGGATGTGGCTTATCGAGACGCCCTTTGCGCCGAGCAGCGCAGTGGCGCGCAGCGCCTCCTCGGTGCAGATGCCCGCGCTCACCAAGGCGATGTCCGTGCCGCGGCTGAGGATGCGCGATCGGCCCAGCTGCATCGGCTCGGCGGCGGGGAAGAGCCGCGGGATATCCTTGCGTACCATCCGCACGTAGACCGGTCCGTCGACCGCCTGCGCTACGTCGAGTACCGACTCAACATCGGTGGCGTCGCCGGTCTCCAGGATGGTCATGTTGGGCAGCGTGCGCAGCACGCCGACGTCGTTGATCGCCTGGTGGCTCACACCGCCGGGTGTCAGTATCCCCGGCAGGAAGCCGAACATGCGTACGCGCAGGTTGGGGTAGGCAATCGACATCTCGATCTGGTCCAGCGCGCGGCGGTACATGAAGACCGCAAAGGTGTGCACAAAGGGCGTGTAGCCGTCGCGCGCCATTCCGCCGGCAAAGCTCATCATGTTCTGCTCGGCCATGCCGAGCGAGAAGAAGCGATCGGGGTAGTGCTTCTTGAACAGCCCAATTTCGGTTGAGCCGGTGAGGTCGCCGGAGAATACCACTACTTCTGGCCGGTCTTTGGCCCACGCTACCAGGTTCTTCTCGTGTACTTGCGTCAGGACTTCCATGGCTACATCTCCCTCAGGTAGTCGCGGTAGCGGTTGATCTCAGCCTCGCTCTTGAAGCGCACGT
This sequence comes from Spirochaetaceae bacterium, assembly GCA_007693325.1. Lineage (GTDB taxonomy): Bacteria > Spirochaetota > Spirochaetia > DSM-27196 > PWMO01 > PWMO01. The sequence continues at coordinate 85,598 of REDW01000090.1, forward strand.
AGTGAAGATTGGGCTTGCGCTCTTCCAGCAATTCCACGCCGCAGGCGGTGTTGGTGTAGCATAGAATCACCAGCGGTGTGCCGGCGTGCCGGGTGCGCGCGGCACGCTCGAGCGCTTCGATGTCGTGGCCGTCAACGGTCACCACCGTAGCGCCAAACGCGGTGAAGCGGTCAGCCAGCGGCTCGATGTTCATCACCTCGCTGGTAAGGCCGTCAACCTGCTGTCCGTTGACGTCGATGTAGACGCCGACGTTGTCCAGCTTGTGATGCGCCAGCGCCTGCACCGCTTCCCAGGTTTGGCCTTCCTCGCACTCGCCGTCGGACATGAAGACCCAAACCTTGCCGCTTTCCTGCTTGAGGCGTCGCGCCAGTGCCACGCCGCCGGCCTGGCTGAGCGCCTGGCCGAATGAACCGGTAGTCAGCTCCATGCCGGGAGAGTGCTCGGCGCCGATCATCTCAACCGAGCTGCCGTCGGCGTTGAAATCAGCCAGTGCCTCAGGTGCTAATCGCCCGGTTTCTACCAGCGCGGCGTAGACCGCTACGGCGTAGTGAGCCGCGGACAGCAGCAACCGGTCGTACTGCGGTGCGCGCGGGCCGTTGTAGTCCGCGCCCAGGTGGTGCAGCCCCGGCCGCGGAACACCGGCAAACGGTGGCGGTTTCAGTGGTGCCCGGCTCGGGCCGATGTTGAGAACTTTGGTGTAGAGTACCGCCAGAATGTCGGCTGACGAGAGCGCCTGGCTCAGGTAGCAGCCGTTCTTCTCTATGGTAAGCTGCAGCGCACGGCGGCGAATTCCGCGCGCTACGCGTGTGGCGCGGTCGACCCAGGCTTCAGTCTGTGTTGATGATGACATGCCTTTACCCCTTCTGTGCCGGCTTGTGCAGGCGGCGCATCGTGTCAGCGATCGGTTGTAAGCTACTACGGTGCCTGCACCTTGGTCAACGTAGTTCGCGCGTAAAATGGCAAAAACATGCAGATATCGGCACAATATTGACATTGGCGTTGATGCGGTGTAGGCTCACTCGATGTTTGTCGAACAACGGCTGGAACAGTTGCTGCAAGCGCTCAGTAGCGCTGGATCGCTCACGGTAGAACAGGCGGTAGAACTGGCCGACGTATCGGCGGACACCGTGCGTCGTGACTTCAACCGGCTTGCCGAACGCGGGCTGGCGGTGCGCACCCACGGCGGGATCATGAGCCGCGACGGCTACGTCCACGACTCGCCGATTCGAGAGCGCAAAGTGCAGCGCGCGGCGGAGAAAGCCGCTATCGCGCGCGCGGCAGCTGCTCTGGTGGTGGACAACGAGACCATCGCCCTCGATGGCGGAACTACCACCTTCGGCGTGATCGAGCATCTGAGAGCGGATCTGACGCTGACGGTGATTACCTATTCGCTGGACGCGGCAATTGAGGTTGCACGGCGTCCCAACATGAGCGCCATCGTGCTGGGGGGGCTTGTGCGCGAGCCAACGCTCAGCGTGGTTGGACCCGATGCAATGGCGATGGTGGGTAACTTCCATGCGAACACGCTTCTGCTGGGCGCCAACGGCGTGAGTCTCGAGCTGGGTCTGATGACACCTAATCGCATGGAGGCTCAACTCAAGACCGCACTGATCGGCATCTCGGACCGCGTGGTGCTGTTGGCGGATTCATCCAAGATCCATAAGCGTGCGCTGGTTACCTTTGGCAGTTTGCAGGCGGTGACAACGCTGGTAACCGACGCGGGCGCCGATCCGTCTTTCCTGGAACAACTGAGGCAGAGCGGAATCGAAGTCATTATTGCACAACAGGAGTGAGACGATGCAAGAGACGCAGAGACACAGCCGTGAGGCCGACCACCGCCGGGATGCCAACCGCGGTCCGCAGGCGGTGCAGTTTGGCGCCGGCAATATCGGGCGCGGGTTCATGGGGCAACTGCTGCACGAGGCAGGCTACCACATCACCTTCATAGACGCGGCGGTTGATCTGGTGACAGCGCTGGAGGCCGAAGGGCGCTACCCGCTGCGCGTGCTGGATGCAGAACAGGGCGCGGCGCAGGACCTGGTGATAGATAACTTCAGCGCGGTTCTCGTAACTGACCGGGCGCGTACCGACGCGGCAATTGCCGCTGCCGACGTAGTATTCACCGCGGTGGGGGTGCGTTACCTGGGGGAGATCGCGCCGGTGCTGGTTTCCGGGCTGCGCGCGCGCCGCGCCATGGATGCCCCGCCGCTGGACGTCTACCTGTGCGAAAATCTGCTGGATGCCGCAGGACAACTCTGCAACGCAGTGTCTGCACTAATCAGCGAAGACGAGCGCGGCTGGCTGCAGCGGCGCGTCGGGTTTGTGGGCACCTCGGTGGCGCGCATGGTGCCGGTGCTGCCGAGCGAGCTGCGCGCCGGGCAGCCGCTGCTGGTTGTGGCGGATGGTTATCACAAGTTGCCCTACGATGCTGCTGCGCGCCGCGCGCCGCAGCCGCCGATCGACGGTATGTACGCGGTACCCGACTTTGCCGCCGAAGGCGAACGCAAGCTTTTCATCTACAACATGGCGCACGCGGCGCTGGCCTACCTGGGCCACCAGCTCGGCCTGCAGTACGTGCACCAGACCTTTGATGATGCCGCTGCTATGCAACTGTTCCGCGGCGCTCTCGATGAGGCGTGTGCCGGTCTGGCTGCCGCACGACCTGGAGTCTTCAGCGCCGATCAACTGGCTGAGACCCGCGCCGACATCCTGCTGCGATTTGCCAATCCGATGCTGCAGGACACCATAGACCGCGTCGGCCGTGACCCGATCCGTAAGTTGGGCAGATCCGATCGACTTGTAGGCTGCGCTCTGATGTGTCTGCGCGGCGGAGTCCGGCCGCATAACATCACCGCAATTTGCGCTGCGGCGCTGCGCTACGACCGCGCCGGTGATCCGGACGCCGAGCGTTTGCAGACAATGATCCGCGACCGCGGCCCCGCGCAAGCGCTGGCCGGGGTCTCCGGGCTCGACCCCTCCGGCGATCCAGACCGCAAGTTGATCAGCATGGTGATGAAGCACTATGATCTCGGCGCGTGAGGCACTGCAGCGGCTGCAGGCGGGTAACGAGCGCTTTGTGGTGCACCGGTCCGAGCACGATACTTTGACCAGCGTAGAGCGCCGGCTCACGCTGACGGCTGCTCAGGAACCTTTTGCGGTAATTCTGGGATGCTCGGATTCACGCGTGCCGGCCGAAATTGTCTTCGACCAGGGACTCGGTGATCTGTTTGTGATCCGCGTTGCCGGAAACATCGTTGCATCGTCGCAGATCGGCAGCGTTGAGTTTGCCGTGGAGGTGTTCGGCACACCGCTGGTTGTGGTCCTGGGACACACCGGTTGCGGTGCGGTGAACGCTACAGTAGACCAGCTCGAGCAACCCGAGCGCGAGCAATCGCCAAATCTGCGTTCGATAGTTGACCGAATTCGTCCTGCGGTTGAGCCGTTGCTGGAATCCGGACTGCGCTATGGTCGCTCTGAACTGGTGCGCCGGGCAATCCGCGCCAATATCCGCGCTTCGGTCGATCAGCTTCGCGGCGGCTCAGCCATCCTGCAGCGGCACGTAGAGCACCATGGATTGCGTGTGATCGGAGCCGAGTACTCGCTGGATTCCGGCAGGATCGATTTCTTCGAAGGCGTTGACCGGCTCGATTGAACCGGCCGAAGCGCCGGCAGCGTGCGCCTACAGCAGCGCGCCGATCTGCGCTATGGCGCCGCCGAGCAGGAAGGCGGTGCCGGTGGTCAGCAGTAGCATGCCGATGGCGGTGCGCACGCCGAATTCACGGCCCAGCGTAGCAACAACTGCAATGCACGGCACGTAGAACAGCCCTACGGTAGCGCCCACAAAGAGCTGCAGCTGGGTCAGCGGCATATCGAGCAGCGGCAGCACCGTCAGCTCGCGGCGCACCACACCCAGCAGCAGCGGCACTGCGGCTTGCTGCGGCAGGCGCAGCCATCCGGTTACCAGCGGCGCCAGCAGCACCCCGATCTGCGCCAGCAGACCGCTCTCGTAGAGCAGCGCCGCCACACCAACGGCCGCCACCATCGGCAGGGCTCCATCCGTGAGGTAGTTCCTGGCGCGCGCCAGCAGTTTCTGCAGCATTACCGCCGGACGCGGCATCAGCAGCTCGGGAAGCTCAAACACCAGCTGCGACCGCTCGCCGGGGAGCAGGCGGTCTGTGATCAGTCCGGCAATGATCATCACCAGAAACGAGAGACCAAACAGCGCCGCCACCAGCCACACACTGGATTCAGCCAGCAGCGCGAACAGCGCTCCGGTCTGCGATATGCACGGAACAGCCAACGAAATCAGCGTAGCCACAATCAGCCGTTCACGGCGTGAGCCCATCGCGCGGGTGGACAAAATACCGGGAATCGCGCAGCCGTAGCCGAGCAACAGCGAGATGCTGTGCGATCCTCTCAGACCGATCTTTGACAGCAGTCCATCGAGCAGCACTGCAAACCGCGGCAGGTAGCCGGAGTCCTCCAGCAGGCTGATCGCCAGGTAGAAGGAGAGCACGTACGGTAGTACCAGGGTGAACGGCCACTCGATACCCTTGATCAGCAGTCCGTACTCGCCAATCAGAATGTTCTGAAACAGGCCGGGCCCAATCGCACGCGTGACCGCAGCAGTCAGGAGCGGGAAGAGGTAACCGCGCGCGATCGGCAGCAGCAGCAGCTGGCGCATACCCATCCCCAGCCCCACAATCAGGCCGAACGCCAGTGCAAGAACCAGTACCGCTACCACCAGCCCCGGCCACGGGCGAACCAGGGCTTCGGAGTCAAATCGGCGCCGGCTGCCGCGCCGCAGAGATACGCGGCGCCGCCGAGCGGTTTGTGACACCGCCGGCGCCGTGTGGACCGCTTGAGCGATCTCTTCGGCCAGCGGCCACAGGCCGGCTGTCTCGGTTGTCGCTGCAGTGTGCAGAGTTCCGGCGGCCGCTGACCCTTCGGCGGGTGCCGGTTTGCGCAGCGTCTGCGCAACAAGCTGGTGCAGCTGCGCAAACCCCTGGCCGGTGACGGCAACCGTGGGCGCCACCGCAACACCCAGCAGGCGCGACAGCTCTGCGGCATCGACCGCTATTCCCCTGGCGGCGGCTACGTCGATGCGGTTCAGCACCACCACGGTGGGCTGTTGCCTTGCCAGCACCTGCAGCACCAGGTAGACGCTGCTTTCCAGGTTGACCGCATCGGCTACCGCGATTACCAGGTCAACCGGGCGCGACAGCATCTCGATTGCTACGCGTTCGGCTTCGTTAGTAGCCGACAGCGTGTAGGTTCCGGGCACATCAACCAGCGTGGCTTCGAATTCGCCAATGCGGCCAATACCGCGTGCAAACTCCACGGTGGTGCCCGCGTAGTTGGCAACCGATACGTCCATGCCGGTGAGCCGGTTGAAGATGACACTCTTGCCGACGTTTGGAGCTCCGATCAACAGGATCTCGCAGGCGCCGGTGTCTGTGATGCCAGATCGGGCGTGACAGCGCATCAGGAGCTTTCAGACAGCGGTGTGATTCCAATCTGCGATGCTATAGAGCGTTCCAGAGCAACCTGGCGTCCGCCGATTGAGCAGATGACCGGGCCGCCCCACGGCTGGCAGGCCACCAGGCTGCAGGTCTTACCGGGGCGCAATCCCAGCGCGGCGAGCGCCGGGAGGTCCGGTGCGTGCGAGATGGTCCCGTGTTGCCGCGGGGCGAGGTCACACAGCATGCACTGGGTGCACCCGCTGGTGGCAATATCGTTGGCGGAGACAAAGTCTTCGGGTTTTCTGAGCATTACCAGTTCCTTGTGGGCCGCTATTCTGATGACCGTACCTGCCTGCCGCAGGCCGAGTTCGCCGGGCGTCACACGCCGGTAGGCACCGCACAACGCACCGCGTGGATTGCGGTAGACTACGCGCGTGTCCGCGTCGGCGGTCTCCAGGATGCGTTGCAGTACCGTTTCTCTTGGCTGCACGTGCAATGCAACCACCACCGCATCGTAGCCATGGTACGATAAGGCCAGTCCGTTATCGTGCAGCAGGGTAATCGCGCCGGCACCGCTGTTGCGCGGAGCCTGGCGTCTGAGTGCCTCTCGGGCGGTCAGCAGCGCTTGCTGGTTACAGTCAACCGCGGTTACGTTACAGCCGCGCCGTGCCAGACCCAATGCGGTCATCGGGTATGGACCGGAACCCAGCACCAACACGCGCGACCCGGGTGTGAGCCTGGCCAGGCGGTGTTCTGCGGCGATCATTCCGCGGTAGAAGACAGCCGTATAGATCCATCCCCAGGCGCGACAGCGTGCAGCAAATCTCTCGAGCCGCACCACGGCGCGCAGGAAGAAAGAATAAATCCACGACATGGGTACGCTCCTTGACGTAATGCCGCTGCGTGGCCGGCCGTCCCGGTTTGCCGCCAGCGTCAGCGCGGCGGCGCTCGAGAGAAGCAACGGCCACCAGAAAGTGATGACTCGCGACAGCAGCGTCACAGCGGCGGCTTCACCGGCGCCGATTCCTGATGCTATCAGGATTCCAGCCATTCCCACCTCGTAGCTACCCAGGCCGCCGGGGGTAATCGGCAGTAGACCCAGCGCGTAGGCGCCAAAGGTTGCGGCTACAATTGCCGCCGGCGACACGCTCACGCCGCTAATGCGTGCGGCCAGTGCGACCTTGAGCGGGTAGAGCGCCCAGATCAGCACCGCCAAGACCAGCAGTACGGCCACCAGCCGGCCTGGTAGATAGGCTCTGCCGGGGCCGGACATAGTGCGATAGAGCAGCGCAAGTGCGACACTAACCGCTGCCAGCGCTGCAATGACCACTGCGCCACCAGCGGCCGGAGCGATGCCGAGCAGACCGCCGACAGCGGCACCTCCGGTTATTACCGCAGCAATCGGGACCACCAGCAGCAATGCCACGAGCATCAGCAGCTTGTGCAGCGCCATGGCTCCAACCAGCCGCGCGGAGCTCAAGCCAAAACGTTGCCGAAACAGCAGCACTCGCGTTGCCTCGCCGCCCAGCTTGGCTGACGGTGTAATGGACTCTATCAGACTGCCGCCGAGATAACGCAACATGACCGATTTCCACCCCACCGCAACTTCGCCGGACTTGATCCCGCGCAGCAGCAATGTCCACTGCAGCCCGATGAGACCGAGAGACAACGTCTGTAACAGCAGCAGCCCGGTCACCGCGAGCCACGATAGCTGCGACAGGCATGCCAGAGCTGCGGCAAGTTCGGCTTTCACGCTGTTCTCCTGCCTATTCCCTTATGCGCCACCGCTTTGCAGAGTACCGAGCGGTTGAAGGTCGGCATGCGGTGACGGGTTTCGGCAACGGCCGCCCCGGCTGCGGCGAAAACGCCGTATTCGTGTTCCAGGCCGGGGCGCGCCAGGCGAAAAACCGCGCGGCCGTTCGGCTGCAACAGGCAGCGCTGAAGGTTGTCCCAGATGGCGTCCTTGGGTGCAGCCTGCAGCGCCACCAGTGCCACAGTTGCAACCGGCAAGCGGTCAACGGCGGCGTCTGCGGTTATAACCGTGATGCGGTGCGACAGACCCAGGCAGCTCACCAGCTCGCGCGCCTGCGCGGCGGCAGCGGCGTCGACATCCACCGCGATTACCCGCGCCCCGCTCTGCCGGGCTGCGAGTACCGCGCTGAACGGCAGAGTACCACAGCCGATACTGAGTACTGTGTCGCGCTGATCCACCGCGGCGAGCTGTAGCTCGCGCGCAACAAGCGCCCGGTAAGGAAGCGCATAGAGCGCAAAAAACCATGGTCGAACGGCGAATCGCCGTTCCAGCGACGCAACCAGTGGCTTGATCATGCTCATGCAGAGTTCCGCGAGCCGGAGCAGTGCGAAACAATCGGGCATGAGCGGCACGCTGCCGTAACCGCCGCAGCGTGGCTGCAGCGCATGCCCGGGCTACCGTGGTGCAGAAAACAGAGCATGTGCCCCAAGAGTGTCAGCGGTCCTCGTAACGCAGCCCACACAATGGCTCTCCTCAAAGTTTTAGGCTTACCTAACTTTTAACGCGCGAACGAGGACTTGTCAAGTATTCAATAGAAAATTATCGAAAAGTGTTAGTGGTGATGTCGGGGGGCGGCTCAGGAGAACCGAAAGATCACTCCCAGGCCGAGTAACCAGCTGCGGATCTTCTTATCGTAGTCTCCGTGGGCAGGGTCATCCTGCACGTCCTCGGAGGTACTCCAGATACGCGTGCGGCGAGCAACCGTGGCGTCCAGCTTGACAACAGGCGAGAGGTGATAGAGCACGTTCAGGTAGGGACCGTGACCGTAGAGCAAGGTCTCCGCAAAGTTAAGCGGTACGTAGAACTCATAGTTGGCAGCAATATTGAGAAGCGGCTCGCGGTCAACAACCCAGAACCAGGTCAGCCCCGGCCGCAGGTTCAGCCACTGCTGCTGGTTGAAGGTGTTGTAGAAATAGCGGTTCTTAAGCATCAAGACCCAAGTCTCACCGGGCAGCATCTCCAACAGAAAGCGCGGCGAGACGTCGGCAAAGAACACGTGTTCTGTGCGCGAGTCAGTGTTCTTCCACTCGAAGCTGTCGTTTGTGGCGACCCAGTCGTCATCGTGACGGGCCCCCTGCTGCACACGGTAGAATCCGCCGACCTTGAGGTTGCGGTGCAGACGGTAGTAGCTGCCCAGTGTCAGCGAACGGTAGAGCACATCGAACTGGTCTTCGGCGCGCCCGTCGACGCTGATCATCGGCTCCCACTCCCCGAAGCGCCAGAAACCACGCACATGTGTTTCAAATTCGATCCTGGAGTCCGGTGCCGACGGCACGTGGCGGTCGGCCGGAAGCGTCACGGTCACATTGAGCAGTACTAGCAGCGCCAGCAGCACCATCATCGATTTGGCAAACTTGAACATGATAGCCTCCCGGTAGGCGCGGAATCAGCACGTGCTGAATGGTGGGCAGCACGCGCCGCGCAACCCATTGCTTAGCGTTTATGTCCACAATAGCATCAAGTATGCTGTGTGCTTTGTCAAGCGCTCCAGCCTCCGCTTCGGCCTCCGGCGCCGGGTGGAGCAGCGCGGGCCGAAAACGTGGCTCTACGCGCGAACCCTACGCATCATACTTGAAAAATGGAAGACAGTCTTCCATTTTTCAAGTATGAAACCGAGGCGAGTGGCATTCCGACTGATTCAGTGGCTTTTGGTGCGCTTCTTCGTGCCCGGTCATCCTTGTGCCCGAGCAGCTCCTGCGGCTCAGGCCCGGCGCGGGCCCGAGGAGACCCGCGCCGGCAGAACGGCGGGTTAGAAGACTGTAACGTCGTAGCCGAGGTAGGTCTCGAACGCCTCCCTCAACGGGGCAACGTGGTTGCCCGGGGTAATGCTCACGTGATGCCGGTGGCCGGTACGGCCGATCCATTGCAGCACGTTCTGCAGCCCCGCAATCTCCGCCACGCCGGCACAGCCGAAGAAGCCCGCGGGAATCGGGTCATCGGTGATTCTGCCGCTGCCCAGGTAGAAACGTAGTTTGCCGGCTTCGGTGATCATGCTCGAATAGGTAAAATCCATCTCGCGGATCCGGCCCTGGTTGCAGCCAAATCCGTAGCCCTCACCAAGACTGTTGGCCAGGATGCTGTGATCCGAGATTGTGCCCTTCTCGCGCATCAGGCTGCGCGGGACGTTGCCGCAGTGGAACAGGATGCACTTGTCCGGTTCATCACCGTAGTTGTTGTTCCAGTCCAGAATACTGGTAGCCTCGCCGGAGGCCGCGCCCAGGGCGTACATCACGACCGCGTTGGCGATATCAACTTCGCAGGCGGCCGGTACGCCATGGTCTGCCAGGTCGCCGGTAACCAGACACGGCGAAATGCGGTAACGGCGCTGGAGTTCGGTCCAGCAGCGGATTGCCAGCGTGTCTATTGACATTTCGTCGGTCAGCCCATCGAGGACAAGCTTGAGGCGGGTGAGGTTCTCGAGCGTCTCCGGCGGCGTCTTGCTCCAGTCAGCAACCTCGGCTAGCGCTTGCTTGCATGTCTTGAACGCCGCCGAAGCGTTATCAACAGCGTCCATGCGGTCAAAGACGTCAGCGAGATCGGTGGTCTCGACGGTAATTCCGTGATTCTGCAGCGCGATCTCGTCGGCGCGCACGGTCTTGAACGGTGTGGTACGGGCACCGATAGCGCCGACCACCAGACGGCGCAGCCCTCGCGTAACGCGACAGATGCGGTCAAAGTCGGCGATGTTTTGCTCAAACTGCACGCTCTGCGGGTGCACGGTGTGTGGGATCAGGTTGGTGAAACGAATGCGTGCCTGCTTCAATACGTCCATAACCGAGAGCTTGCCGCAAAAGGAGTCGCGCCGCTCCTTGGGACCGAGCTTGTCGAGCTCGTCGGGATAGGCATGAATGAATATCGGTACATCGACGTCGCGAAGCGCCTCCATCGCCCCGTTTTCGTCACCGAAGTTGGGTAGCGACAGGATCACGCCGTCGATGCTGGTACGGTTCTGGCGCACAAACTCGGCGAATACACGACCCTCTGCCGCTGTTTCTACGGCGCCCAGACGCGTAGCGTTGTCATCAAGCATCAACACATCGTGACCTAGCCGCTTCAGCACGTCGCCGACTTCCTTGCGTGCCGATGTCATGTAGTGCGACGGAAAGAAGCCGCGGTTTCCAAAGACCAGCGCAAAACGTGACTTTGCGCCCATTACGTCCATTGTGCCCATGTTAGTGTGCCTCCTCGACAGATTCGGGTAGTGTCCGGTAGTATATCATACACTCTGAAACTGCAAAACAGAAACCAGGAGTTCAGGCGTGGGTCATAACGGTACAGCCACCGTCATCGAGAATGTCTGGATAGAACCCTCCGATGGTTGTCGGCTGGCTGCCAAGCTGTGGCTGCCGCCGGGTGCCGAACACGAAGCGGTGCCGGCAGTGCTCGAGTATATCCCGTACCGCAAGCGCGATGCCAAGGCGGGGCGCGACAGCGCGATTCACGGCTACTTTGCTGCCCACGGTTACGCCGCTGTACGCGTGGACCTGCGTGGCAGCGGTGACTCTGAAGGCGTTCTGCGCGACGAATACCTGCAGCAGGAACTCGACGACGGGCTGCAGGTGCTGCGCTGAATTGCCGCACAGCCGTGGTGCAACGGTGGCTTCAACGGTCTGCTCCTCAGATGACCGCTACGCCGATGTCTCGCGCCGCGCGGTGAGCGGGATAGGACTGGACAACTCGCCGTTCAGCATCGAGTTCTTCTGCGATCAGACCTATGACCGCGTCGGCCTGCTGGAAATCAATCCGCGCATCTCCCAGGCCCACACTGATCTGTTCGAGAAGGTTTACGGATTTTCTCATCGGTCGATCATGCTCGATGTGGCGCTGGGCCGTAAGCCTGAGCCCCCAATGAAGAGCAGATCCAACAAGTTGCAGATGAAATGCCCGGTACCATCGTAAGTCTGCGCGTCCGTCCGGGGCAGCGTCTGTCCGAGCTCAAGGACCAGGACAGCTACAGCTACGAGCTGGCGATCATCTACATCGGCGGCCGTGACCAGACCGAGCTGCTCGAGAAGTACCAGCGCTGTCTTGAGGTTCTCAGTTTCGACATCGAGCACATAGCAAGCGCAGTCAATTAAATCAGCACCGCAGTGTTCGCCGGCGCATGAGTCACGCCTCCGTCAGTGTACCTTACCAATCAAAAATAGTACTTGACAACCGGCTGATTCCTGTTCAATCATCTTGCAGCGAATAAACATGCATGAATCAAGGAGGTTAACGCATTCAAGGACGAAGTACCTTCCGTAGGGGTTTAACATTTCCTGTACCGAAAAGGGGGAGACTATGATGCAGAATCGAACGACACATAGCAAGGCTGTGCTGATGACGCTTATCGCTTGTGTACTGATATTCAGCGTGGGTAGCGCCAGCGTTCTGGCCGGCGGGCGTGCTGAGGAAGACGTTGCTATCCGGCGCCTCAACATGGGTGGCGGCTGGGTTACCGGTGTGTACTATCCGCTGGCCGGCGCAATGTCGCGGATTGTCCATGTTAACATGGATGACTTGAGCCTGACGGTTGAGTCTTCCGGGGCCTCGGTTGTCAACAGCAACCTGATTGGATCCGGAGACCTTGACCTGGCTATTGTCCAGAACGACGTGGCCTCGCACGCTTTCAACGGCCGTGCCGCCTTCGAGGGCAGCGCCATCACGAACATGCGCGGCATGTTCTCGCTCTATCCGGAGCCGGTGCAGCTAGTGGCACGTTCGGGCGCAGGCATTGATAACCCGTCCGATCTGGCAGGTAAGCGCGTGGCGCTGGGTCCGCTGGGCAGCGGTGCCGAGGTTAATGCGCTGAAGGTGCTCGAGGCCGCTGGACTGAGCGAGGGCGATCTTCGCGCCGCCGAGAGGCTGGAAGCCGGTGAAGCCGCAGACTTCCTGCGCGACGGCAGAATCGATGCCGCCTTCTTTACCGTAGCAATTGGCGCGGCGGTGATCTCCGACCTCGCGGTCTCACAGGACATCAAAGTTGTCGATATCACAGGACGCTATGCAGACCGTCTGATGGAGATGGAGGATTTCTACGCTCCTGTGACAATCCCGGAGGGGACCTATACCGGAGTTGCGCAGGCAGAGACGGTTGGGGTTGTCTCGATTGTGGTTGCCCGCGAAGATCTTCCTGAACAGCTGATGTACGATTTTATCAGCGCGATGTTTGACAACATCGATACCATCCACAGTGCGCATTCGGCCGGAAGAATGGTGACTCTCGACACCGCGCTTGACGGTATGACCGTCCCGCTGCATCCGGGGGCCGAACGTTTCTTTGCCGAACACGGCATGAGCCGGTAAATCTGCAATAACAAGATGATGCGGACCGCAGATCGCGGTCCGCATCGTTTCACTCTGTCTCGAAAGGAGTCGCACCACATTGAGCATTGAACCGGTTCTGGGTGACGGTGTTGAACTCGACATCACGAAGCTGAGCGATGAGGGCCGGGTACGGGTTCCCCCGGGAGCACTCGGCTGGCTCGTTTTTGTCGTCGGTCTTGGCTGGTCTTTCTTCCACTTCTACACGCTGGGTTTCGGGTTGCTGACTTCGGTGCTGCAGCGGTCCGCTCACCTTGCAGGGGGACTGGCGCTCTGTTTTCTGTATTTCCCGCATAACCGAAAGAAGAGTGAGAACTACGATAGCATTCCCTGGTACGATATCCTGCTCGCCGTGCTGGGTTTCGTGAGCATTTTCTACGTTTTCTACTTCTACCGCGATCTGGCAGGACGAGTAGGAGCGCCGATTACCATGGATCTGTGGATGGGAGGTATCGCTACGGTCCTGATACTGGTGGCCGCCTACCGTGCCTTCGGTCTGGCGCTGCCAATCGTCGCGCTGGTGTTTCTGATCTATCCGTTTGTTGGTCAGTACCTGCCGCATCTGATCGGACACCGTGGCTATCGCCTGACCCGCGTGATCAACGAGCTCTACATAACCAACTCTGGTATCTTCGGCATACCGGTAGGTGTTTCTTCGACCTTCGTCTTTGCTTTTGTACTCTTTGGTTCCTTCTTCCAGACCTCCGGAGCGGCAACCTACATCGTCAAGATCGCCTTTGCCATGCTGGGACGTTTCCGTGGAGGGCCGGCCAAAGCGGCTGTCCTCGCAAGCGGCTTCATGGGAAGCATCGCCGGCAGCTCGGTTGCCAATACGGTGGTCACCGGCTCAATCACAATCCCTACAATGAAGGATACCGGCTTTGACGCCGAGGTAGCCGGCGGTGTGGAAACCGCCGCTTCCACCAACGGGCAGTTCCTGCCACCGGTTATGGGTGCGGCAGCCTTCATCATGGCCGAGTTCACCGGGATCCCCTACTGGGAGATAGCGCTCGCCGCTGTATTACCGGCGGTTATCAGCTACGCCGGGCTGCTGGGAATGGTACATCTGCAGGCCGCCAAGACCGGTATGAAGCCGATGCCCAGAGAGCAGATCCCCCCGTTCTTTGCTACCCTTTTCAAAGGGGTGTTCTACTGGATCCCGATCGGTGTGCTCATCTACTACCTGCTGATCGTGCGGCTCACACCCTTTACCGCCGGCTATTTTGCCATTTTGACCGTGCTGGCGATCATCGTTGCCAAGCGGACGGTTGCTCTTGTTCTGGACCTCAGAGCCGGCAGGGCATCGCTAACGGCCGCTCTGATCGAACAGGCCAGGGGCCTGTGGAAAGACTTCCTCAACGGTCTGGATAGCTCCGCCAAGAGCATGTGCGGCATTGCGGTTGCCTGTGCCTGCGCCGGTATCATTGTTGGCGTGGTGACGCTGACCGGTATGGGGATGCGCATGACGCTTCTGTTTTCGGTCATCGCCCAGGACAATCTCTTTGTTCTGTTGCTGGGCTCCGCAATTCTCTCTATTATCCTCGGCCTGGGGCTGCCTACTACGGCCAAGTACGCGGTGATGGCCACGCTGGTGGCGCCGGCCATACTGACCCTGGAGCCGACGCTGCCGGTAGTGGCGGTGCATCTGTTCATTCTGTACTACGCTATCCTTGCAGACGATACGCCTCCGGTGGGGGTTGCTGCCTACGCCGCGGCAGCTATTGCGCATTCGGATCCCATAAAGACAGGCCTGATGGGGTTCAAGTTTGATCTCGGAGCATTCTTTCTGCCGTTTATGTTTGTCTATAATCCGGCGTTCCTGCTCATCGACACCACCTGGCACGGAGCGGTTCTTATGGCTGCTACCGCGCTCTTCGGCATCTACTGTTTCTCGGCGGTGATACAGCGTTGGCTTGTCACGCGGCTGGCGCTGTGGGAGTCGGCGGTGCTGCTGGCCATCTCGATAGCCATGGTGTGGCCTAATCTGCTCTCCGACGTCTTGAGTGCGGCGGCTTTCATAGCCGTTTACCTGTTTCAGCGGCACAAGGCGCGCCGCGATGCGCCGGCGGTGGCGGTGTGAGCAACCGGGGTGTACCCGGTGTGCGGGCCGGCGTCTGGGTGCTTGCGGCCATAGCAGCACTGCTGCTGCCGTCAGCGCTGCCGGCTGCAGCTGGGCGTAACGCATCGTGGACGCTGGTAGTCTCCGCGCCACACCAGGACGCAGTGCGCTACCGCGCAGCGGTGTCCCCGGGAGACGTTTTCTCGCTGACCTACGTGCACTCTGTCAGCAGGTCGGAGGTCAGCGGCAGCTTCCGTGTTACGGCCGACGCCTTGATAGAGCCGGTTGACACCGTATTTCGCTCATTCGGGCCGGGACTGCCGTGGACACCGGATGCCGACTACCGCCGGCTCGACGACGGCTCGATGCTCGTGCGCCATCACGAGCCGGCGCGCAGCGAGATCCGAGTCTGGGTTTCTCCGCTGACCCGCGACCGGCTCACGGTCAACGGAACTGAGATCGACCTCAGCGCAGAGTCCGAGCGTGCCACACTGATCGAGATCATGATACAGAAACAGGGTGTCGCGCATCCGTAACCAGTCGGCCAATCTCATCATTGGCGCCCTCGTTCTGGGGGTGATCTCGCTCTTTCTGGAGCAGATCCAGCCGCAACCGGACTGGCTGTGGCTGACAATCCAGGTTGTAGACTTCCTGGTGCTGGGGCTTACCATGCTGGAGGTGGCAATAGTGTTTGCCTCCGCCCCAATCAAACGTAACTACTTGCGCTTCAATCTTTCATCGCTGGCATTTCTGCTGCTGTTCGTGGTGCTCTCGCTGTCTGCGCTGGTAATGGTACGGCAGTCGGTAACGGTAGAGAGCCACCTGCTTCTATCGTACATGTGAACCAGTCGCGCATCACTGAAGCGCATCGTACTGATTTCGTTCTTCCAGGCGGTGACCCTGCGTACGGCCGGCTTCAACACTATCCCGATCGGTGAACTGGCCACCGCCACGTAACTTCTGATGATAGTCATGATGTCTATCCGCCGCGTTGATCCGCTCACGCTGTTGGCAGCGTCTTCGGGACCGCGCGACAGCAGGCGAATACGGTACCCCTCGGCGGGTATCGCCGTGGGATAATCGTCTTTCCCGGACCGCAGGATACCCTTCTGGAGACCGATGTGATTCATGCGCTGGGCAAGAACGATGCGATCGATCAGTTTCGGCAGTTATCGGTGGCAGGGTAGGCTATGATTCTTCTGTCACGGCGGCGAACGATTACCGTTCTGGTGCTGGTTGCGGTGGGATCTGCCGTAGGCATGAGCGTGTCCGCCTATCTATCGCTGCAGTCCGCCGGCCTACGACGCGATCAATCTGAACAGTGTATTCCCGCGCCTCTCGGGCATGCACCGCATGAGTGGTGACCAGCGTCAGATGATGCTGCACAGCCGACCACAGTCGGTATCCAGGGGATCACACAGCCCCTCCTTCTTTCCCGATCGGACTCCTACCTGCTGGGCCCTGAGGTGGTTGGCACTCAGACGATCCGTCCAGGAATACCAATCCGGAATCTATGTCTGTTTCTGGATGTCGAAATCGTTGACTCCTGTTTTGCCGAACAGCGGCAGCCGCTTCCTGCGGCACTCAAACGCGCGGTAACCCACCCGGGACGGGAACCCTTCTATCTGCGCGGACGAGCCACCTCGGCCATGGGTCTGGCGGTGCGCCAGATGCTCACGTGCAGTCTGCGGGGCGGATTGGCACGGCTCTACCTGGAGGCCAAGGTGCTGGAGATTGCCGCGCTTCGGCTGGCACAGTTGACCGAGGATGACGCCGCAACACCCAAGCTCCGGCTCACGCGGCGCGATGTTGATCAGCTTGACTACGCGCGCCACATCCTGTGTGCCCGGCACCACGATCCACCGACGATATCCGAACTTGCCCGGGCGGTAGGCCTCAACCGAACCAAGCTCAAGGCGGGATTCAAACGGCAGTTTGGCTCGACCATCTACGGCTTCGTCCGGTCGCAGCGCATGCAGCACGCGGTTACGCTCCTGCGCGAGGGTGAGTATAACGTGAGCGAGGCGGCTGCGATGATGGCGAGGAACAGACTGATCCTTCTCCCATATCGCCCCGATCGTAAGCAAGAGCGCATCGGCCGGACGGCTGAGTGGCCGGGACGCCGAATGGTCCAAGGCCGGCTGTGGTCTCAGAGGGGTCTGACAAGCCGAATGCCGGAGAATCGCTGGAAATTGGTATTGCGATCTGCGCCTGACCAACGCTTGACACGAAATCATAACAACCTATCATTCAGTACGGTATAATCTGGAGAAATGGTGACGGACGGTTCAGAGGCAGTATTTGAGACGCGTGGACTTACCAAGATCTACGACATGGGCGAGGTGCAGGTTCACGCACTGCGCGGCATAGATCTCAAGCTCTACCGCAGCGAGCTGGTGGTGCTGTTGGGCGCCTCGGGCAGCGGCAAATCGACTCTGGTCAATATTCTCGGTGGACTGGATACCGCCACCGCGGGGCATGTCTTCTACCGCGGCACCGACCTTACCCGCGCCGCAGACCGCGAGCTGACCGAGTATCGGCGCAACTACGTCGGCTTTGTCTTCCAGTTCTACAACCTCATTCCGAGCCTCACTGCGCTGGAGAACGTGGCGATTGTGACCGACATCGCCAAGTCGCCCATGAAGCCGATGGAGGCGCTGGAGCTGGTGCAGCTTGCCGACCGCGCCGACCATTTCCCCTCGCAGCTCTCCGGCGGACAGCAGCAGCGTGTTGCTATAGCCCGTGCCATCGCCAAGCGTCCGGCGGTGCTGCTGTGCGACGAGCCTACCGGCGCGCTCGACTCGAAGACCGGCGTGGTTGTGCTGGAAGCGCTGGAACGGGTCAACCGCGAGCTGGGCACAACAACGGTGATCATCACGCATAACGTGGTGCAGGGCGAGATGGCCGAGCGGGTGATACACCTCAAGGACGGGCAGATTACCGAAACCCACCACAACGAGCACAAGAAGAAGCCCGGCGAGCTGACGTGGTGATGCGATGAAAGCGATTGATACCAAGATGGTCCGTGACCTCAAGCACATGCGCGGCCAGATTATCGCGATTGCCTTTGTAATTGTGGCGGGAGTTTCGGTCTACGTTACCATGGCGAGTGTCTCCGACACGTTGCAGACAACGCTGCAGAGCTACTACGCCGATTATCGCTTTGCCGACGGATTTGCTTCGCTGCGGCGGGCGCCGCAGGGCCTCGCCGAACGGCTGCAGGAGGTTCCCGGCGTCAATCAGGTGCAAACACGGGTTTCAGCGGTGGTGAACCTGGAGATAGCGGGCTTTGACCAACCGGTCAGCGGGCAAATTGTCTCGATTCCGGAAGCAGGACAACCGGTTCTGAACCGGCTGTTCATACGCGAGGGACGCCTGGTCAGGCACGGCCGCGAAGACGAGGTGGTCCTGAACGAGGTCTTTGCCGAGACCCACGGCCTGCGCCTCGGTGATACGCTGACCGCCATCATCAGCGGCCGCCGCCGCACGCTGACGGTAGTTGGAATTGCGCTGTCGCCCGAGTTTCTCTACCAGGTCCAGCCGGGCATGCTCTTTCCTGATCCTGAGCGTTTCGGGGTGTTGTGGATGGGCCACAGCGCCCTTGCCGCGGCTTACGGCATGCAGGGAGCCTTCAACGATGTCAGCTTCACGCTCGCACCCGGTGCGCGCCTGCAGGCGGTGATCGAGCGGCTGGATCTGCTTCTGGCACCCTACGGAAGCCAGGGAGCCTACGGGCGCCAGGATCAGATTTCTCACAACCTGATCTCGGAGGAGCTCAATCAGCTGGAGATTATGGCGTTTATGCTGCCGCTGATTGTCCTGGCGGTGGCGGCCTTCCTGCTCAATATTGTAGTCCGGCGGCAGATTAGCCTGCAGCGCGAACAGATTGCGGTTCTGAAAGCGTTTGGTTATCGCGACCTCGCCGTAGCGCTGCACTACGTCAAGATGGTGCTGGTGATTGCGCTCGCCGGCGCGGCGCTGGGCACGGGGCTGGGTGTCTGGATGGGTCGGGCGATGGCGGAGCTCTATCTGGAGTTCTTCCACTTCCCCTTTCTGGTGTACCGCCTCGACTGGCCGGTGGTGCTTACCGCGGCGGCGTTGACCGGTGGCGCGTCACTCACAGGTGCCGTACTGGCGGCCCAGCGGGCCCTGCGGCTGCCGCCCGCAGAGGCGATGCGGCCCGCACCGCCCGCGACTTACCGTCCTACAATCTTCGAGAGGCTCGGGCTGCAGCGGCTGCTTGACCAGCCGACCCGTATCATACTGCGCAACCTCGAGCGCCAGTGGATCAAGGCTTCTCTGACCGTGGTTGGGATCGCCAGCGCCTGCGCCATCCTGGTGATGGGGCTGTTCTGGGGTGATGTCTTTGAACACATCATCCAGGTTCAGTACGGCCTCGCCCAGCGCCAGGACTACACGGTGACCTTTGCGGAGCCGACCTCGCTCTCGGCGATTCATGAGCTGCGCAGTCTGCCGGGGGTGCTGTATGCTGAACCGTTGCGGTCCTTCCCGGTGCGCCTGAAGAACGGTCACCGCAGCTACCATACCGTGATCGAAGGCTTCCCTCCGGACCCCTACCTGCGGCGCGTAATCGACGCCGACCTGCAGCCGTTATCGATTCCGGCCGAAGGGCTGCTGCTGACACAGAACCTGGCCGATATCCTGGAGGTGCGGCCCGGCGAGCAGCTGACCGTGGAGGTGATGGAGGGGCGGCGCTACGAACGGCGCGTGCCGATTGTCGGACTCGCTGAGCAGTTTCTCGGAGTGGGCGCTTACATGAGCATGGAGGCGGCAAACCGTCTCGCCGGCCAGGGAGCCGCTGTCTCGGGAGCTTTTCTGCTGATAGACGAGCGCCACGAAGCGGAACTGATGCGTGCTCTGCAGAACCGGCCGGCTGTGGCGAGCATCGTCTCTCGAGACCGCGCCATTGCCGCCTACATGGACACTGCCGCCGAGACTCTGCTGGTGTTTACTTTCATCCTGAGCCTGTTTGCCGGCGTGGTTGCGCTTGGAGTAGTCTACAACAGTGTGCGTATCTCGCTCTCGGAGCGCGACCGTGAGCTTGCCAGCATGCGGGTACTCGGCTTTACCCGCGGCGAGATCGCCTATATTCTGCTGGGCGAGATGGCCGTGCTGGTGCTTGTGGCAATACCTCTGGGCTTTGGTATGGGGGCGGTTCTCAGTGCGGTCTCGGCCGAGTCACTGCAGACCGAGATGTTCCACTTTCCGGTCATTCTCAGAGGCGGTACCTTTGCGCTGGCGGCAACCGTAGTACTGATTGCGGCGCTGCTGTCGGCGCTGCTGGTCAGGCGCAGATTGAACAGACTGGACCTGGTAGGGGTTCTCAAGACGAGGGAGTGATGATCAAGCCAACACGCAAACAGCTCTTACTGGGTGCCGCAGCGCTGCTCGTTCTCGCGGCCGTTGTCTATGGGTTCCTGCCCGCGCCGTTTCCGGTTGAGACCGCTGTTGTCCAGAGGGATACCCTGCGGGTGACCGTGGAGGAAGAGGGGGAGACCTCCGTCAAACAGTACTACACCGTCTCCGCGCCGGTGGCTGCATTTGCCCGCCGGATCAGCCTGGAGCCGGGTGACGCGGTGCAAGCGGGCCAGCCACTTGTAGAGCTGGAGGAACCGCCTTCGGCGATGCTCGACCCGCGCCGTGCCGAGGAGGCCGCCGCGCGCGTGCAAGCGGCCGAAGCCTCGCTGGAGCAGGCCACCGTTGTGGCTGAGCAGGCTGGGCGGGAGCGCGAGCGGGTAGCGCGGCTTGCAGCTGCCGGTTCGGCCACCGAACGCCAGCTTGATCAGGCGCAGACCGAGGCCGCCCGCGCGCTGGCCGCGCGCAACGTCGCCAGCGCAGAGCTTGCCGCCGCACGCGCGGCAGCCTCGCCCGCTGGGGAGCGTGAACGGCGGCCGGCCGCGGTCCGTAGCCTGAGGGCTCCGGCTTCCGGGCGGGTGCTGGTGGTCCACCGGCGCAGCGAAGGTCCGGTCAATCCGGGCGAACCATTGATCGACATCGGCGATACCGACCTGCTGGAGGTGCAGGTTGAAGTGCTCTCGCGCGACGCCGTGCGTCTGGCACCTGGTATGCACGTAGAGATCGAGCAGTGGGGCGGAGAGGATACTCTTGAGGCGGTTGTCAGCCGCGTAGAGCGGCAGGGCCGCGTGGTGGTGTCCGCCCTCGGTGTTGAGGAGCGGCGGGTCATGGTTACCGCCGAGCTGCTCTCACCCTCGCCCATGCGCGAAGGCCTCGGTTCCGGCTATCGCGTGCTGGCGCGGTTTATCGTCTGGCAGGACGACGATGCGCTGCAGGTTCCCACCGGTGCCCTGTTCCGCACCGATGAGGGCTGGGCGGCGTTTGTGATAGAAGAGGGCCGCGCTGTCCGCCGGGCGGTCACGATCGGCCGCCAGGCCGGACTGGCGGCGCAGGTCCTCGATGGTCTTTCCGAAGGCGAGGTTGTGATTGTGCACCCCGCCTCCGAGATTGAAGAGGGCGCGCGCGTGGAGGCCCGGTGAGGCCGGGAGTAACGGCGGGACCATTCAGCCGGCCGAGCCGTCATAGCCGGGATGCCCTCGGTCCGCAATGCTTTGCCGGTCGGGTGTGGTGTCCTCGACCGGCCAGACACCCGGCAGCCCCGATCGTCGGCTGCGGGCTTGTGGGCTTGCGGTCCGGGATTGCTTCTCCTACTATTCACCGCATGAACAACCCGCGATACCGGATCGGGACCTGCTCGTGGAACTACGATAGCTGGGTGCCACTCGTCTATTCACGGGTCCAGCCGCGCGCCGCGGACTACCTTGGCGAATACGCGCGGCACTTTGGCACCGTGGAGATCGACTCCTGGTTCTACCGTATTCCCGACAAGCGTTCGGTGCTGGAGTACGCCGCGGCTGTGCCTGAGAGCTTCTCATTCACCTGCAAGGTTCCCCAGGAGATCACGCTGACCCATCACCGGCAGAAGAAAAAGAGCGATCCTCTCGAGTTCAATCCGACCTTTCTGTCAAAAGACCGGTTCATGCAGTTCCTCGAGTCGATCGAGCCGTTGTTGCCGCGGATCGATGCGATTATGTTCGAGTTCGAGTACCTCAACAAACAGAAGATGGCCGGTCCCCAACAGTTCATGGAGCGAATGGGGGGCTTTCTGCGGCAGCTGCCGATTGGGCTGCCGTACGCAATCGAGCCGCGCAACAAGAACTACCTCGGCGCCGACTGGTTCTGGTTTCTCGCGCAGCACAAGACCGCTCACGTCTTCAGCCAGAAGCTCTACATGCCCAACATCTGGGAGGTGTACCAGCAGCATCGCGATATCATCCACCAGCACGACCGAACGGTGATCCGTCTGATGGGTGGCGACCGCAAGCAGATCGAAGAGAAGACCGGTAACCAGTGGGACCGGGTGGTCGAGCCGCGCGACCAGGAGAAGGAGAAGATCGCCGGGATGGTTGCGTCGCTGGTGGGCAAGATGTTCGCCATCCTGTCGATAAACAACCACTACGAGGGCTGTGCGCCGATCACCGCGCGAGACCTGGCGGAGATGATAGAGAAGCGGGTGGGGAAACCGTGACGGTGAATCGTGGTTCATGGCAGATAGAGTATCCGCTGTTGTGTGCGTTCAGCTGTTCTGCGCCCACATCGGTCGGTGCCGGAGGATCTCGGCGTGAATCGGACACTCTTTCGCGTGGGCGCCGGGAAGGTAGCCGATGCTCATCAGAAACTCGCCGGTGATCTCGCCGCCGGCATCAACCTTGAGCCGATTACGGATGATGCCGGCGTCAGACAGCAGCCGCGTGCGGTCGGCCTGGTCGTATGCTGCAACGGTGGAAACGTCAAACCCGTCGTAGGCCGCCCGAAACCCCGTCTGGTTGATTTCCAATATGAGCCGACCGAAGAGTTCGTTGTCGCCTCATCGTGAACCCGCGACGTTGTGTGCTATCCGGTAGCCGAAGTCGCGAAAGCCGTTGCGGAGAAAGAACTGCTGAGCGTTCCCCTCGAACTCCCACACGTTGAGTTCAACACGAGTGATCGCGTGAGCGTTCGCCACCGCGAAGAGGTCTTCGATCAGGTGACGGCCGACGCCCCGCTTACCCTGTTGAGGGGCCACGACGATCTGTGCCAGGTAGAGAACTGACTGCTGGTGGCTGAACAGGGACGCCGGCCTCTCCTGAATCTCCGACACGGTACAGCCCGCGATTTCACCTCCGTTGAACTCAACAACACGTACGAAACAGCGTTCGTCCTGCAGGCGTTTGAGCAGGAACTCCTCCGCCTCCTGTGGCCCAATGTCGCTCGCGAGTAGCGGCTCGGCTTGCGCGATGATTATGCCCCCGGGGTCAGGGAATCTCATGGTTCCAGATCGATCGCGGCCCGGAAGCTGCCACAAAGGAAGAAGCCCTCGAGATCGCTGCTCGCATTCCTCCGGCGCGGGTGGGGAGCATCGAGGTGAGGCCGGTGCGTCAACTCGACCTCTGAGCGGTCGCGGGAACCGCGGAAGGAGAACTCATGAGACAGGTGATGTGCGCCGACGGATCGCGTTCTGCGACGTGTGTTTACTCCATCTCCCGCATCCTGCGTTGCAGGAACCGGCGCTCGGGCTCCTGACCGGCGAGCTCGAGGGCTCTCCGGTAGGAGTGGTGCGCCTGTTCGCGCAGACCGGCACGTCGGCAGAGATCGGCGCGGGCGGCGTGCAGCAGGTGGAAATCGCTCAAGTCGCCCCGAGCGAGGATCTCCTCCACGAGGCGCAGGCCCTCTTCGGCACCGTCGCGCATGCCCACCGCAACCGCGCGGTTCAACTCAACCACCGGGGTGGGCTCGATGCGCAGCAGCAGATCGTAGAGCGCGACGATGCGTTCCCATCGGGTTGCGGTGTAGTCCGCGGCTGCTGCGTGTTCCGCAGCTATTGCCGCCTGCACCGTGTATCCTCCAACCGTACCCGACGCAACAGCCCGCTTCACCAGTTCCAGCCCTTCCTGAATCTGATTCCGGTTCCATCGCGACCGATCCTGGTCCTCGAGGAGGACGACGTCGCCGTCATCCGTGACTCGCGCTTCACGACGAGAGTCCTGCAGAAGCATGAGCGCCAGAAGTCCGTACGTCTCGGAATCGGGCAGCAGTTCCACGACGAGACGGCCGAGGCGAATCGCCTCACCGGTGAGATCCGTGCGAATCAGTCGTGTTCCCCCTGAAGCTGCGTAGCCCTCGTTGAACACCAGGTAGATCGTTCGCAGCACCGCGTCGATGCGGTGGGGAAGTTCCTGGGCTGATGGAAGCTCAACCGCGAGCTTCCTGGCGCGAAGCGTCGCCTTGGCGCGAACGATCCGCTGCGCGACGGTGGATGCCCGCACCAGGAAGGCGTGAGCGATCTCCTCGGTGGTCAGGTCGCACACCTCCCGAAGAGTCAGCGCCACCTGCGCGTCCTGAGAGAGTTCGGGATGGCAACAGATGAAGACCAGTCGGAGCTGGTCATCGGGAATGTACTCTATCGCGCGTTCCATCTCGGCATTCCCCGCCGGCGCTGCGGACATCGCTTCCAGCCGTTCGCCGTCCCAGTAGTCGATTCGGGAGCGCCTGCGCAACGCGTCGATTGCCTTGAACCGGCCGGTGGAGACGAGCCATGCGCGCGGATTGCCAGGAAGCCCTCCGGCGGGCCACTGTTCAAGGGCGGCGCGAAATGCCTCCTGCAGGGCCTCTTCGGCAAGCTCAAGATCACCCAGCAGGCGAACGAGGGTTGCCAGCACCCGGCGCGACTCCGAGCGGTAGACCGATTCCACGAGCGACCGTGTATCGCCGGGTGTGCTGGTGTCGCTACCGTATTCCACCGTCGCGCCGGTACTCCTCCAGATGGCCGATTGGCCGGACCTCCAGCGCCCACCCGAGCTCCTCGCCGAGGCGGGCGGCCGGGTGCCGGGACGCGATCCGTACCGCGTCATTCAGGTCGGACGCTTCAACGATCAGAAACGAACCAACCTGCTCCTTCGACTCCACGTAGGGGCCGTCGGTAGCCGACAGCTCACCCGCGCGCGTGCGCAGCGTGACAACCTCGTGTTCCACCAGGCTTGCCACAACCCCGGCCTTTCCGCACCCGCGCAACTCCGCGTCCAGCGGTCCGCAGCGGGCTACAATCGCAGCATACTCGTCACGCGTTAATCGGTCCCGTCCGTCAACGGTATAGTATCCCAGACAGAGGTACTTCATCTGCTCTTCTGCCGCTTCCGGTTCGCCGCCGCCTTTCGGCTCATCGCCTTTTCCTCCATGCGCAGTTCCGGGGTGAAGGCCTCGCCCAGATCGTCCGGTTCAAAATAGGGACGAAGCTCGATCTCGCCGTCTTCGAACGGACACTGCTTTGCCCAGTCGATCGCCTGCGGCATGGAGTTGACATTCCAGACCCAGTACCCGGCAACCAGCTCCTTCGCTTCGGCAAAGGGCCCGTCCACCACGCTGCGATTGCTCCCGGAAAACCGAATCCGAACGCCGGCCGAACTCGGGCGCAACCCGTCGCCGTCGAGGAGAATTCCCGCATCGACCAGCCGCTGGTTGTAGCGTCCCATCTCGGTCAGGAGTTTCTCATCGGGCATGACCCCGGCTTCCGATTCCGTGCTCGCCTTGACGAATACCATGACCTTCATGTGTGTCTCCTTTCTCCTTTGGTTCTGTACCCTCTGGTCGAACGGGAGCGTACGAATTCGACACAACGGGAATCGGGACGAGGTTGATCAGGATCGGATCTGGGTATCGGCTTGCAGGATTCGTTCCAGCACGCTACCGTGTCGCGGGGGGAACACACATATGCTGCTTGATCCGGAAGCTATCGACGAACTGCACCGTCGCCTGCACGCGGCGCTGGTATCGTCCGACCTGCCGGCAGCGGAGGCCGCATCGGCGTCGCTGTCCAGCACACGTATCGCCCAGGTACTGCGGGAAGCGCCACCCGAGCAGGTGATACCGTTTCTGTTCACCGTCGAGCGCTACCGCGCGGGCCGAATCCTGAGTCAGCTACCGCCCGAGTATGCATCGCGTTTGCTGTTGAGCATGGAGCGCTCGGCAGCGGGCCCGCTTCTGTCGGCGGTTCCGGTCGACCACGCGGTGGATATCGTTCAGCAGGTGCCGTCCGACGACCGCGACTCGCTGCTGCAGGTGGTGGACCAGGATGTGCGGCGCGAGATCGACCACCTGCTCGGCTACCCCGCCGGGAGCGCCGGGGCGCACATGACCGGTCGGTTCGTCTCGATCGGGCTCGACCATTCGGTCGGCCAGACTCTGAGCGCGCTTCGTTCGGCGCCGCCGGAGATCGAACGGGCAACCTACATCTACGTCATCGACGAGCACAACAAGCCGGTTGGGGTTGTGTCCATCCGCGACCTGATTCGACTCGATCCGACGCTTCCGCTGTCGCGGGCAATGAATCCGGCGGTGGTCGCAGTGTCGGTGACGGATTCCGCCGTGGAGGCGGCGCAGCTCCTGCGCAACCGCCGCTTCACCATGATCCCGGTGCTCGACGATCGGGGCACCGTTGCCGGGGTGATTACCTTTGACGACGCAATCGACATTCTCTCGAACCAGGTGGCCGACCAGCTCGCACGGGTCAACGCCGGCTCCGCCGATGAATCGTTCTTCACCACGCCAATGCGCGCCGTTCGACTGCGGTTGCCATGGATGGCTCTGAACGTATTCCTGAACCTCGGCGCCGTGGTGGTTATCACGGGGTTCGAGGAAACGATCGCCGCGATCGCAATTCTGGCAGCCTTTCTTCCCATGATCACCGACATGGGCGGGAACGTCGGAATCCAGTCGCTCTCGGTTGCCATCCGGGCCATCGCGCTCGGGGAGGTTCGGCTGCGCGACTTCTGGCGTGCGATCAGGAAGGAGCTGACTATTGGACTGGTAAACGGATTGGTTCTTGGAGCGCTCTTCTCGGTCATCGCGTTCGTGTGGCAGCGGGACCCCAGGATCGGTGCCATTGCGGGGTTTGCCCTCGGCGTCAACGTACTCGTTGCCGGAGTGATCGGCGGCACCATCCCCTTTGCCATCAAACGGCTTGGTCGCGACCCCGCCATGATGACCGGCCCAGTGCTGACCACCATCACCGACATCACCGGAGTGAGCATCTACCTTGGCCTGAGCACCTTGTTCCTGCTGGGGTAGGGGCGTGGCGTTCGCCGCTACCCCTCCCAGCGTATCGCGCGAACCCCCGCTCAATCCAGCGGGCGGATCCCGATCCCGTGAAAGTCGCTCGCCGCGAGGTCCGGTTCCGGCAGCAGGATGGTCGTCAGCTTGCGGCCGGCCACATCAACCACTGCCACTCCCGGTGAGGATCCACGGATCGCGTGCGGCCCGCTCAAGGGTTCGGGGCCACGCAGGGTGATGAAGGCAAAGCGCCCCTCAGGCGAGATTGCGAGAATGTCGGGCGACTCGCCAACGAAGGGCACGTAGTCGATCACCGTATCGGTGGACGGATCCACAATGATCGCGTTGCTCGATGCACGGTTGACCATCCAGAGCTCGCTGCCGTCGGGTGTCAGCGCCACGCCGTGGGCGTCGTAGCCAAAGCTGTTGCGCGGATCGCTGTGGGTCAACTCGTGGGTGTCCGTGTCAAACACGTACCAGTGCCCCACTTCCAGCGACCCGCCGTTGACGTACATCTTGCTTCCGTCGGGCGAGAGGATCGTACCGCAGTTGACCGCTACCTCGTCCGGAGGGAAGGCCTTTGCAACCGCGAAGCGGTCCGTGTCCAGAACCACAAGACCGCCGTCGCCAAGGCCGGGCCCGAGCGTGATGTACGCGTAGCGACCATCGGCGGTGTAGTCGTGGCAGATCGGTCGCGTGATCGGGCGGCCGTCTTCATCTTGTGAGAAGCGGTCGGCCAGCGCCAGAACCGCGGGGTCGCGGTTGATCTCCAGCGTTCGTCCAATGGTGAACCGCTCGTTGGCCAGGTCAAGGTTGATCTCTACCACCGTGCCGTCTTCAATCACGTCCACATGCACCACCCGATCGCCGGGGGCCACGGCGGCCATGTGGGTTCCCGGTCCGGTGCTGATTACGTCGATCACCTCGCGGTCAGCGGTACGGATCACCGCAACGTTGCCGGACACCGTATTGGCAACGAAGGCGTATCGATGGTCCGAGGTGAAATCGATCATGTGCGGACGAACCACCCGCTCGTCAAACTCAATCCGGTCGGTCACCTCAAAACTCACCGACCCGCCTGCGTAGACCGGCTCGATGATGTGTATGATGTTCGTGCTCTGGTCCATTGCCCACACCTCATACCGCGGTGCGTCGATGGAGCGGAGGTCTTCGGCTACCCCCACGGCAGACAAGCCGGCCGTGACCAGCATCAGCCCAATGGCAATACTCGCGATTCGCGTGAAATTCCGCATGACGTTCTCTCCTTCTCCGGGCTCGCCCGGAATCGCCGACTCACAAACTCTATTAACAAGCGTGAGTTAGTCAACTCAACATGAGTGTAACACTCATGTTTGTCCCGGTCAAGGTTTCCGCTCACGCCGATCGCGGGCGCCGAGTACCAAAAAGGCAACAAGATTGTTGCATTTTATCGGGCGGCGCAGTATTCTTCGGATAACTGGTACTTCCGGGTATCGCAGGAGGGGCTTATGCAGGATATCATCCAACGTTCCGTCGTCATTCAGGCGACGAAAGAGTCAATATATGACGCCATCGCACACCCCGAGCGGGTTGTGTCATGGTTTCCAGAGCGGGTGGAAGGAACCTACGAGAAAGGCGAACAGCCGATTCTCGATTTCGGTGACGACGGCCGCAGCCGCATCCTGATCGTGGATGCGGTTCCGTGTTCCTATTTCGCGTTCCGTTGGGTGCCCGGGAGCGGGAATTTCGAAGGCGACGTTCGTTCGGTGCAAACCACCCTTGTGGAGTTTCGCATCGTGGAAGAGGCGACTGGACGCTGCACGGTGACGATGACCGAATCGGGTTTCGCCTCGCTCCCGGCGGAGATAGCCACTCGCTGTTTCGAGGAGAACGCCGAAGGATGGGATCCAATGATGCGTCGACTCGAGATGTGCCTTCGAACGATCGAGGCCGGTGTTTCATGACGGAATCTCGCGTGTTCAAGGCGCTCGGCGATCCGTTGCGCCTTCGCATCGTGCAGCGACTTTCGAGCGAGTCCCATCACACCATCAGTACACTGTCAGAGGACCTCGGGCTCACTCGTCAGGGTGCGCGCCGGCAGATTCAGGTGCTGGTGGACGCACAGATTCTGCGCCTCCAACCGGTGGGGCGCGAAACGCGGGTCACTCTCGATGTGTCGACACTCGAAACGGCGCGGGAATGGATCACATCGCTCGAACGACAGTGGGACCAGCGATTGATGGCGTTGAAGACGCTGGTCGAAGCCACGCCCACGAACTGATCAGGAGGTTGACATGTCGCAGAAAAAATCTCAGGTGATCGCCGTCTCCGGACAGCGGATCTCCGACGAAGCCCTCGCCGCAAAGACTAATCGTTCGTGGGAGGCGTGGTTCGAGCTGCTCGACACGTGGGGTGGAACGGCTCATTCGCATGCCGAGATCGCCCGCCGGCTGGTCGAGGAACGCGCAATCGACGAGTGGTGGGCACAAACAATCACCGTCGGGTACGAGCAGGCGCGCGGGATGCGCAAACCGGGACAGTCCGCGGACGGAACCTTCGCCGCGAACGCAAGCAAGTCGATCGGTGTGCTCCCGAATGCGGTGTACGATGCGTTCGCCGATGCGTCCAAGCGGGCCCAATGGTTGCCCAATGCGACGATCGTGCCCACAACGGTGAGTCCGCCGAAATCGTTTCGCGCGGAGTGCGAAGACGGTACCCGAATCGCGGTCTGGTTGACGGACAAGGGCAACGCCAGGACCGGAGTCTCGCTGCAGCACGAGAAGTTGCCCGACGGGGATACTGCTGCGGCGAAGAAGGCGTACTGGCGCGAGCGCCTGGGTGCCTTGAAAACGATGCTGGAGGGGTGATTGACGTTTCTCGCCCGGTTGTCGCGTTTTTCCCCAACCACATCGCGAGATCTGGCGATACTGCCAATTGACGGACTCCGCCACATGGCGTATTCTATAGTGCAGTATGGCAGAGGAGTTCAGTATGCCAGGGATCAAGCAGAAACAGGAAAAACGAGGCTCACGCCAAACGGTGAAGCAGATCAATACTGAGGAGTATAGAGCGCTCTTCTATTGGTCCCGCGACGGGTTTGCTCCGTTGACAAGTCAGGTGATCGAGATGAAGTTTCCGGAGCTGGAAGCGGGCTTTGGAAAGTCTCTCGGGCTTCGGCTGAACAGCACCGAAGGGGTAATCGCCCGTCTCAAAGACGGCCTTTCGATGAAATCGTTCGAGCACCTGAGCGAAGCGATTGACATACCTCCCACCAAACTGGCCGGGTTTGCAAGTATCGCATTAAGGACGCTTGCCCGGCGGAAGCGGGAAGGGAAGCTGCAGCGTTCGGAATCCGAAA
>REDW01000031.1 GCA_007693325.1 Spirochaetaceae bacterium
CTACCCGCGTTCAGTAGCTACACGCTCTACGTGTTCGAGATCAACATTAGAGCCTCTACGGTGCTGGGCCTTGTGGGGGCCGGCGGAATCGGGGCCGTGCTCCGCACGTCGCTGGACCTCTTCCGCTACCAGAACGCCGCAACAACGATATTCGTAACCTTTGTGCTGGTGGTAATCATAGACTACGCCAGCACGCGGCTGCGGGAGCGCCTGGTATGAGTTCCAGGGACAGAACACTCAGAAGAATCCGGATCAGCGGTAATCTGATTGTCATCGTTGCGGTTGTGATATGGTCGGCCCGCGGGATGGATGTCGATCTCGAACGGATCGGACGGGGCGTTGGTACAATCGGCAGAATTATCGGCGCCATGTTTCCCCCGGATTGGAACTATCTCGGCCGCTCCGTAGCGGCCATGATAGAGTCAATCCAGATTGCGATTATCGGCACTACGGTCGCGGCGCTGCTCACGCTGCCGATCAGCTTTTTGGCGGCAAAGAATCTCGGGACCCCCGATCCGGTGGTCTGGGCTTTCAAACAGCTGTTGAACGGGATCCGGGCCTTCCCGGAGCTGGTTCTGGGAATCTTCTTTGTTGCATCTTACGGCCCCGGAGCGCTCGCGGGAGTAATGGCTATCGGACTGAACTCGGTGGGAATGCTCGGCAAGCTGAACGCCGAAATTGTGGAGAATATCGACCGTGGCCCGATTGAAGCGCTGGAAGCCACTGGCGGCAACCAGGCGGAGGTCTTTCTATACGCGATTCTGCCACAGGTTGTGCCGGAATTCGTTGCCACCGCGTTGTACCGTTTTGAGCTGAACCTGCGCAACGCCACCGTGCTGGGGCTTGTCGGCGCCGGCGGCATTGGAGTAATCCTGCTGCAAGCGCTGCAGTTCCGCCGTTGGCCGATAGTCGGTATGGCACTGCTGACGGTGGTGATCGCGGTAACGGTGATCGATTACACCAGCTCCTACGTTCGCAAGAGGATCAATTGAGTGTCTGTGCCGCGGGTTCTGATAGTAAACGACGATGGGATTCACTCTCCGGGACTGCTGGCGGCCGTTGAAGCGGTCCAACCGTTTGCAGACGTGTTGGTGGCCGCGCCTACGCGGCAGCAGACCGCCAGCGGTCGCGCAATGACAGGGAACCGCGAAGATACGTTTCACGCTATCGATCTCGGCCTGCGGCAGGCCGTCAACGGGGTGCGCGCGTGGCACATTGACGCATCTCCGGCGCTGGTTGTGCAGCACGCGCTGGCGGTTCTCTGCCCGGACGGGTTGCCCGATCTGGTTGTGTCGGGCATCAACTACGGTGAGAATCTCTCGACCGATATCGGTGCGTCGGGTACGGTTGGCGCCGCGTTTGAAGCGGCGATACACGGTATTCCCGCTATCGCTGTGTCACGCCAGACAGGCACGGAACACCACTTTGTGTACGGCGATCTGGACTGGAGCGATGCAAGACGCGTTCTCGGATCGTGGGTCAAGCGCGTGCTCGAGTACCTGGCAAGCGACAGACCGGGGACTGACGGTCTACCCTTTGACGTTCTGAAGATCGATGTCCCGGATCCCTGCCCGCCGGGAACAGAAGAGCGCGTGACACAGCTGGCGCAGAACCGTTACCTGCAATTCAGGATCGACAAGCCCGCGGCCGACACACCGCTCAAGGCGTCGCTGCTGACCATCGAGGTAGACCCGACACAATTCTCCCCTGAGGATGACGTCTACGCCTTTGCGGTAGACCGGGTTGTAGCGGTCACCCCGCTGACATCGGACTGGACAGCCCCGTTGAGCAAGGTGGCCGAATTCTTCAGATCTTAGCGCTCCAGCGGCGCAGCCGGCTGTGCCGGCTGTCCGGCAGGTTTATTCCGGTTGGACATCGATAGTGGATTGTCTTGCGCGCTACCGTTTGCGTTCACCGAGCAGCAGGATGTTGCGCAGGTCATCGTTGGATGCGGCGCCAATCCACAGCTTCTCAAACGATGGATGATACGCGATCTGCGCAATCGAGGCGAGGGTCTTGAGGTGCAGGTTGCGATGGTCCCTGGTACCAAAGATAACGAAGACCGCGCGCACGTTGGCGTTGGATCCGGCAAAGCTGACACCGTGCTTGATCCGCGCCACCAGGATTGAGAGCTTCTGCTCTCCTGGTATGACGATATGCGGCACCGCCAGGAGGTCGCTGAGCACCGTTGAGCTGAGCTGTTCGCGCTGGCGCAGCAGCTGCTCGATGCGTTCAGCAGGCAGACCGATGAGTTCGGCAGAGGCTTCAGCCACCTGGACAAAAAACTGCGCATCGGAAAGAGGCCCCTGCAGATCGAGTACCGTTGCGCTGTGCACCAGGCGGTCGAACTCGTCTTCAATAACCTGGTCACGATCGTGGATGATATGGCGCAGCTCGGACTCCAGCTGGTTGGTGGTAATCTTGCGGTTCTCCAGGAACGGCATCTCATTGAAGACGCGCTGCACCAGGTGCATCAGTGCAAACTCGGCATTGCTCTTGCGCTTGCCGTAGAACAGGTAGACCAGAAACCCGATCACGATCAGCAGCAGCGTGATCAGCAGCGACACGATGCCCATCTCAAAGATCAGCACCGTAAACGCGATCCCGCCGATAATCTGCAGCCACGGGTAGAGCGGCGAGCGGAAACTGGGTTTGTAGGTAACGATCCGGCTCTCGCGCAGCACAAT
>REDW01000136.1 GCA_007693325.1 Spirochaetaceae bacterium
TCCGAGCCGTGCCGGCGCAACGCATCTTCCAGATCATGGCGGTTGCGGATGGCATCCGCCAGATAGCGGTTCAAGTAGGGCGACACATTCAGGCACGCCCGCAGCTCAGCTTCCAGCACGGCCGTGTCGGCATTACCGTGCGCGTGAGCGGACAGCCGCGCCATGGCGTCCAGCACCGGATCGAGCGGTTGCCGCTCCCCGGTAAGTGCCAACGCCAGGCGTCGATAGCCCTGTGGCTCATCCGCGGCGTGTTGGATGTATATCTGGCTGCGCAGCTCTGCAAACTGGTTCACGTCTCACTCCCACCACCTGACCGTGCTCTATGATAGCCTATGACTGCGGGAAAAAGCTCCACGATTGCGGCGTGGTAGCCGCTAAGCTGCAACGGTGATGTTGTTCAGCACGAGAATAGCAGTATAATCAAAGAAAATCATGACCCCACACCATCAAACACGCCCGCTTCTAATGATGACTCTCCTGGTGCTGACCGTCTTCTGCTCGATGGCGGGCCGCATTGTATTTGCACCGCTGATGCCGGTGCTGCAATCCGAGATGGGCTTCCGTCTTTCTACCGTGGGATCGCTGTTCCTGCTGGTCAGCGTTGGCTACGGGGTGACAATGCTTGCTTCTGGCTTTGTAGCGGCGCGGTTTGGCCACGGCCTGACCATTGTTGCCGCGCTCACTGCAATCAGCCTGGGCCTAGCGCTTGCGGCGATGGCTTCGCGGCTTTGGATGGTGGCATCCAGCATGGGCCTTATCGGTATCGGCGCTGGAGCCTATCCACCATCCGGGATGGTCATGATCAACGAAAAAATCGACCTCAAGCACCGTAATACTGCGTTTGCATTCCACGAATTGGGGCCCAATCTGGCGCTGTTGCTGGCACCGCTTACCGTGCTGGCGTTCAACCCGCTGATTGGCCGCCGAGGCGTGCTCGCGGGATTCTCTGTGCTGACCGGCATTGTTGCCCTGGCATTTCTGCGCTGGGGTGTCCCGGGTAGCGGCCGAGGCGAAGCCCCCAAACTCGGTACCGTTGGTTCGATTCTGCGGCTTCGCAACACTCTGCTTGCAATGGCGATTCTGTCGGCAGCGCTGGCCGGCATGCACGGCGTCTACTCGATTCTGCCTTCGTACCTGGTCGCGGACCACAGTCTGCCGGTAGAACATGTCAACCTGCTGCTGGCCGGATCGCGGGTCTCCGGCATCGTGCTGCTGCTGTTTGCGGGTGCCTTGATAAACCGCCTGGGTCGCAGGCGTACGATCATATTTGTGCTGCTCTTCTCGGCGGTCTTCACCGCTCTGCTCGGTTTCGCGCGCGGGGCGCTCCTGTCGCTGATTGTAATAGCACAGCCGGCGCTGCTGACCGCGCTGTTTCCCGCCACCCTGTCATCGATGGCGCGCATCGGTGATCCCCGATTCCGCAACATCACCTACTCGATTATCATCACCGTTGGCGTGGGTCTGGGTGCCGGCGCGGCACCGGCGATGCTCGGCGTGGCCGGCGACTACGGTCTGGGATGGGCGGGATTCCTGGTGCTGGGGGGCTACATGCTTCTGGCTGTCCTGTTTCTGTGGTCGAGTCCCAACTTCGGCCGGCCCGCAAAGAGCTCGGGGTAGCAGATAGACTACGTATCGTACTTGAAAAATGGAAGACTGTCTTCCATTTTTCAAGTACGATACAGAGGGACTTCGCGGAACCCCGGAATCGGCCGCGGAAACCCGGCATCGCCACCGCCGACAGCCACGTTTACTCTTGCGCACAGCGTGAATCGGCGCTATCGTACAGGTATTATGAAGTCAAACGAAATCCCTTCCTTCTTCACCGTTCACGATCTTCACTCGGAGACGCTCGAAAACGGCGTTCAGCGTGGCATCTTCAATGCACCGGGGTTCCAGTTTCTGGAATACCGCTTTGCCCCGGGCGCGATCTTCCCTGTCCACAGCCACGAGGCCAACGAGCAGATGGGTCTGGTGCTCGAGGGAAGCATCGAGATGACCATCGGCGATGAGTCACGTGAACTGAGCCCGGGAGACTATTACTACATTCCGCGCGGCGTGCCGCACGGCGTCAAGACGCTAGACAAACCGGTGCGCGTACTCGACCTGTTCTCACCGCCGCGCGAAGACCTCAAGCGTTGAGCGCCGTCCTCAATCAAGTTCTGCTTGTGCCGTAGACAATACCGTTTACAATGGTTGCGGAGCGCCCAATGAAGATCATCGTCGGCCACAGTAACATGGATCTGGACTGCCTGGGTTCGATTGTACTGGCCCGCTACCTGTTCCCCGATCACGAGCCGGTGAAGAGCCGATTCATCCATCCGGTTGCGCGCAAGGTTCAGAATCTGTACGAGCACCATATCAATTTCCTGCACCCCAAGGAGCTGCGCAACCAACCGGTGGAGCGCATCGTCATTGTTGATACCCGCACACCGGCCAGGGTCAAGGAATACCTGGATCTTATATCCGGCAACAGCTACGAAGTCGAGATCTTCGATCATCACCCCGCCGACGACTTGGGCTTTGCCAACGCCGTGGTGCACGAATTGCCGTGCGGCGCAAATACCAGCCAGATTGGGTTGGAGCTCATGCAGCGCGGAGTTGCCGTTGCTGCAGAGCACGCCACTATTGCCCTGAGCGGGATTTACGCCGATACCGGAAACTTCACCCACGAGAATGTGACAAAGACAGATTTTGATGTTGCGGCGTATCTGCTGGGGTGTGGTGCGTCACTCAAGCTGGTCAAGTCGTTCCTGAAGCCCCTGGCGGCGAGACACCAGATTACGCTGTTTCACGATGTGCTCAACCAGCTGAACGAAACCACCATTCACGGCCACCAGGTGATCACCTGCTATCGCGAAATCAAAGAAGAAAGCGAGGGACTCAGTGCGGTGGTTGAGAAGGTGTTCGAGATCGAAGGACCTGACGTCCTGTTCGCCGTATTCCATTTCTGCAGCAAGAACCGAACCTTGATCATTGGCCGCAATCAGAAGAGCACGATTGATCTCAGCCGCATACTGAAGTACTTTGGCGGCGGCGGTCATCCAACGGCTGCCTCGGCAACGGTGAAGAACCAGGACGGCCGCGAAGTCTATCGCCACCTGCTCGAACGCCTCGACGAGATGCTTGCGCCCGCGGTTACCGCCTCTCAGATCATGAGCCACCCGGTTGAGGTCATTCAGGAGACAGCGTCATTGCTGCAGGCGTCGCTGAAGCTCGAGGCCATCGAACATTCCGGCCTGCCGGTGGTTGACGCGCAAGGCAAGCTGGTGGGCATGATTACGCTGCGCGATATCATGAAGGGCCGGCGCACGGATCAGATGAAGGCTCCGTTGAAGTCCTATATGAGCCGCAACCCCATAACCGCTGCGCCGACGCACACAGTGCGCCAGATAGAGGAACTGGTGTTTGGCAACAACATCGGCCATCTGCCGGTGGTCTGCGGAGACCGGCTGGTCGGCATAATCACCCGCACCGATCTTCTGAGTTACTCCCAGACCGAGAACCGCAAGCGCATCAATTTCATGAAAGAGATCGGGCTTAGCGGCGCATGATGTCGCTTGTGCCCACTGTGGTATCCGTGACACTGGTCGCCGTACTTTGCTGTGTCGCGATAGCTTTAGCAGCCGCGGTCTGGCTGTCCTTCTGCGCGCCGCGGCTTGACTTTGCCACGCTGCCAACCGGCGAGGGAGCCTGCGGTCCGGGGTTTCGCGTTGAAGTGTACGATGGCGTCACCGTTCTGATAGAGAATGATCTACCCTATCCAGGGTCACTTGACAGTACCAACCGCGCCAGCCTACCGCTGGGTGGACACTGGGATTTCGCTACCGATCCCCGAGAGACCGGACTGGAACGTGGTTTGCAGTGCGGTGAAGACGCTGTGTGGCCAGACGGTCTTTGCGAATCGGTGTTCGTACCACACTGCTTCAACAGTGCGCAATCGCAGCACAGCGATTACTATGGGGTCGCGTGGTATCGGGTGCGATTCCAGACCCCGGACTCCGACAGCAACCACTGGTTCAGACTCCGATTTGAAGCTGTACTGCTGCACTCCACGGTGTGGCTCAACGGGGTTGAGCTGGGATCACGCAGCGGGGGTTATACACCATTCTGCTACGACGTCACCGCGGCGCTCCAGCGTGCCTCGGGTGCGGTCAATACAATAGTGGTGCGCGTTGACAACCGACTGACCTGGACAAGTCTCCCGCCTCGCACAGCGCTCCGGCATAACCCGGGCTGGCATCCGTACGGAGGGATCTACCGGCCGGTTTCGATAGAGAGTGTGCCGGAAATCTCAATCCTTAAGGTCGAGGCCGACTGCCGCCGGGAACAACGCGCGGTGCAGTGCCGCACTGTGATCCAGCGGCGCACGGACCGACATGAGCAGCGCTATCAGCTCGATGCTGTTCTGTGGGCCCCGGACGGCTGCGAGTGCTCACGGGCGGTAGTTCAGGGGAGTCACAGCGTGGATTCCCGGTCGGCTGACGCTATCGGCACTACCGCAGGCGGCATCAGCGTTGCACGGTTCACGCTGCCGGTTACCGAGCCTGTCTGCTACGAGGATGGCGCGCCGCGGCTCTACAGGCTGAAGCTAACCCTCAGCAGCACCAGTAACGCACCACAATCTGTACCGCTCCGCGCGCCCGACGAAGTCTCACTGCTGCTCGGGTTCCGCGAAGTGCGCGTCTGCGCGGACGGCATCGAGATCAATGGACGCCTTCGATTTCTGCGCGGCATCTCGCGTCACGAAGATCATCCGCACTGGGGTGCGGCGCAGCCACAGGAACTGATCGATAAGGATCTGGATTGGGTCCAGCGGCTGAACGCCAATTACGTACGCCTGGCTCACTATCCTCACGCTGCCGCCGAGCTTGGCGCACTGCGTGATCGCGGCATATGGGCCAGTGAAGAAATTGCGCTCTACCAGGCCGGGCTCGGTTTTGCCTCGTGGATACAGGAAAATCGACGCCCGAGAGATTTCCCGTGGCGTGCCTTCGGGCTGCATCAGCTGCGGCGGCGCGAGCTCATGCTCAATGCACAGCGAGAACTGCTGGAGACCATCGAACGTGACCGCAACAACCCCGCTATTCTGTTCTGGAGTATCGGCAACGAGTGTTACACGCTGTTTCGCTCCGGCGCCCGGCCGTTCGCCTGGTTGCGCCGGGTTGCACGCGAAGCCGACCCCTCACGCCCTGTTAGCATGGCTGAAGCAACCTACAACGTACGGCTGCTCGACAGCCGACGCTCGGCGCTGAAGCAGATGGATTTCATCTCGCTCAATCTGTACTACGGCTGGTACTACGGCGCAGCCGCACATGCCGCACGCCATCTGGACCGGGTCCGCCGTTATCACCCGCATAAGCCGATTGTCATAAGCGAGTTCGGCGCGGACGCCGCGCCCGGCAGGAGTGAAGCAGACGGACTCTGGAAAGCTGAACGCGTCCGCCGCGGCAAGAGCTATTCAGAGGAGTATCAAGAGCGTCTTATGCGTCAGTACTGCCAGCTGATAGAGGAACGGCCCTTCATCTGCGGCATCTCTCCGTGGGTTTTTGCCGACTTCTTCTGCAGCTGGTTCCCGGGTAATCCGATCCCGTTCTACAATCTGAAGGGGCTCTTGTCACGCGAACGCCTTCCCAAACGCGCCTTTTATGCGCTGTCCGAGCTATACCGGCAACGACTCACAGAAGAACGGGGCAAACAGGAACAATCTACCCGCGGGACCTCAGAACGATGCGGCAGCGCCGACCGGGCTTGAAGAGCGCTTTGGCCAGCGGTCCGCCGGGGAGCGCACTGACAGAAGGCGCGTCATCACCTCGGCTGCACGTTCGGTATCGTCGCGAAGCAGGAAGCGTACGTCAGGGTCGGCTGCGTCAAACGGAAAAACGTCAAGCCGTTCGAGAAAAAGCGCGATATCGGCGGCGGCGTTAGCGATGTCCCCTGCCATAGCGCGGCCAGTGCGAACCGCCATGCGCGCGTTGAGTTGCTGTTCATTCTGTCCCGGTTGCGGAAACGTCAGCACCGGCTTGTTAAGGCACAGCGCTTCACTGAGCGTCTGATGCCCGGCCGGTGCAATAATGGCTCGCGCGCTGGTCAGCTCGGAAACGTAATCACGCGACGAGTCGGGAAACAGACGGAAGTCGAATCCCGGGTTTTTTGCAAGCGCCGGCAAAAGCTCGGCACGGATCGATCTGGAGGCGTACACCACTACGTGACCATTCTGCAACTGCGGCTGCCGTAGCAGCTCCTCCCTGATAAGCGGACCAACGTCACCGTCAAAGAAACTACTGGAGACAACTCGGCTGACGCGTAGCGGAATCATGAAACGGTTCAGCAGCCGCGCAGTCATTCCGGCAGGCGAAAAATCCGGATAGCGGTCGAGCACCGCCTGGTGACAAAAGGTAACAACCGGCAGTCCGCGCGCTATAGCGGCACGGCTGAGAAACGGCTCGTAGTCCGAGATCACTCCTTCAATGCCCTGCTGCTGCAACTGGCGCTGCAGCTTGCGCACAACCCGCGGCAGGGAAAGCACCAGACCGGCGTTGCGGGTTACCGTTGGCAGCATGCAGATGCGGTGCTTCTTCTTGGTCAGCGCAAGAAGCGGCAGATGGTGAAAGCTGGCATCAGGCAGGTTCTGCCGCAGGAAACCCAGCACCGAGCGCGGTGCCCAGATCACCACGCGGTGGTCACGCTGCAGCCGACGCGCCAGACAGGTGCACCGCGCCGCGTGTCCCATCCCCTCTCCGTTGATTGCGATTGCAATAGTCATCGGACACCTCCATCGTGCAAGATCTACCTGAAGTGTACAGGCGGCCCTACCCCACGCATAGTTCGATGCTACGTTTTAACTAACTTCTGATAGTCCGCTAACCGTTTACTCACACAGCGTCCACGTTGCACGATGATCACGTAAGAAGTCTGATCCGCGACAGCACATAATCGAGCCGGTCTTGCTGCATAACGGCGCGGTAGTAGTCACTCGTACCGAGCTGTTGCGACGTGACGCTCAGATCATCGAGATACTTGCTCGATCGCTCGCGGTCAAACCAGTACACCAGCCGGATCCGGCCATTGGCAATTTCAAGCGCTGTTATTCCACGCTTGCCCAGGACGCAGCCGGAATTGAACAGGCACGGCACCACCAGATGCTCGTTATAGAGGCTGCTGGTATGATCGCGGTTGGGGGCACGCTTCTGCTGCAGATCGAGCAACTCGCCGCGATAGCGGGCGATCTGGGTCTCGATTCTGCTGCGTTCATCGGCGCCGGCCTGCGGATAGGTACGGCACAGCTGCTCGAGCTCGAACTTGAGTGAGTCGACTTTGGACATCGATTCAAACAGCGGTCGGTGGGTATGCCCGATAATCGAAAGAAGTCGCTCACGGCTGGAGAAGTCATAGACCAGCCGCTCGGTGTTGAAGCGCTTGCGGCTGTTGTGTGATACCTCGTAGTTCTTTATTCGCAGCGGCGTAGCAATGTACTTGAGTGTAAGCCCCACAAAGCGGTTGTGCTGCATGAACCAGCGCGATACCTGGTGGCCGTGAAAGATGAATATGTTGTCGCCGTTGTAGCTTAACCGTAGCGCCTGCCCAACCCGGTAGCCGCCGAGTCGCGCATTGACAATCGACATATCGTGATTGCCTACCAGCTTGAAGAACCTGCCGGCGCGGTTGAAGCGGTTGAAGATGCGGTAGATACCGGACCATTGGGTCCGGATAGCGGCCAACGGAAAACGTTGTAGCTCCTCTACGTCGCCGTTGAGGATCAGCGAGTAGCCTGCCGCAAGATAGTGCTCCTGCAGCACCTGGGCAAACATCCCGGCGTTGATCAGGAAATCATCAGCCTTGCCGCCGTCTCCCATGTGCAGATCGGCGAAGATGACATAGCGGTCTTCAACGCCCAGTGGAACCGGCACCGTTGAATGATAGAGCCGACTAAGGCTGTCATTTGAAAACGTCTGCT
This sequence comes from Spirochaetaceae bacterium, assembly GCA_007693325.1. Lineage (GTDB taxonomy): Bacteria > Spirochaetota > Spirochaetia > DSM-27196 > PWMO01 > PWMO01. The sequence continues at coordinate 7,955 of REDW01000136.1, forward strand.
GCTGCCTGGCTATCTGCGCCGCGGTCATATCCTGTCCTGTGCGCCACCTTGACGCTGTTTGGTTAGGATAACGTTAGAAACACACCACCATGATCATGATGAAGAGCGTGGCCGAACCGCTGTGCGTCAAGACTGCCAGCTGCGTTGGAACACCAGCAGGGCCGTGCCCTGCGCTGCCGCGAGGACTGCGTCTCCGCCATACACCGCAGGTATCGGCGGGAGCCACGGAAGCTGGTAGCGGCGCAGGGACTGCTCAAACAGGTCCAGAAAGGGTAACCCCAGGTTGATGACCGGCCCGGATAGCACGATACGAGCCGGCGCCAGAATTTGCACAAAGTTTGCCGCGGCAAGCCCCAGCTTGTGAGCCAGCTCCTGCATCAGCGCCGTGCACTCGTTGTTGACCTGAGGGCTGCTGGTAGCTACAGTGCTGACATGACCGGCAGGCAGATGGAACAGCAACTCGGCAAACGTATAAGGCACCGCGACATCTTTATCTTCTGGTCACCGTTGGCGCTGATGTGGATCATGATGGCCGTGGAGCAACCCGCTATGGCCGCAGTAGTCGCACGCCTGCCGGACGCCACGGCAAACCTTGCCGCTCTTGGCGTAGCCTTCTCGATAGCACTGGTGATAGAGAGTCCGATCCTGCAGCTGCTGTCCGCAGCTACCGCGCTGGCCACTGACCGCCTGCAGTACCGCCGGTTGCTGGCACTGATGCACATCCTCGCCGCCGGGCTCACAACGCTGCATCTGCTTGTAGCGCTGACACCGCTTTATGCGTTTGTGGTGGGGACTGTGCTGGGAGTGCCGCACCAGATTGTGGAACTCTCGCGGCTGGCCTTCCTGGCGATGACACCGTTTGCGGCGGCGGTGGGCTACCGCAGGTTGTGGCAGGGAGTTCTGATCCGCTACGGGCACACCGCGGTCATCCCGGTCACCATGGTGGCGCGCCTGCTTGCAACCGCCGGCCTGTTGACTGCAGGTTACATAACGCAGTTTGCCCCGGGAGCGATAGTGGCGGCGGCGGCGCTGATAGGCGGAGTGATAGCGGGAGCACTTGCCTCATTGCTGTTCTGTCTGCCCGTTATTCGCGGCGAGATCCCCGCGGCCGGTCCGGGAGCATCGGCGCTGCGCTGGCGCACGCTACTGCGCTTCTACGTGCCTCTGTCGCTCACATCGATTATCTTTCTTGCCTCACAACCGCTGCTGACGTTCGGCATGGCGCGTTCCGAGTTTCCGCTCCAGTCACTTGCCGTCTGGCCGGTCATCAACGGTTTCATGTTCCTGTTCAACTCGTTGGCAATTTCCTATCAGGAAGCGGTGATCGCGCTGCTGGGGCGCGGAGATGCCGGACGGCCGATACTACAGCGGTTTACCGTTGCGCTGGCCTGCTCTATCGCAGCGCTGTTCTTGCTCATTTCCATCACCCCGTTGAGCCAGTTGTGGTTTCGCGGCGTTGCCGGGCTGACCGACGCACTGCTGCCGTTTACCCACGGGCCGATGCGGCTACTCTGGATCGTGCCGGCGCTGGTCACCGCCAAGTCATGGTTTCGCGGACGCCTGGTACACCGCCGGCGTACTTCAGCGCTGGCCAAGGCAGTAGTGATCCACAGCGTATTTCTGTTTGTCTGCATGCTGTTGGGCCCAATCCTGTTCCGCGTTCCCGGGACCATACTGGCGGCAGTGGGCCTGTGCGGAGCGCTGGGGGTGGAGGCGGGCTATCTTCGGCTGCGGATTGCCGCGCAGGAACGCAGACCACAGGGAGGAAGCGATGCGAGTAATTGAACGAACCTTTTCAGACAACCAGCAATGTCCCACCGTACTGGTGGCCAATCTGCACGTCACCGCGGACGTTGCCACCAACCTCTCACGCATGGAAGCGGTCATCGAGGTGGCTCACCGCAAGGGTGCAAATATCGTCATATTCCCCGAGCTCTGCGTGACCGGATACGTCTGGGACGATGAAGACAGCGGGGACGTGATGCAGCTGCTTGAGCAGGGAGAGAACAGCGCCGTTTCGGCCACCATCAACCGCATCCGTGACAGCCTGAGCGACAACCAGCGCGGACTGGAGTACGTCTTCTACAACAACGTCCGTCGCAAAGACGGCGCATTCTACAACTCCACCTTCGTTCTCAACCGCAGCATCGACTACAACCAGGAAGAATTCATCTACGACAAAGTCTTCCTGCCGCCACTGGAGCAGCGCTACTTCCGCCAGGGAACCGACAAGCGGCTTGCGATTGAGACCAAGTGGGGCACGTTCGGATTCCTGATATGCTACGACCTCTGCTTCGTAGAGCTGGCCAAGCACTACGCGTTTCAGGACCACGTTGACGCCATAGTAACCATGGCGCACTGGCGCTCCGAGGCGGTACGTGAATATGCCAGCATGAACATCATGACCGATCACTATTACGGCTACCTCTGGGACCTGATGAACTCCTCCAAGGCAGCCTACAACCAGGTGTGGAGCCTGGCGGCAAACGCGGTGGGGCCGCACGACGTCAACGGCAATTACTTCTGGGGCGGAAGCGGAATCTGGGCGCCCAGCGGCTTGAGCATTGTGCAGGCCTCCAACATCACTGCCGAACTCATACTGGTTCACAATCTCGACATCCAGGGCCAGCTTTCACGCGAGCGCGATGACTTCAACTACCGCATAGACTTCTCGCGCTTCTATAACCATATCGACCAGCAGGACTCAACGCCTCAGCGGCTGTCCTGAGACTGCACGCGCAGGACCGGCGAGCTACCCTGCTTGTCCTGCCCCATGTAGAGAGTCAGGTGCGGGAAGGGAATCTCGATATTATGCCGATCGAAGGACTGCTTCAGCCGGCGGTTGAACTCGCGGCCTATCTCCCACTGTTTGATCGGCTTTGTCTTGGTACGTGCCTTGATAATTATCGCTGAATCGGCAAACTCGTCGAGCCCCAGAATTTCTATAGGTTCCAGTATCGATTCCGCGAAGGCGGGATCCCGGCGCAGTTCCTCGTCCACCGCTCGTATCACCTCGATGACCTCGTCCACGTCTTCGCGGTAGGCCACGCCGATGTCAAAGACGTAGCGCGAGTAATCCTTGGTCATGTTTGTGACCACATCGATAGTTCCATTGCGCACGTAGTGCACGTTACCGGCGAGGTCACGCAGAATCACCATGCGCAGGCTGACTTTCTCCACCAGGCCGCCTTTGCCGGCAATCTGGACCACATCCCCAACACGGATCTGATCTTCAAGCAGGATGAAGAAGCCGCTGATGACATCCCCGACCAGACTCTGCGCACCAAAGCCAACCGCGAGACCAAGCACTCCGGCAGCGGCAAGTATCGGCCCAATGGCGATCCCGAGCTGACCGAGAATGATCATCAGCCCGACCGCAAAGATCACCACACTGACCAGCGAGTTGATGATACTGCGCAGCGTATCCGAGCGCTTCTGCAGTTCCAGATCCTCTTTGCCGCCAATGCGCCCAATAGCCCTGTTGACGGCAACGTGGATGACGCGCGACGCGATCAGCATCACTACGATCACCAGTAGAATCTGAAGCCCGCTTGTCAGGGCCCACTCCCCTATTTCTTCCAGGTACATTTGGATATTCATACTTCCCATAGGCTACCATGAACCAAGAAAACTGCCTACACGCCGAACCAGCCCGGCGAACCCAGCAGGATACCTGCGGGCAGCCCTGCGCGGAACAGCGCCGGTGCAACTCATGGAGCCACTCGAATCAACGGGATCAGACCCGGCAATGCCAGGCATAGATGCACTGCATAGGCACATGCGTAGCATCGCTTCTGTGTAATTACAAGTGTCTCAGCGGTGCAGCGGCGGTTTCGATTACACTTCGTCTACCGCTTCATAAGAGGGCTTCAGTTGCTCAATCCATGAAGTATCGCTTCGACCTGCTTGAGCCGCGCAGGCGAGAGTACATTCGGGGACGCTGAGTCTAGAATGCGGTTTGCTTCATCGTGCAACTGCTGCTGAAAGCTGTTGGCGTCCCAATCCTCCATCAACCCCTTCTCAAAAAATCGGGGAGGCATCCAGAGTGATTCTCTGAAGTGTTGCACAGTGTGCGGCTGGGAGAGATAGAGGTCTCCTTTTTCCCGCGCCACTGCGTGTATGACCTCCAGCGCCAGGGCGTCTTCAGAAAGATCGGGTGGCTTCAGCAAGTGCCGCGCCCGGTCTATCATTGCTTTTGTTAGAACAAGCATGCCGCCGTGGTACACCTCCCCGTGACCGAGAAAACCAACATCGTGAACCATAGTGCTGCCTGACAAGAGCGCCATGATGATACCTTCATACGCTTCCATTCCTGCCTGTGCGTTGACTACCCGGGCATCGGTACTGCCGGCGGTTCCCCAGCTGGGGAGATCGTAGAAACGTCCCATCTCCGCGTACATCGCTACGGTCTTGAACCATTCGGGCGCCCCGTAACAGACGATCAGGGTGTTCATATCCATTGCCGAAGAATTTGCGCCGTAGATGAACTTCATCTTTTCATTCTTGAGCGTCGAGATGACAAGCCCGGCAAGGCTCTCCGCGTTTCCCTGGACAACGGCGCCTTCAGGCGTGATAGGGGCACCGCCTCCACAATTTGCGCCCGCCGCGAAAGTAACGGGAATCCCGTGGGAAGCGCAGAACAAGAGTCTACTGGTAACCGTTGGATCAAACCTGAGCGGAGAGATCGGCTCCAGATATGCGATGTAGAAAGGTTTCTCATCAACTTCTGGTGAAGCGATCCGGGCAAGCTCGCGTATCGCTTCGATTTCCATTACCGAGGTTGACGTGAACACTATCGGTTTATCCGTGTTCTTGATCATCTCGGCGAATACTGTGGGATACAGGACATTCGCCCCGTAGGCCTTTGGCAGCGCCATCGACATGATGAAGTCGAACCCCAGGCTATCCGCGATGCGCACGTTGTCTCTGATGTCCTCCAGCGTCGATGAATTCGGCATAATCATCTCAACTGTCGGGAATAACCTGCCGGTCTTTCTATCGTAGTTGTACAGAGAATCGGAGCCGGGTCCAAAAAAGGTCTGCCCGTTCTGCACACGGTAGGCCACCTCGCCGTCGCGGGTGAAGAGTTGAAAGCCGCCACGGGCTTTTTCGAGCGCTTCTTCCACCATGCGCCGCGGGATGAGCACCCGCTCCAAGCCGTCTTTCTGCGCGCCTGCGCCGAGCAGAAGGTCGCGCACTTCCATATCATCAGCGTGGATCAGTAAACCGGTTCTTTCGAGCACTTGAACAGAGGCGTTGTGGATGCACCCAGCTGCGGATTTGTCGAGAAAGATATTCTGTATCATGGTGCCAGCGTAGCCCCAAATGTGGCAGGTGTAAACAATTTTTCGCG
>REDW01000128.1 GCA_007693325.1 Spirochaetaceae bacterium
AGACGGTGATGAAGTGCCGGAAAGGCGGGATTTCACAAGGCCGCTGACACGTCCTCGGCAATCAACGGGTTGCGCCGGCTTCGTATGAGCCTTGATCTGCGGTGAACGATAGACAGCACCTGCCCGGCCAATCCAATCGCCAGTGCAAGCACGAATCCCACCGCGAGGGAGAGCTTCTTGTGGGAAGGCATGTAATGCCAGAACGCGGTCCAGAAGCTGCGCGCGGAACGTCGGAGATCAAACTGCGCCGGAAGCGCCAGAGTCTGTTCGCCGCCAGTCGCGAAGAATGCTACCTGTGCGTTCTCGATCGTTGATTCCCGCTTTCCGTCGTACTCAATCCATACGTGAGTGGGAGAAACGGCGATGTGGTATGGGGTATTGCGAGAATCCAGGACGGAAGCGAGCACCACAAGGCGCGTCTTGCAGTCTCCCGCCATGTGCGAGAATGCCTCCGCCACGGTAGGAAAGTACCAGGGCTTGCCGAAGGTAACCCAATCGTATTGATAGGGGAACAGCTCATTCACCCTGAGATCGATTTCCGCAGTTTCGTTCAGATCGGCGAAAAGGTGGGCGTGCTGCCGCGCGTATTCTGCGTCTACCGGGGGCCGGAAGACACGATAGATACTCGTTACAAGGTCAGCCGGTTCCGGGTAGAGCGCGAAGAGCACCCAAGCGAGAAAGAAGAGAATCGCCGGAAGCCACAAGGACCTTCTCCGGCCGGTCGTGTCATTTATCTGCAACTATCCCCATCCCTTTGACTAATTTGCCCCGGCAAACGGGAAATGTCAAGATTGTGTCAAGAATTGTTTAAGAAACCGTCAAGACAGGAACCGGGGGGGGGTGCAGACATTTTCTTAAGCCCGCTGACGCCGCAAATCCCAGGCTGCTTCGATTCTCAGTGCTGGACGCCAGGCCGTGGCTTATGGCATGCTGCTGATAACGTATGAGGTAATCCGATGCCAAGAATTGCACCAAAACCGTTGTCGCGCTACCCCTGGTATTTGCGGCTGATGTATGCCCGGCAGCGGCGCGTGTACGGTGGGCACCTGGTGCCTACCCTTGTCTGGGGCAGAGTGCCCGTTTTGCTGCGCCGTTTTCTGATCTTTTTTGCCGGCTTCGAACGCCGGCGTTCAGCGCTGGATCCGGTGCTGCGTGCCCTGATAACCGTACGGGTCTCCCAGATCAACTGGTGCGCATTCTGCGTAGACTTCAATGCCGCGCGGGTCCTGAGCCACGGAGACCACGAAGAGAAGCTGAGTCAGCTCGCATCATTTCGCGACAGCGGCATCTTTTCCGAAGCAGAGAAACTGGCGCTGGAGTACGCCGAGGTCATCACCCGCAGCGACGTACAGGTTGATGATGAGCTCTTTGCGCGGCTGCGCCGGCACTACGGCGAAGACGCCATAGTCGAGCTGACCGGGCTGATCGCGTTCCAGAACATGTCGAGCAAGTTCAACGCCGCGCTTGATATCGAGCCGCAGGGTCTGTGTCGGATTCAGACCCGTCTGTTGCCCTCCCAAGGGGAACCGTGAAGGTGAAACGGCTGCCGCCTTCGGCTCGCGCCGCAGCGCTTATCGTTCCTCCGTGCGCCTCTACCAGGTAACGGCAGATTGTCAGGCCCAGACCGCTGCCACCGGTAGCCCTTGCACGCGACCGGTCTACGCGGTAGAAGCGATCAAAGATTCTGCTCATATCCTGCTCAGGTACGCCAGTGCCGCTATCGGCTACCGTCACAAGCATGCGATCCGGCTCCAGTTCCACTGAGAGCGTAACCTTGTCACCTCGTTCAGAATGCGTTAGCGCATTGTCTATCAGGTTTCTCAGGACCTGCGCGATGCGCTGCGAATCAACCTGGACCTCGGGTAGCTCTTCGGCGGGCACTTGAATTGCCAGCTCAACGCCCTTTGCCTTCGCTGCCCTGTCTGCGGTAGCTATCGCCTGGCTCACCAGTGCCGTCATATCGGCCGGTCGCCGCAGCAGTGTCAGACCGCCGGCGTCGGCAAGCGCCAACTCGTGCAGATCTTCAACCAGACGGTGCAGCAACCCGGCATCTTCTTTGACCGCTGCCACGGCTTCACCCGAGCTTACCAGGCCGTCCTCCGCCGCCTCGAGGTAACCTCGTATATTGGAAAGCGGAGTACGTAGCTCGTGAGCTGTGTCCGCAACAAAATTGCGGCGTAACTGCGCGGCGTGTTCCAGGTCACGCGCCATACCGTTGAACGCCTGGGCCAGTTCCCCGAACTCTCCCTTGTCACGCAGTTGAACGTTGTCGGAGAAATCCCCCCGGCCGATGCGCCGCGTTGCGTTCAACAGAACCCGTACCGGAGCCGAAATCCTGCGGGAGATTACCGTACTCAGGATAAGTGCTGCGGCAAGGGCCAGCATACTGCCCCAGAACAGGAAGAAGTTGATCGAGCGAGCGAGTTCCTGTTGATACGCCGTCTCGACCGTAGGTTCGCCTTCTACGTAGAGGGTCCCCAGCTGCACGTTGTTCTGGTCTGAAATGAGCTCACGCTGCGGCCACTCGGGCATGAAATAGCGGCCAACCAGCCCGTCGTGAGAATCCGCAATTACAACGCCGTCAGGATCGGTCAATATTACTCGCTGCCCGGAAAGGACTCCCATTTCCTCTATGTAGTAATGAACACCATCCCAACTCCCGCCGCGAGTGTAGTAACCGTGAAGCCAGTGTTCCATCCGGGTAAGGTAGAGCTGTTCGGTTCGTTCTGCATAGGTTTCCATCTCTTGCTCTGCGCCCTGCATCACAAAGAGCGAAATTGTGCCTACCGCCACCAGAATCACAATCGAGAAGCCGGCAAACAGATTGAGTTGGAATGTGCGCATCAAGCCGCCTCGGGCGCAAACGTGTAGCCTACACCGTAGACCGTCTTGATATATACCGGCCGTGCGGGATCATCCTCTATCTTGCGGCGCAGATTGCGGATGTGAACGTCGATCGTTCGTTGCAGCCCCTCGTAGTCATAGCCAAATACGCGCTGCACCAATTGCTCCCTATCAAATACACGCCGCGGCTCCCTGATCATGGCCCCGAGCAAACGAAACTCCACCGGAGTGATATCAAGAAGCCTCGAGCCCAACCGAACCTCGTGCCTCTGGAAGTTCAGTGTCAGTTCTCCGCAGCTGACTTCATCCGGTCCACGGAATACCGCCTCGGCAGGAAGTCGCCGAACCACTGCGCGCACCCGTGCCAGCAGCTCTCGCGGACTGAAGGGCTTGACTACGTAGTCGTCTGCTCCTGCTTCAAGACCACCCACCCTGTCTTCCAGGGCTACCCGTGCTGTGAGCATGATAATTGCCGCCTCTGATTCTGCGCGGAGCGTGCGGCACACTTCCACCCCGCTGATGCCCGGCAGCATGAGGTCAAGCACAATGACTTCGGGATGGGTATCCCGTGCCAGCCGCAGCGCCGAAGGACCGTCATAGGCGCATATCACGCGAAACCCGTCCTGTTCCAGGTACAACCTGATGAGTCTGACCGTCTTACGATCATCATCTACAACCAGTATCTTCCTGCCCGCCGCCATAGATTACCCTTCGAGATAAACATTACACCGATCAATTATAGCAGCAATACATACGCTTGTATTTTTTTCTCAAAGAGCAGCAAGAGTACATCAGTTCTTCATAACTTCGGGGTACTGTTGGTCCAGTTCATGAGTAAAACCAGCCGGCACCGCGTGCCTGAGGCACCCGAGTTCCGGTAGATCAACGGAGGGAAGTTATGAAGAGATACATGCTGCGTTTGGGAGTACCGATTGTGCTGGCCGTCATTGTGGGTCTGGCCGTAGTTGCCTGTGGCGGACCTGCACCGCCGAGGGTACGACTGGAGATCACATCGCCGGCTTCCAGGGCGGAGACCGGTGCCGCAGAGGTAACGGTAACCGGAATTGTCTCCGACGCGTCGGCCACGGTGAAGATCAACGATGCTACCGCTGCGGTTGCTGGTGACGGCTCGTTCTCGCATACGATGCCGCTACCGTATGGCACCACTCGCATCTCGGTTGCCGCCGAAGTGGCTGGTCAATCTCCAATCACCAGGACTTTGAACGTCACGCGCAAACTGGCGCTGAACGTCAGCTCTCCGGAGGATAACAGCGTTGTTGCGCAAAACCCCGTGACAGTGGCGGGAACGGTATCTGATGCCGCAGCCAAGGTCTATGTGGCCGGCAGCGAGGTTCGAGTTGCCGATGACGGATCGTTCTCAACAGATCTGCCGTTGCACTATGCCGAGACCGTGATCAAGGTAACGGCACAGCTCGAGGGTACCGATCCGCTGTCCACCCTGGTCACGGTAACCCGCGCGCGCTAACACCGCTGCTTTGCCTCGATCCCGAGGCTCAAACCCCAACACGCCGGTCTGCTGTGCAGACCGGTGCCACCGGGGCGCGAGTCGACTACAAACTCCACGGTTGCAGACTGACCTGCAGCCGTTAGATTGCATCGTACTCGCAAGACAGTAGCATTCCAGAGTTGGTTCCCAGCCCGTCGGCACAAGCAAGATCACGCACCTGCACTTCAACGCCGGTTGCGCGTTAGCGCAAGGCTCAGGTCAATCAGGCGGTGGTCCGGCAGCAGTTGTCGGCGCGCGTCCCTGGCCAGCGCGAGGTCCAGATCGCTGTCGGCGTACGCTATACCGGGACAATCTCACCGGCTCCGTCGGCTGAACCGCTTCACAAGTCCGTTCCGCTCCGAGCGCAACAACCCGGGTTAGCGGGTCGTACGCGCTGTTGCCGCTACAGCGCGCCGGCTATAACGTACTCGAGCTCGCTGAGGGCGCGCTCGAGCTGGTAGCGCGACTCCAGCACCGCGGCGTGCGCCTCTATGCGCGCGAGCTCGGCGGTCAGTTTAGCCTCGCGACTGATGGTCTCGCTCTGATACGCGGCCCGCGCACTGCGGGCTCGCTCATCGGCGTGCGCGGCTTCAGCTGCACGGCGCCGGCGCGTTGCATCGGCGCTGCGTACCGCTGCCACTGCCCGCTGGACCGCCAGCGCACGCGAGCGGCTGTATTCCGCGGCGCCGCTGTGGGCCAGTTCGGCGGCAAGCTCGGCCTGCTCGATCCGGCCGGCGCTTTGTCCGCCGTCGAACAGCTGCAGTTCTCCGGCAATCGTAAGCCGCCACTCCCAGTCGGCATCCTCGCGCCAGCGGTCTTCAATCGCGGGGAGCCTCCTGCTGGTAGTCTCCAGATTGAACTCCAGTCCCACCTGCGGCAGCAGATTACGTTGCGCGCGGGCGGCAGCCGCCGCAGCCTCGGCACGCCGGGCCTGCAGATAGAGTGCGGCGAGGCTCGGAGACTCGAGCATGGCGCGTTGGGTGAGCTCAGCCTGGTCCAGTTCGGGTACATCGCTGCGAAAATCCGATGTCAACTGCGAGGCTTGCGGTCTGTCTATGCGGCAGTAGAACGCCAACCCTTCGCGGGCGCTACCCCCGGACTGCTCCGCCTCAATCAGGCGCGCGGAGAGCTCAGCCTGCAGCGCCTGCGCTTCGAGTACCGCTTGGGCAACCAGACGCCCCTCCTGGTATCCGGCACGCCGGTCGGCCACCACCTGGTCTACCAGTTCAGCCATCTCGCGTAGCAGAACCTGTGACTCCTCGGCAAAGCGCGCCGCGAAGTACAGCTCGCGTACCTCGAGACGCAGCTCGTGCTCGGTCTGCTGCAGCTCGACCTGCCGCGCTTGCTGCTCGAAGCGCGCGGCCTCGATTGAGCGCGAAATCCGTCCCCAGGTGAAGACCGGCTGGCGCAGCGTAGCGGTGGCCCCATACACCGTGCTCGGCAGGTCAAGGTCGATATCGAGCGGCTGTGCCGGAATAGGGATCGGCTGTGTTGGCAGTGAAGGGCCGAATTCCCCCGGCTCGATCACCGTCACGGCGCCTGCGGGAAGCTCAAAGCTCTCGGATGAGTAGCCGAGCCTGCTGGCGCTCAAGCGTAGCGCTACGCTCGGGGCGCGTTCAGCACGCGCCGTGCGATACGCGGCTTCGCTCTGCAGAACGTTCAGCCTGCCGCGCCGCGCTGCATCCGAGTCCTGCAGCGCACGCGCCTCCAGGTCTTCCACGCTGAACTCGACTGCGTACGGCCGGTCTGTTTCCAGCCCGCCGGCAGCCTGCTGAGCAGCGGACTGCGGCGCAGCAAGCAGCAGCCCGAGCCCAGCAAGCACTACTGTCAGCCCATTGGTAAAACCCCGTGGCGCAACGCTGCCGGTAGCACCGGCAGCGTTGCCGTCACCGTCTCCGCGGTTACGCTGCCGCTCGATGAAGCGTTCGATAGCATAATACAGTGTGGGTATCAGTGCCAGGGTTATCAGCGTTGAGCTGAACAGACCGCCAACCACGGCGCGCCCAATCGGGTAGCGCAGCTCTGCGCCAACACCGATTCCAAGCGCCATCGGTAGCAGTGCCAGCAGCGTGGTGGCTGACGTCATCAGAACCGGTTTGAGCCGTGTCTTGCCTCCGCGGATAACCGCGGTCCTGAGATCGATGCCGCGCCGGCGCAGGATATTCATGTAGTCTATCAGTACAATAGCGTTGTTGACCACCAGGCCCACCAGCAGGATCGCACCCACAAACGAAAGAATGTTGAACGTTGAGTTGGTGATGATCAGCGCCGCCACCAGACCGATAATTGCAAACGGAACCGAGAACATCACAATCAACGGATCGACAAACGACTCAAACTGACTTGCCATTACCATGTACACCAGCAACGCGGCCAGCAGCAGGGCAAAGAAGAGGCTTTCAAAGCTCTCCTGCATCTCTTCGGCGGCGCCGGTGAAGTTCACCGTTATCCCGGCGGGCGGTTCTCCCATCGCCTCAACCCTGGTCTGGATGTCGTTCATCACCCTGTTCAGCGCTCGTTCCCCGGTGAGGTTGGCGAGAACGTTGACGTTACGCACACGGTCCAGACGGCGGATCGCGTCGGGCGCGATGTCCTCGCGGAAGTCCACCACGTTTTCTATCGGGACCCGATTCCCCTCGGGGGTACGAAAGAAGATGCTGCGCAGCGCGTCACGGTTGTTGCGGTCTTCCTCGCGCAGCATCAGCCAGACATCGTAGCGCGATTCCTGTTCACTGAAGCGCGAGACCTCGCTGCCGTGATAGGCGGTGCGTATGGTCTGTGCCACCTCCAGCGGCCGCAGTCCGCGCCGCACCGCTTCACTGCGCCGCAACCGCAGTTGCAGCTCGCGCGCCCCGTCGCGGGTATCGGTCCTTACGTTGCGTGCCCCGGAGACATCTGCCACAGCCTGGCGCACGCGTTCGCCGTAGCGACGCAGCTCATCAAAGTCATCGCCGGTCAGCTCGACAACTAACGGGCTGGTCACACCGCTCGCGGACTGGGCTATTGCAGCCATCCCCTGGATTTCAACGTTGTAGTCCAGATCCATCAATTCGCGGCCGATCCTGCGGTCGATCTCATTGGTGATACTCCAGATATCGCGTCGCCGTGTCTGTACGTCGGCAAGCCTTACGTGAACCGTGGCGGTGTTGTTGCCGCGGCCGCTGCCGCCGCCCTGCAGCATTGCGCCGCCGCCAATAACCGATGAAAGCGCCACGATGTAGCCGTCGGACTCTTCGCGGATGATGCTTTCGACCTCGTCTACCCGCCGGGCGGTGGCCGCGGCACTCGAGTCGATGCGGGTGCGGAAGTTGACCACAAAGCTGCCCTCATCGGCCTCCGGCAGAAACTCCATTCCCAGCAACAGTATCGAGGCGACCGAGAGTGCCAACAGCAGCACCGCCGATACGATCACTACTGCAATGTTTGACAACGCCCACTCCAGCAGACGCTCGTAGCCGTCATCCAGCGCTCGCAGCACCCGTTGGACACGTGCAGCCACGCTGTTTAACAGCGCGGAGCGGCTTTCAATTTCCAGATCCGCAAGTGACAGCTCGGCGTCCTGCCGGTCGGCACCCGTCTGCAGCCCCGCGGCATCGATGCGCAGGAAACGCGAGCACAGTACCGGCATCAGGCTTATTGCAGCGGCCAGCGAGACAAACAGTGAAAACGCTATCGTTAGCGAGAGATCCTCGAACAGGATACCGGCGATGCCCTCAACGTAGAGCATCGGCAGAAATACCGCCATCGATGTGAGAGTCGACGCGGTGATTGCAGTCGAGACCTCCTCGGCACCGCTGACTGCGGCCTCAAAGCGGTCCAGTCCGTTAAGCTGCTTGCGGTAAATCGATTCCAGTACAACGATCGAGTTATCAACAAACATTCCAATTGCCAGCGTAATCCCCATCAGCGATGTAATATTGAGCGTCATTCCACCGAAGTCGATAAGAGTGAAGGTCGACACCACTGCAACGGGGATCACCAGCGAGATTATCACTGTGCTGCGCAGGTTGCGCAGAAAGACAAGCAGGACAAATATCGCCAGAATACCGCCCTGCCAGGCTGCGTTGACCACTCCGCCGATAGAGTCGCGCACCTGGTCGGCCTGGTTGACCTGCACCTCTATCTGTAATGAAGGAGGCAGGCTGCGCTGCAGGATGTGCAGGCGCCCGAGCACCTCATCATTTACATCAACGGTATTGTAGCCGGGTTGCTTGTGCACCTCGATCCGCAGTCCCTCGCGGTCTGCCGCGCGTACAAACTCCTGCTGCGGCTTGAAATCCATCTCGATTGTGGCAAGATCACCGAGAAAGATCGGCACACCCGCGCGCGATGCAACCAGCACCTGCTCGATATCCGCAACCGATTCAAACTCGCCGATGGTGCGCAGCGAAAGCTCGTAATCTCCGAGTTCCATGCGCCCACCGGGCAGCGTCACGTTCTCGCCCTCGAATGCTCGTAACACCTCGCTGACCGCCACCGCGTGGCGTCCCAGAGCATCGAGATTGAGACGCACCATAACGGCGGCTTCACGCCCGCCGAATAGATCTACCTGGGCCACCCCTGCAACCCGCTCGATCTGCGGCGAGACCCGGTCTTCTACCAGACGCCGCACATCCATCCCCTCGGCGCTCGAGAGGACGTTGAGCTCCAGCGTGGGGTAGAGCCCGCCCTCAAATTTGAACAGCTGCGGCCGTTCGGCACGCGGCGGCAGCGTGTCTTCGATTGCGTTGAGCGCCTCGCGGACATCGATCAGGGCCATGTCGATATCGGTGTCCGATGCGAAGTTCATGCGCACCGTTGAGAGTCCTTCACGCGAGGTGGAGTTGATGTGTTCCAGACCGTTGATACCCGAAACCGCGTCCTCGATCTCGACGGTTACATCGGATTCGACTTCAAAGGGCCCAACCCCCGGATACGGCGTGAACGCAACTATGGCCGGCAGGGTAGCTTCGGGAAACAGCTCCTGCCCGATGCGGTTCAGCGATATAATGCCTATTGTAAACAGGCCCGCGAAAATCATGACCACCGTAACCGGTCGCTGAACCGAAAATGCCGAGATACTCATGAGCCGTTTGCACCGCCCTGGGCACCGCGCCGCACCGTCTGTCCATCTTCGAGAAACGCGTTGCCGCGTACAATGACTTCAAGGTCATCCTGATGCTCCCACGCTTCGAGCCCGCAGCGCAGTTCTACCATGCCGTCCTGCTCGATACCTGGCTCCACCTCCACCATATGCGCGGTGCCGTGAGACCCGGCCGCTTCGCCGTCGTTGGCGGGCTCAAACAGGAAGACCACCGCCTGGCCGCCGCGACGCACAACAGCCGTCCGCGGTACCGTCAGCGCGTCGGCAGCCTCGCGCACGGTGACGTAGGCGTTAACAAACATGCCGCCGCGCAGATCGCCGTACGGATTATCGATCAGAGCCTCGATCATGAAAGCGCCCGACTCGGGCGACACGGTGCGGCCAACCCGGCTCACCTGCCCGTGGTATTCAATGTCATCACCGAGCGCCGACGGCACCACCGCAACAGCGATTTCAGCGCCCGAACGGTCAAGCTGGATGAAGCGGCCGTAGTGGCGTTCGGGAACCGGTAACTCGAGCTTGATTCGCTGATCGCCCACCAGGATTGCAACCGCAGTGGCCGTATCAACGGTGTCACCCACGGCAACCGGCAGTTCGGCCACGGTTCCGGCAACCGGCGCGGTTACCCGCGCATCGCCGGCACGCAGGCGTGCAAGCTCCCAGCGGTTCTCTGCGGCCTGGAGGTTGGCCTCGAGAGCCTCGATCTCCTCCTCGGTCGCGCCGTCTTCCAGCATTGTGAGTTCACGGCGCGCGTTCTCCACCGCGGTGTGCGCCCGCGCCACCTCGTTCTCGGTCTGCTCGAACTCACTGCGCGAGATCACGTCATCCGCAAACAGAGATCTGGCACGTTCGAAAGCGTTTTCAGCAACCCGCAGGTCTTCCTCTGCCTGCGCCACCGTTGCGCGGGCGGATTCCAGCTCCTGCCGGCGGGCACCGCGGCGGGCACGCCGCAATTCGGCCGCCGCGGCGTTGCGGGCAGCCTCCGCCTGGCGCATTTCCAGTTGCACCGTCCGGTCATCGATGCTCACAAGGATGTCATCACGCTGAACCGGATCGTTCTCGCGCACGTGCACGTGTTCTACGCGGCCGGCAAGCTTTGGCAGCACTGCGGTGTGGCGCTCAGCCCGCAGCGTACCGGGGTAGCGCAACCGCTCGCGCAGCGTGCGGTACTCGATGGCAACGCTGCTCACCGCGGGGACCGCCGCCGGCTCCTCGGGATCCAGAATAGCCGTCACTACCTGCAGCAGCGGTATACCGAGAAAAACAAGCAGCGCCGCAATGGCGCCCCACAGCAGCCGCCGGCCGGCGGTAGTCAATGATGCCTCCTGTTATGTCTCAAGGATAGTGCGAGAACTGCGCTGCAGCAAGCCCGTGCGCGTGAAACTCCGCAGATATTTTTCTTTGTCCGATCCGGGAACCGTGCTATTATTGGGTGCTTCAAAAATGACCCAGCTACGAGAGTGAGGAGGGAAACGCATGGCTTCGGTAGAGTATCCTTTATTTCGTAAGGATGATGTAAACGGATTCTGGGCCCTGTTCCAGAACAACCTGGCAAACTTCGCCTGGCTGTCGATCACGATGGTCGGTATGGGGTTTCCGCCGGCGATTGTATTCGGACGCATGATCCCCGGGGCAGCAATCGCTGTTGCGGCCGGCAACTTCTACTACGCCAACATGGCCAAGCGCCTGGCGATCAAGGAGGGACGTACAGACGTCACCGCACTGTCGTACGGCTTGAGCACTCCGGTTCAGTTCATCTACATGGTGATCATTGCCGGTGGCGCACTCTCTGTTACCGGAGACCACGAGACCGCCTGGCAGATTGCGGTTGCCGCCTGCGTACTGGGCGGGCTGATCGAGGTGCTCGGCGGTTTCATAGGACGGGCGGTCAGAACGTTTCTGCCGCGTGCCGCCATGCTCGGTGCCCTGGCCGGTGTGGCGCTGACCTTCATTGCCGGCGAGCTCTTCTTCAAGACCTTCGCTGCACCGATTGTAGGTTCGGTGGTGCTGGTAATTATCATGATCGGACTGATCTCGCGTGCGGCAATGCCGTTCAAGATCCCTTCAGCGCTGCTGGCGATTGTACTCGGTACCGTGCTGGCCTACCTGCTGGGTGTATCGGATCCGGCAAACGTAGCCGCCGCTGCCGGCGATCTGGGAATCTACATCCCGCTGCCAACGCTGGCCGCGTTCCAGGGGCTTGGCCTGCTGTTCGGTGAGTATTCCTACCTGCTGGCGGTTATCATCCCGATCTCGGTCTACAACTTTGTTGAGACGATGAACAACGTCGAGGCGGTTTCGGCCCTCGGTGATGATTACGATGTCAGGGAGTCGCAGTTTGCAGACGGCGCCGGAACTATCCTGGGCGCGCTGTTTGGCGGCATTCTGCCCACCACCGTCTACATTGCCTCGGTAGGCGCCAAGGAAATGAACGCCGGCCGCGGTTACTCGATCCTCAACGGTGGGGTCTTCCTGGTGGCCGCAGCGCTGGGCCTGGTAGGTGCGGTCTCGCGCATCATTCCGATTGAAGTCATCGCGCCGATCCTGGTCTACGTTGGTATTGTGATGGTGGCCAACGCCTTCATCAAGTCGCCGCACCGCCACGCGCCTGCGGTAGCGTTGGCAATGATTCCGTACTTCGCCAACTACCTGGGCACCCGCATAAACCGCGGCGAGATCGACGCTTTTCCGTCCGGTGCAGCCATACTTCACGACATCTCTCCGGCAATCATGCCACTGACGCAAGGCGCCATGTTTACCGCACTGCTGTGGGGTGCAATCACGGTCTTCCTGATCGACAGGCAGTACAAGAAAGCCTCAGCAATAGGTCTTACGATGGCGGTAATGGCGGCCTTTGGCCTGATGCACGCACCGCGGCTGCAGTTCATGGGCGGAGGGCTGCAGAACGAGTTTGTTATCGGATACCTCATCGTAGCCGTGTTCTGCTTCGGGTTCAGCTACCTCAGGACGCCCGAGGTTACCCCTGACCGTTCCGAAACGGTTTCAGAGAGCGGACAGCACCCGATCTGATTATCGCGGGCCACCAGCAATGGTGGCCCGTCTGCAATCCGTTGAACACTCCATGAAACTCTATCAGGGCTGGAAAGTCGCCATCGCCGGCATGGGAATCAACTTCCTGGTCGGTATCTCGTACGCCTGGAGCATCTACGCCCGCGGACTAAGCCGCGAGCTGGGCTGGTCGCAGGCCGAAACCGCCCTGCCCTACACGGTGTTCATTGTGTGCTACGCGGTCTCGATGGTGGCGGCCGGCAGAGCGCAGGACCGTCTGGGACCGCGGCCGGTTGTTACCGTTGGCGCGCTCCTGGTGGGATCGGCGTTTCTCGTCAGCGCCTTTATGGTACGCCCCCTGCCGATGGCGCTTGTCTGGGGAGGTCTGTTTGGTACGGGACTGGCGGCGTGCTTCGGATCGGTTACACCGGCAGCCATGAAATGGTTCCCACCGCGCAGTCGTGGGTTGGTTGCCGGCGTTGTGGTGACCGGCGTTGGCCTTTCGGCAATCGTCATGTCTCCGCTGGTGCACGTGCTGGTGCAGCAGAGCGTGACAACCGCTTTTGTGGTAAGCGGCCTCATGCTGCTGATCGGCACGCTGCTGTTATCCCGCTGGGTCTCCAACCCACCTCAGCTCGATCAGCAGCAGCCGCACGGTTCCCCTGAGGTGCCGTGGTACCGCGTGCTGCGAGACCACCGCTTCGGGCTGTTGTGGCTGATGTTTCTGCTATCGACCACTTCCGGCCTGACCTTTGCCACGCATCTGGACCGCATAGCGCGGGTTCAGGCGTCTCTGCACGAGGGATTTCTGACGGTCTCCTTGTTTGCGCTGTTCAACGCTATTGGCCGTCCGCTCGGTGGCATTGTCTCGGACCGCATCGGGCGCACCCGGTCTATGACGCTGACCTTTGCATTTATGACTTTGATGCTGTTGCTGTCGCTGGTGGCGTACAACGCAGTACTGCTTTCGCTGGCGGTGGCCATGATCGGTCTGGGCTACGGTACGATATTCAGCCTCTTTCCGGCCGCTACGGTCACGTTCTTTGGCGAGAAGCGTTTTGGACTCTACTACGGCCTGGTGTTCACTGCTATCGGCGGCGCCGGTATCTATCCGCTGCTGGCCGGGCACCTGTTTGACCGCCTGGGCAACTTCACGCTGGCACTCGGCCTTCCGGCGCTATTCTGTGCCATTGCGGCGTTGCTGTCGCTGCGCCTGTCGCGGTTGAATCCTCAGTAGAGCTCAACCGCCGACGCCTTGAACGTCACCCACAAGCGGCTTCCCGTGCGCAGCCGCAATTGGTCCACCGAGCGATGCGTCACCGTCGACACAAGCCGGCAGCCGCAGTCGATCTCGACTCGTGCCAGCTCGCCGGCAGTCAACTCGACCGCGCGCACATCGCCCTGCAGTCGGTTCTGCGCGCTGGTGACCGTCGCCTCAGCCGACAGGATGATGTCATCCATGCGGACCACCGCGGTGGTATATTGACCGCGGGCTGCCGGGCAGAAGATTTGCGGACCGCCGCTGACCTGGAAACGCCCGATGTGCTCGTCTCCCGGATCGAGAGTCCAGCCGCGCAGGATGTTGACGGCAACCGGCCGCAGCCGCCCCTCTTTCATCGGCACAATTCGATCGGCAAGCCGATAGGCAGAGGGCAGATTATGCGTACTCATAATGACGCTGCGACCGCACTCGGCCTGCCAGCGCAGCACGCGCTCCACCGCAGCAATTGAGGCAGCATCGATGTTGGATGTTGGCTCGTCCAGCAGCAGCACCTGCGGTTGCAGTACCAGCGCGCGCGCAATGGCCGCACGCTGCTTCTCACCACCGGAGAGTGACGGCGCCCAGCGCCGCGCCAGCTGCTCCAGCCCCACCTGCTCCAGCGCCGCCAGCGTACGTTGGCGCACATCGTGCCGCGGCAGTCGGCGGATTCTCAGCGGCCACGCCACGTTGGCGTAGACGCTCTCGGCAAACAGGTAGGGGCGCTGGTGCACCAACAGCGCCGGACCGTTGTGCACCCCGACCGATCCGCCGTCCGGTATCAGCAATCCCGCCAGCAGTTTGAGCAGCGTTGTCTTGCCGCAGCCGTTATCGCCGATCAATACCATGATCTCGGACGCCTGGGCTGTCAGAGACTCGATCTGCAGCAGCGCCTGGTCACCAAACTGCGCCTGGTCGGCGTTGCCGCTGTCGGGGTAGCTGAAACGCAAGCCGTGAAGTTCAATTGCCGGGCTCATATGGTCCTGTTCCCCGGCCGGAAGCGGATCAGATAGTTGAGCCCGAAATTGACACCGAAGGCCACCGTCATCAGCACAATGCCCAGCGCCACCGAGAGGGCAAAGGCGCCCTTCTGGGTCTCCAGCGCAATGGCGGTAGTGATGGTGCGCGTATACCAGCGTATGTTGCCGCCGAGCATCATGGCCGTTCCCACCTCGCCAACCACACGCCCAAAGGCGGTCAGAATTGCTGATACCACCGCGATGCGTCCCTCGCGTACGATCTTGACGCTACGCTGCAGCCGCGTTGCACCCAGCGTCTGCAAGGTTTCGGCCAGCTCGGGATCAAGCCGGGCAAGCCCGCCATAGACCAGTGAGACAACAATCGGCAGCGCCAGGACCGCCTGGCCGATGATCACCGCGGTAGGGGTGAACATCAGCCCAAGGCCACCGAGCGGTCCGGAGCGCGACAGCAGCGAGAACACCAGCAGTCCTACCACCACCGTCGGCAGTCCCATCAGGGTGTGGGTTGCCGCTACAACGCTGCGTTTGGCGGGAAACTCGCGAAACGCAAACAGCACGCCTATCGGGGTACCGATCAGCGCCGCTATCAGCGTTGAGGCGATGGCGAAGTGCAGCGAGTTGAAGGTTATCGCGGCCAACTCACGATCCCAGACCACGAGCAGCCGCAACGCCTCGATCAACGAAGCAAGATTCATACCGCAGAGGTTATCGCATTAATCGCCGTCAGGGAAGAACAGCTGCTGACCGCGTACGCGATAGCCGGCAATCAGCGCTTGTCCCTGTGAGGAAGTTACGTGCCTGATCAGCGCCTGCGCAAGTTCCAGCCTGACGTGCGGATGACGTTGAGGGTTGACCGCAATGATGCCATAAGGATTGAACAGCAACGCGTCACCCTCAAACAGCACGCCAATCTCAACATCGCCAGTATAGGAGAGATAGGTGCCGCGGTCAGCCAACGTGTAGGCCTGCCGCTCGGTGGCCAGCGTGATCACCGCCCCCATTCCCTGGCCGACTTCGCGATACCAGGCGCCGGCGGTGTCAGCACCCGCGAGGTCCCAGATCTCACGTTCCTTGACGTGCGTTCCCGAGTTGTCGCCGCGCGAAATGAACTCCGCCCGTGCAGTGGCAATTCGCGCAAACGCCTCGCTGACCTCTGCTGCGCCACCCACCCCGGCCGGATCTTCTGCGGGCCCCAGCACCACGAAGTCATTGTACATGAAATGGACCCGTTCAACTCCGTAACCGTCGGCCACAAAGGCGCGCTCTAGTTGCGGCGCGTGTACCATCAGGACATCGGCGTCGCCGCTGCGTCCGATCTGCAGCGCCTGCCCGGTACCAACGGCAATCACATCCACGACCGCGTTGTGGCGCGCTTCAAACGGCGGCAGTAGTTCGGCCAGCAGACCGCTGTTCTCGGTGCTGGTAGTGGTGGCCAGCACCAGCCGCGTTGCTTCTGCGCGTTGCCGCCGTCCGGCTGCGAATAGCGGCGGGGTGCTGAACGCCAACGCCGCCATCAACAGCAAAGTCATTGCCATTGACGTCTTTGCAATCATGCTTGTCTTTCCTTACACCAGCCGGGTTTTTTCTATGTACACGGTTGAAACAGCGCAACTCCCTGTGAGTCGACTGCGGCGGTGCGCACAATATCCCACTTATGCTGCCGGAACCAGTTGATGAACTCTCCGGCGCAGCGGTAGCCGGCCGCGTCTGCCACGCCGGAACTCACACGCAGAATCGAGAACAGGTCGTCCATGGAGCTGTTCCGGCTGTCCTCTGGATCGCGGTACAATACCGCGAGCTCTGCGCCAAGTCCCCATCGGCGTACGGTTGCATTGTCCACCAGCGTGTAGGCGTGCTCGCCGGCGGCCTGCTGCAGCAGAGCACGATTTCCGCTGCCGCGGCAGTTGCGGTACCACCGCGGTTGCGGGCTCACGCCTGCAGCGTTCCACAACGCCTGCTCGCGGATATGAGTGCCGGAGAAGTCACTTCGACTGATGAACCCTGTCCCGCTGCGCGCAACGCGCCGCATCGCCTCCAACGGGTCGCCCGCGCCGGCTGCCTCGCCAACTGCCGCCGGATCAGACCGCGGGCCAACGATCACGAAACGGCTGCGCATCATCGGAATGACGGTCTCGCCCCAGCCCTGTTCTACAAAGGCGTGTTCCAGTTCGGGGGCGTGGGTCAGCGCCAGGTCTATCCGGCCGCTCTTGGAGAGTTCCAGTGCAGCACCGCTGCCCGCAGCAACGTGTCCCAGCCGCACCCCTGTCTCGGCGTAGAACGCCTGGGCGATTGTGTCGATCAGCCCGGTCTCAACCGACTCCAGAGTAGCCGCCACGAAGAGCAGCGGCACGCTTTCGGCGCGTCCACGCGGGGTATTGGGCCGGTCCACGCCGGCTGCCGCCGCAGTAACGGCCGCCTGCGGGTCGCTACGCAGGCTCTCATCGACCCTCGCGCTGATCTGCGTCAACTCGCGCCGCACGGCGTCTCCGTAATCAGTCAGTCGGCTACCCCCGCCGGCTGCACCACCAACGGTGGTGTCGACCAGCCGCGCGCCGAGCTGTAGTGTGGCAGCCGCCACCACCCCCCAGGCGTGGCGATACGAGTGGCCGAGACGGCGCGCGGCCGCACTCAGCGACTCACCGCGCGAGATTCCGTCCAGCAGATCGCGCAGGGTAGCGGCCGAGAGCTCCCCGGAGTGCAATTGCAGCCGTAATTCGGCGCGGACGTGCTGTGCCAGTTCACCGGACACCACGGTAACTCCAGCGCAAAGAGTTTGACCCTGGTGAGACTCCTATTACCATTCTCATCCGTTCCTCCCGTTCCTCGGCAACGTACCGTGCGCATCATACCAGCTCTGATATCGTTATGCAATCGTTAACATAACGCTGAGCAGAATACCGCTTGCGACCGCGCTCTGCCGGCTATGCCGGCGTATTTGACCGTCCGAGTAATATATGATAGTGTTCACCCAAGGTATTGACGTGAGCTACCATAACACCACCCCTTCCCGGGAGGTCTATCCCTTCTCCGGCGGGGAGCTTGTGCTGTACAAGAGCGACAAACTCGAGAAACTCTACATCGAGCTTACCAGTCGCTGTAATTTCAGCTGCCGCATGTGTTTTCGCAACAACTTCAGTGCCGAGTTCGGCAGCATGCCTGACCGGGTGCTGGACGCGCTGCTGCAACAGATCGGCTCGCTGCCGCACCTCAAGGCGGCGCTGATCGGCGGAATTGGCGAGCCGCTGCTGCATCCGCGCCTCCGCGAGGTTGTGACGGCACTTAAACAGCGCGGCACCGTTGTAGACGTGCAGACAAACGGTGTACTGCTGGATGACGAGCTTATCGATTTCCTGCTGCAGCAGGAAATCGACCGAATCGTCACCAGCTACGAGTGTGGTGCGGTCGGCCACGTGCAGGCCACCGGACTGAAGACCACCATCAGCAAGATAGCCAAACGCCGGCGCGCCCACCGCGGCGGCAACTCGCGCGCCAATCATCCGCGTATCACACTTGAATGGATCCTCACCGCCGACACGCTTGACCGGCTGTCCAGCGAAGCCAGAGAGATGGTGGCGCTGGGTGTCAACGAGTTCATCCTCTCCAACCTGCTGCCGATGGAAGAATCGATGGCGGCAGATTCCCTGATCTTCAGCCGGCACACCGGCAGACAGAACCGTGTAGCGTGGAAGAACCAGGGAGACATCCTGGAGCCGTTCATCGACGCGTTGCGTTACCGGGCCAAGGTCCAACGCCCGGAGTTCCACCTGCGTACAGAACGCCGCTGCAGCTTCGTGGACAACAACGCGGCCGTCATCCGTCACGACGGTGAGGTCGCTCCGTGCTACCGCCTGTTGCACGAGAGCCGCGAGTACTACCAGGGGCGCTGGCGCGCCGTGATGCCGCAGTCATACGGCAACATCGCCGACAGCGCTGTCAACGAGATCTGGAACAGCCGCGATTACTTGTGGTTTCGCCATCAGGTGGGCAACAAGCTCTACCCTTCGTGTCCCGATTGCGAACTGCGCGACGGTTGCGACTACCTTGCCGATACTACCGCCGATTGCTACGCCAACAGTCCCTCGTGTGCAGACTGCCTGTGGGACCGCCAGATTCTGATCTGCCCTTAGTTAGGAATCGATACAGCAGTTCGCATTTTGACCGTGTGGCGCCTCGGGCACCCTGGGCTGTCTGTCTGCAGCAGCGAAGCCAGGCGTCGCGTTTGTCTGCACGGAGTCGGTTGGCAGACCAGATACGGTGCGCCGCGCCCGAGAGTGCCCCTCGGAGCGTCTCCGCAGGCTTTGCGAGGACAAGCGAAGAGGGGCACTCTCGTGGCAGGCGCGCAGCCAAACGATGCCAACCGACTCCGTGCGGTCAAAACGAGAACCGCTGGAATCGATAAATTTTTCTTGACGGCAGGATATATTCGTGGAATAATCAGCTATTAGCGATCTCTGAAATCTGTTGTTGCTAACGAGTGCTCCCGGTTGTGGTAGCGCTCTACGCAGGCAGATCGCCAGGGTTCGCGGGGAAACCCGTGGGCCTCCCGTAATGGAAAGGAGACATTCTCAAATTCATTTGTGGAGGTGTGCACATGGCGTTCATGGGTACCATGCTGAGAGTTAACCTGACTGACGGTACGATCAAGAAGGATCCTACCCCGATCGAACTGGCAAAGAAATACGTTGGTGGACGCGGACTGGCAACGCGGCTGCTGATGAACGAGGTCGACCCCACCATAGATGCACTGTCACCGGACAACAAGCTGATCTTCGCTACCGGCCCGCTCAGCAACACCAATGCTCCAACCGGCGGTCGCTACATGGTGATCACCAAGGGCCCGTTGACCGGAGGCATCGCCTCCAGCAACTCCGGCGGAGAATGGGGTGCGTACCTCAAGAAGGCCGGCTACGACCTGGTAATACTGGAAGGCAAGTCACCAAAGCCGGTCTATCTTTCGGTGATGGAAGACGACGTCCAGATCAAGGACGCCGCCCACGTCTGGGGCAAGCGCGTCCCCGAGACAACCGATACGCTGATCGCCGAATCCGGCCAGAAAAAAGCCAAGGTCAGCTGCATTGGGCCCGCCGGCGAGAATCTGGTCATGTTCGCCTCGATCATGAATGAGAAACATAGAGCGGCCGGCCGCACCGGGGTCGGCGCGGTGATGGGCAGCAAGAACCTTAAGGCGATTGTGGTGCACGGCAACAAGAAATCACCGATTCCCGACCCCGACGCCTTTCGAGATCTAGTCAAAGGAAAGATTGCCACGATCAAGGCCAACGGCATTACCGGCGAGGGCTTGCCCAAACTGGGGACCAAGGTGCTGGACAACATCATAAACGAAAACGGCATGTACCCTTCGCGCAATTTCCAGGACGTTATGTACGACGGCACCTCACACATGTCCGGTGAAGCGCTGGTGGAAAAGGGCTACCTCAAGCGCAACAGTGGCTGCTACATGTGCCCAATAGCCTGCGCACGTAACGTTGAGCTGCCCAACGGGCGCAAAGGAGAGGGACCTGAGTACGAGACCGGCTGGGCTTTCGGACCGCTGCTGGGCTTTCACGATCTGAACGTGATCTGTGATGCCAACTTCCTTTGCAACGATCTCGGCCTGGACACAATCTCGGCCGGCGTGACCATCGCCTGCGCAATGGAGATGTATGAGAAGGGCTACATAAAGAAGGAAGAACTGGACAATGGACCGGAGCTCACCTTTGGCAATTCCGAAGCGCTGCCGTACTATCTGTATAAGATGGCCTACCGCGAAGGAATCGGAGACAAACTTGCCCAGGGTTCCTTCCGCTTTGCCACCAGTTACGGCTGCCCGGAGTTCTCCATGACCTGCAAGAAGCAGGAGCTACCCGCCTACGACCCGCGGGGCGTTCAGGGTATGGGGATGTCCTACGCGGTAGGCAACCGGGGCGGCGACCACGTACGCAGCTACCTCATCGCTCCAGAAATTCTCGGTTCACCGGAGAAACTGGACCCTCAGGCTGTCGAGGGCAAGATGCAGTGGTTGTTCATCTTCCAGAACCTGACTGCGGTGATCGACTCTTCGGGGCTCTGTCTATTCACCTCCTTTGCTCTCGGGGCCGATGACTACGCGGACATGCTCAATGCCGCCACCGGTTTTGAACTGACCACCGCGCAGTGGCTTGAGGCCGGTGAACGCATCTGGAACATGGAACGCAACTTCAACCTCCTGGCAGGAATTGGCCCGGAAACCGATACGTTGCCCAGGCGGTTTTTTGACGAACCGGCGCAACGCGGCCCCAACAAGGGCAAGGTGCACCGGCTACCGGAGATGCTGCCCGAGTATTACCAGCTTCGCGGTTGGAACGCTGACGGCACCATGCCGCAGGCCAAACTCGAAGCCCTGGGTATTGAGTAGGACCTGCGATGACGGTCAAGTTTTTTGCCACCCTCAAGCTCAAGCTTGGGGTGGCATCGGTAGAAGTCGACGCTGAGCCGGGGCTCAGCGTCGGCCAGGCGATAAAACGCGCCGAACAATCAACCGGGCGCTCTTTCTGGTCCGAAATCTTTGACCAGCAGGGTAAGACGTTCCCCGGAGGCATGGTTCTGCTGGACGGTGCCAACATTGCGCATCAGAATGGCGTCGACACACCGGTCGGAGATGCCGAGACAATTTCCGTCTTTCCGCCCGCCGGAGGCGGCTGAACCGGCGCTTCAACTCTGCAGCGTGATTATCTCGTGTTGCTGATGCATACCGTCAATCACCAGGATTCTTCCCACCAGCATTGCACCGGTTCCCGCGTCGCACCAGCGCACAAACTCAGCCACCTGTGCCGCAGCCACCAGCGCTACAACGTGCGGCATTATCGGTTTGCCTTCGGCTTCCTGGTGCGCACGTTCATCAAAGCCCGGCCCGAAAACAGCGCGATAGCCCCCGCCGCCGGGCGCAAGGGTCGACACCTGACCAAACCAGCCCTCGGCGCCGCCGTGTATCAGCGGCAGCCCGCCGGCCGCAGCGGCATTCTGGTCACCGGCCTCACGCCCGGCTGTCCGGCTGCCTTCGGCAGCGTTCTGCAGCGCAGCCTCCAGCGCCGCACGTGCACCAAAGCTGTCGAGGCAATCAAAGCAGATATCGGCGTGCGGCAGCCGGCTGCTGCCGGTAATGCGTTCCTGCCGCACTTCGAGCTCAACGTCGGGATTTATCTCGTGCAGCCGCTGGCGTGCAACCTCCACCTTGGGCCGTCCCAGGTCGGCCGGCGTGTAGAGCACCTGCCGGTTGAGATCCGGCGCATCTATCACCCCGGGATCGCGGATAATCAGTGTGGCGATGCCCAGCCTGACCAGCAGCATGGCAACGTTGCAACCCAGACCGCCTGCACCGACCAGCAGAACACGTGCCGAACGCAGCCGCCGCATGCCCTGGTCACTCAAGAGCGGACGGTGACGGGCGTATCGGTCATTGGTAGCTGTCATGATTGAACTCTACTGCAGCACTAACCTACTTTACAAGCCGTACGGACCCGGTGTTATACTCAGGCGCAGAGAGCCGCCATGAAACCGCACACCAGTTTTCTGCCGCACCAAGCGCTTGAGAAAGTTCTGCACGGCGTAACGCCTCTGGCCGTGGAAGAGGTCACCCTCGAGCGGGCGTTGTACCGCGTGCTGGCAGAGCCTCTCGATGCCCGTCTGCAAGACCCGCGGTTCAACAAGTCTGCGGTTGACGGCATCGGCATCCGCGGCGACGACGATTCACCGGTGTTTGAGGTGACGGCAGAGATTGCCGCTGGTGACGGAACCGCTCACCGCCTGCAGCGCGGCCAGGCGGTGCGCATCATGACCGGCGCACCGGTTCCGCCCGAGGTTTCCCGGGTAATCAAGCTCGAGAACTGCAGCTTTGACGGCAGTTGCGCGCGGGTGGTGCAACCGGAACGCATCAGCAACATAGCAATGCAGGGTGAGAACATACGCGTGGGCCAGCCGCTGCTGTCACCGAGGCGATTACAGCCGCCGGACATCGGTGTGCTGGCGTCGCAGGGCTACCGCACGCTATTGGTCCACCGAAAGCCGCGCGTAGCGGTCATTGCCACCGGCGACGAAATCTATCCCGCAGACGCCGAATTGCCGCCGGCGGGAATCTACGACAGCAACAGCCATCAGCTATCGGCGTTTGCCCGCGACGCGTACGCCGACGTTACCAATCTGGGCATTGTCGGGGACAGTCCGGACCGCATCCGCGCGGCGTTGCGCGAGGCCGTGTCCGCTCACGATGTGGTCATGCTCTCAGGAGGGGTCTCTATGGGAGATCTGGACTTTGTCCCCGAGGCGCTGTCAGAGATTGGTGCCGAAACCGTATTCCACGGCCTGGCGATGAAACCCGGCAGACCAACGCTCTACGCAGTTCTACACGACGCTGTGCGTGTCAGCCGCATTTTCGGCCTGCCGGGTAATCCGATTTCAACCGCTGTCCAGTTCGAGCTTCTGGTGCGGCCACTGATATGGGCGCTCGAGGGCGCCACGTATGTGCCGCGCGAAGCGTGGCTGCCGCTGCCGGACGGCTACAGGAGAGCAAACGCAGAGCGGCACGAGTTCCGGCCGGGTGTCTACCGCGATGGCAGCGTGGTACCTCTGGCGTACAAGGGTTCCGGGCACATAAGTGTGCTGGCAGAAGCCACACTGTTTTTTGCTATCGAGCCTGGAGTCCATTCAGTCGAACCGGGGAGTAAGGTGCATGTTCGATTCATTCGGTAGGCGGATAGACTATCTGCGTATTTCGGTGACCGACCGCTGCAATCTGCGCTGCAGCTACTGCATGCCGTGTGGCCACTTCAAACCGCTCACCGAGCAGCGTATTCTCAGCTACGAAGAGATCCTGTCCGTGGTCAAGGCGGCTGCCCGGCTGGGTATCAATAAGATCCGTCTCACCGGCGGAGAGCCGCTGACCAGACGCGGTGTGGTTAACCTGGTAGAGTCAATTGCCGACGTGCCGGGGATCATCACGGTTGCTATGACCACCAACGGTGTGCTTCTGCCCCGCTACGCATCCGAGCTGAAGGCCGCCGGACTCGATGTTGTCAACGTTTCACTGGATACAATGGACCCCGAGCGCTTCCGACGCGTGACCCGTGGCGGACAGCTGCAGAGCGTCATAGACGGAATACTCTGCGCTCGTGACGCCGGCATCGAGCGCATCAAGGTCAACACGGTGGTTGGCCCGGATACTCCTCCCAGCGATCTCAAGGCGGTACAGGACTTCTGCTCTTCCCACGGACTGCTGCACCAGCGAATAGCACTCTACAGCCTGGAGAGCGACAAGCACGACAACCACGACTGTGACCGCCCGTTGCCGTGCGAACAGTGCAATAGAATCAGACTGATGGCTACCGGTATCCTCAAACCGTGTCTGCACTCCAATGAAGAGGTCCAGCTCGACCCACAGAATCCGGAGGCCAGCATTCTGCGCACCGTGGCCCTGAAGCCCGAGCGCGGCACGGTATGCACCAACCGCTCCATGGTGGAGATTGGAGGCTGAGATGGGCACGTCTGATCACTTGAGCCACGTTGACCGCGACGGACGCGCACGCATGGTGGACGTATCGGCCAAGCCGGCGCTGCGGCGCAGCGCTACCGCACAAGGATTCATCGCGCTTTCGCAACAGACAGTAGAGCTGGTGCGCGACAACGGAATCAAGAAAGGAGATGTGCTGGCGGTTGCAAAACTGGCGGGAATCATGGGCGCCAAGCAGACCGCCGGGCTGATCCCGCTGTGCCACCAGGTTGAGATAGAGTTTGTCGACGTCCAGCTGCAGCTGCAGCCAAGCGGGATTGCAATCGAGGCTGTGGCACGCTGCACAGACAAGACCGGCATCGAGATGGAAGCGCTGACGGCGGTTGCGGTGGCAGCGCTGGCGGTATACGACATGTGCAAGGCGGTTGACAAGGCAATGCGCATCGGGCCAATTGAACTGGTGCAGAAGACCAAGGAACCGGCGGCGTGAAGACAATCTCTATTGTGGGTTACTCAAACAGCGGCAAGAGTACCGTTGCCTGCGCAATTGTGGCCGAAGCTGCCCGACGCGGCATGGCCGCCGCCGCCATCAAGATTGGCCGTCACAGCACAAAGGGCAGCCCGGCGCAACACGACAGCGAACGCCTGGCTGCCGCCGGTGCGGACCCGGTGGTATATCGCGGACCGGACGGCTGGAACCTGCAGATCAGCCAGCCGCTGGAAGAGCGTGACCAGCCGTTACACATTCCCGCCTGGCTGACCGCTGCGCTTGACGGCGTTGACCTGCTGGTAGTCGAAGGCCGACGGGTACACGGTGCGGCGCTGATACAGACGGTGGGTGCCAATGGAGAATACAAGCTGGCACCCGAGTTGTGTGACCTGGTACTGGATTACGTACCCGGAGACCCGCTTCCCGCCGGCGTGTTGCGGCTGTTGGCGGACTGAATCATATCTATGCAAGGAGAAACGCATGGCACACAGAGATAGCGCGGCTAACCGCGAGGTGACACTGGCAATCGACGGGGTTCCGCTACAGTTGAACGGCTTCGTCAAGGACGTCTTTCAGGAAGTTGTTGTGGGGCTGGTGCGCAGTCTTGGCGACGAGGATCCGCAGGGGCGGATCGAACTGCTGGTCTCCGCCGCGGACAGCGGGAACAGCTGATGACTACCAGCCGTAACAGCGTGCACCCGGTAGTGGTGCGCTATTTTGGTCCGCTACTGGACGTTACCGGCACTGCCGAGGAGACGCTCGAGCTGGCACTACCGGCGCGCGTCAACGACATCGAACGCCAGATCCAACGCAGCCGTCCCGGGTTGGAACTGCACCGCTATAGAATTGCGGTGGACGAAGCGTTTCGCGATGGCGGCGACAGCATCGAGCAGGCACGCGAGATTGCGCTGTTGCCGGCGTTCTCGGGCGGCTGAGCGTGGCCGGCGGCAACACTCCTCTGCCTGCGGCTCGTCTGGACCCCGAAGCGGTCTTCGTTGAGGGGCCGATTGCCCCACACGCGCTGACCGCGTGTTACCGGCGCTTTGCGGCAAACAGCGCTGTTGGCGCAGAGCTGGTGTTCCTCGGGCAGGTGCGTGCCGACCGGATTGACGCCGGCACCGTGGCCGGCATTGAGTACACCGCGCACCGCAGCATGGCGCTGCAGGCCTTCAACACAGTGATCGAACGTGTAGCAGGCCAGACGGAACTGATAGACGTCGAGGTGCGCCACAGCCTGGGCTACGTTCCGGTTGGCGGAGCGTCGCTGTTGATTGCGGTAGCTACCGGCCACCGCGACCAGGCCTACCGCGCGTCACGCGCCATCCTGGAAGCGATCAAACAGGAAGTGCCGATCTACGGCCGTGAAATCACTACCGGCCAGCAATCGAGCTGGAAAATAAACCGCTAGCGCTTCAGCGGGCGTGTGGCGGGCGAAACGCCTGCACCACCGTCGGGTTGGTCTCCAGCCGTGGCCCACCGATAAGCTCGATGGCGTAGGGTACCGCGGCAAACACCGCGGCGAGGCAGTCTGCTATCGCCGACGGATTCCCCGGCAGGTTCATCACCAGCGATCTGCCGCGCACCCCGGCGGTCTGCCGCGACAGAATCGCTGTTGGCACCGACTTCAGCGACACCGCGCGCATAAGTTCACCAAACCCCGGAAGCATCCGGCTGCACGCAGCCTCGGTTGCCTCGGGGGTAACGTCACGCGGCGCCGGCCCGGTTCCACCGGTGGTAATCACCAGCGCACAGCTCTCGCTGTCGCACAATTCCTCGATTGCACGGCGGATCGCGGGGATCTCATCGGGGACAACCCGCGTACAGGCGCTCCAGCTGCTGCTCAGAGCTGCTTCAAGCCACCGCGTGACCGCGGGCCCGCCGCGGTCAACGTAGTCACCGCTGCTGGCGCGGTCCGAGACGGTCACTATCCCGATTGGCACTGCTTGCATGCCGCCGCTCAGCCCTCCTGCAGACCCATCACATCCTGAGAAGGATCCGGCGAAATCTTCTGGTTGGAGATCTCGCGCGGCAGCACGATGTTCAAGAGGATTGCAGTCAATCCACCGGTGGTGATCGGGCTGGCAAACATCGAGCGGAAGAAATCCGAGAACGGATTGAGAATCTCAGGGGTGAATACCACTCCGAGCCCGAGGCCGAGGCTGATGGCTATGATCAGCACCCCGCGGCGATTGAACGTCGATGTTGAGATGATGCGGATGCCGCTGGCGGCAATTGTGCCAGCCATGACCAGCATGGCGCCGCCGATAACCGGAGGCGGAATG
The DNA here is from genome assembly GCA_007693325.1 of Spirochaetaceae bacterium. Lineage (GTDB taxonomy): Bacteria > Spirochaetota > Spirochaetia > DSM-27196 > PWMO01 > PWMO01. The sequence goes on from REDW01000128.1 coordinate 26,935, forward strand.
ATGCTGAAAACACCGCCGACAATCGGGAAGATGCCGAACAGCGCCAGAAACAGCGCAATGAAGTAGCCGACGTAGCGGCTGGCTACACCGGTCATCTGGATAACGCCGTTATTCTGGCTGAACGTGGTGTTGGGGAAACTGTTGAAAACCGCCGCAATTGCGGAGTTCACACCGTCTCCGAGAATACCGCCGGCAATGCGGTCGATATAGGTCTTGCCCTCCACCGGTTCACCGGAGATCATGCTGGTGGCGGTAAGGTCACCTATCGATTCAACCGTAGTGATCAGGTAGAGCAGCGCCATCGGCAGCACGTAGGGCCACGCGATCGAAATCCCGTAGCGGAAGGGTATTGGCGGCGTCACCACGCTCATCTGACCAATAGCGGTGATATCGACAATCCCGACAAACATCGCCACCACGTAGCCTACCATCATACCCAGAAAGATCGATCCCATCCGCAGCCAGATGTTCCTGCTGCGGTTGAACACCACAATACCCGCCAGGACGATGCCGGCCAGCATCAGATTCTGCGCCGAGGCAAATGCCTCCGGTCGGTTGGCCTGCAGCCACGCGCCTCCACCGGCATCGCGTATGCCTACCGTGATCAGGTTGATCCCGATCAACAGCACAACGGTACCGCTGACCAGCGGCGTGATGATTCTGCGTAGAAAGGGTATGAATCGGCTGAAGATCATTTCAACCGGGGCGGTGATCAGACAGGTTCCGACAATCGCTGCCATGATCTGCTCCTGTGTTCCGCCCTGGTTCTTGACGTAGAACCCGATCGCAATGATCGTGGCCAGAAACGTGAAGCTGGTACCCTGAATCGAGAGCAGCCCCGAGCCAACCGGCCCAAACTTGCGAATCTGGATAAAGGTAGCCACCCCGGACACCAGCAGCGACATCGATACCAGATACGCTCTCATCGACGGATCAAACCCCAGCGCACCGGAGATTACTATCGCCGGCGTCACAATACCAATGAAGATGGCAGCCAGATGCTGCAGCGCAGCAACCACCGCCTTGCCCGCTTGCGGACGGTCCTCCAGCCGGTAGATCAGATCGACAATACCGGTACCAGTGCCTTGTTCGTCGCTCATACGCGTTGCTCCCATAAAAGAGTATCAGGATTTGTCGGTAGCCAGTATACGCGCCGCATTGCTGACTTGTAAAGCCAATTATTTGGCTAGCTGCGTTACGGCTGGATTTCGTCTATTCGCTGCCACAGCTGCTCGGCCTGTTGGCGCGCGTCGCGATAGATTTCGGCGGTGTCAAACGGAAACTCGCGCTCTTCGTAGACAAGCTTGCCGTTGATGATCACGCTGCGCGTAATCGAGGCGTCCATGCCGAACACCAGGTGCCCGGCGACGTTATCCGCCAGCAGCGGCGTGGGCGGGTCGTAGTCGGCAATCACGATATCGGCGCGGTAGCCGGGCTCCAGCCGGCCGAACCTGGCGTCAAAGTTGCGTTCGAGGATGCGATTGCCCGCCGCCAACGCCTTCAGAAAGTCCGGCGGCCACCACGGTCCGTGCGCGTCCTTGTGCTTGAAATAGGCGTGTTTGAGTTCGGTAAACATGTCGCCGCCGATCCCGTCGCTGCCAAGCGCAACGTTGCGGTATTGGGGCAGCCGGCTATTGTATCCCACGCCGTTGTTCATGTTGCTGCGGGCGTTATGCACCAGGAACACATCGCGCTGATTCAGCAACTCGATTTCCTCGGCGTTGAGAAAAATAGCGTGCGCCAGAATGGTCCTGGAATCCAGCAGCCCATGGCGGTCCAGCCGCGGCACAATATCGCTGCCGTAGATCAGGTGCGAATGGCTGACGTCAAACGCCCCCTCGGCCACGTGCAGGTGCAGCCCGCGCCCGGTGGTGCGCAATGCCTCGGCTATGGCTTCCAGCCCCTCCTGCGGCAGAGTAAACGGAGCGTGCCCGCCCACGTGGCACTCAAACAGCCCGCTCCAGCTGCCGTCGGCCTTCGCGGCGTCTATGCGGCGCGCAAAGTCGATGTTTTCCTGCACCCCGGCCAGCATGTCGGCGCGCCCGTGGCGATCGGTAACCTCGTAGCAGCTGGCGCCGCGAATACCAACGGTCTCGAACGCACGCCGCAGGGTATCGAGCGAGCCCGCGATGAAGCCGGGGCTGGCGTGGTGGTCGATGACCGCGGTTGTGCCGGCGCGGATGGCGTCCAGATTGCAGACCATTGCCGATGCGTAGAGGCTCTCCTCGGTAACCGCGCGGTCCAGACGCCACCACAGATTCTTGAGAACACTCACAAAATCGGGGGTCGGACCGATCCTGGCCATGATGCCGCGCGCCAGACCCGAGTAGTAGTGGTGATGGCTGCAGACGATCCCCGGATAGACCAACCGGCCATCGGCCTCGATGACTTTGTCCGGCTTGCCCCCGGACAGCGCCGCTGCGGTTTCTGCTTGGGTGCCTACCGCCTTGATGCTGTCGCCGTCGATCACAATATCGACGCCGGGCCGAATGCGCGGCGGATCAAACTCCAGCGCGGTAGCGTTTCTGATCAGAATCATCGCATGGCCTCCATCTGCTCAAACAGCTGCGGCCGCTGCTGATACAGGATTTCGAACAGACGCCGCAGGCGCTCCGCATCGGCCGAAGAGCCGCCGGCTCCGATCCCGTCCGTTCCGTTCTCGATTCTGCCGTTGCGCAACGGCAGTTGCGCGACTGTGCCGTCCAGACGCGTCCAGACACTATCGCCCTGCAGCAGCCAGCCGTCGTTGCGGCTGTTGTCAAAGTCCTGGCGCGAGTTGAATAGCGTCGGTTTATCGCGGTACGGTACTTTGTCGCTCCAGGGACAGAAATGTCCGCAGTTGCCGCACTCGTTGCAGTAGGCATCCAGATGCACAATCTGGAACGGATCGTTGAACAGATGGTCTGAGGCGGTTGGAACAGTGATGTTGGCTCGGTTTGGACAAACCTCAACACATTTGTTGCAGACGTAGCTGCACTCCAGGCAGCGGCTGTACTCGGTAGCGGCAAACTGCGCCGCATCGCTGTAGCTGCGGGGATCGGGCTGCTCCACAATGGTGATTTTGCGCCGGCTGATCTGTTCCAGCTGCCGCTGCAGGTCAAACCGCGGCAGCTTCTCATCGCGCCGCCAGGCCGCGTCGGCCTTGCGGGTTATTGCATCCGCGGCACGTCGGCCGGATGCGATGCACTGCACTACCGTAGAAGGTCCACTGCGCGCATCTCCACCGAGATAGACATCCTCCAATTGGGTTTCAAGAGTCTGCGGATTGGTCCGTGGAAAACCGGAGTCGCCCAGCGGAATGCCGAATGCGCTGAGCACCTGCAGGTCAACGCGTTCACCGATAGCGGTAATCAGCGTATCGGCAACCATTGTCTCGGTTACATCGGTGGCGTGCGGACGCCGGCGGCCGGAATCGTCGGGCTCACCGAGCTCCATCACGCGAACCCTCAGCTCGCCGTCTTTACCAATCTGCTCGGGATTACGCAGAAAATGGAAGGTGACTCCGTCGGCGAGGGCGTTCTCGTACTCCTCGCGGTCGGCGGGCATTTCGGCTTCGCTGCGGCGATAGAGCACGCTGACCTGCGTTACCCCCGGCAGAGTAACCGCGGCGCGCGCTGCATCCATGGCAGTGTTGCCGCCGCCTACCACCACCACCTTCGAGCCAACTTCGACTACCTTCTGATTACCGCGGTAGCCCCACAGAAAATCGAGCGAGCGTACCACCCGCGATGTGTCACCGCGCAATTCCAGTTCGGTTCCAACCTCGGCACCGATTGCCACAAAAATTGGCCCGTATCCCTGCTCGCGCAGCGCCGCGGCGGTCAGCTGCCTATCGGCGCCGAACACAAACTGCACGCCCTCTGCGGCAATGAACTCGATATCGCGCTCGATAGCCTCAACCGGAAGGCGAAAATGCGGGATGACGTTGCGAACCACCCCGCCGGCGTTTGCTTCTCGCTCAAAAACAGTTACCGCAAATCCCTCGCGTGCCAGGAAGTAAGCGGCCGACAACCCTGCCGGACCAGCGCCGATGATCGCGCACTTTTGGCTGCGCGTGACCCCGGGCTTCTGCCGAGTGCGGCGATACTCTTCTGTTCCGCGCTCAACCGCGATCTTCTTCAGCTCGCGAATATTTAGACAGCCTTCGTAATCCAGCCGCGTGCAGGCAAACTGGCACTGATGGTCACAGATGTGGCCGGTGATAGACGGCAGAGCGTTGCGCTCGTAGATCAGCTCCAGAGCCTCACCGTAGCGCTCTTCGCCCACCAGACGGATGTACTCCGGCACGTGCTGGCCGATAGGACACGCGGCTACACACGGCGCCTGGTAGCAATCGTAGCGCGGCAACTCGCCGTCGATACGCACCTGGTCGTTGCCGCGAAAGCGCTTATGTACGCTGCGATCGCCGAGCGCCTGCTCTGCCAGACGAGTCAGCGCGGCAACATCGATCCGTTGCGTCTGCCAGTCGGCAACCTGTTCCAGCTGTCGGGCGATCTGCAGCTGGCGTCCGTAGCCGCCGGGCTTGAGCAGCACCGTACACAGGGTCAGAGGGCGGATCCCGGTACTCAGTACCGCGGCGGCGTTGTGAACGGTTATACCGGCGCAGTACGAGATCGGCAGGTCACCGTCAAACTCCTGCGACAGCCGGGCTGCCAGATTGATTGCCAGCGGGTAGAGCGCACGCCCGGAAAGATACATCTGATCTCCCGGCAGCCGGCCGCGATTGTTGCGCACCGCCAGCGTGTTGGTCAGCTTGACACCAAAGCCGCGCCCGATTGAAGCGGCGGTCCGGCGCAGGCGTGTCAGAATGCCTACGGCGTCGGGGTACTTCAGGTCGTGATCGAAGCCGTCGCGGTCGAGCTGCACGTAATCGTAGCCCAGTCGGTCCAGAATCGAGCGTACGTCCTGGTAGCCCAGCAGTGTCGGATTAAGCTTGACGCAGGTATCGAGCCGCTTCTCGCTGAGCATGTAGCGGCAGATCGACTCGATCTCGTCGGGCGGGCAGCCGTGCATGGTGGACAGCGTAACGCTGCTACAGATCGGCCCGGAAGCGCGTTCACGCACGCGGGCCGTAGCGTCCGGTGCAGGTTTCAGCCCGCTGCCGGCAAGCAGCTCGGGCAGCATCGATTCCATCTCGTCCAGCCAGCCCTGAAACAGCGCCTCGCCGCGCGGGTCTGTCATACGCGCGATGAACTGCTGCATCGGCTGCTGCTCGATGCCTTCCATATTGTAGCCAACGCTCATGTTGAAGATAAACGAGCGTCCATCGCTGCCGCTCCGGCCGCCACCGAGACCCCACAGCTCCTCGATCAGATGCAGCGCTATCCAGGCGCGTGCGTACTCCTGCCACGCTTTGTCGAGACTGAGCTCGGTGGACCACTCGGTGTTGTAGGCCTCGTCGGTAGCATCGATGCACGGCTTCTCGATTTCCAGCGAGTCGAGTATCTGAACCGTCTTCAGCTCGATGAAACGGCTGCCGCTCAGGTAGGCCGCAACGATGTTCTGCGAAAGCTGTGTGTGCGGGCCGGCGGCGGGGCCAAGCGGCAGATCGCACTGCTCGCGCATAATCGATACACGGCGCTGGTCAGCCTTGCGGTACCAGAGGCTCTGGTGAAGCCCAAACACCGACCGCGAAGCGCGATATTCTTCCATTATTCTCGTCAATAACTGCCCGAACGGCAGTAACTGCATTTTGTCACCCATTGTCAAACTCCTGCCGGAATTGTATCACCGTTGCGCCGGGTGCGCCACGACGATCTGCCGCAGTTGTGCCGTTTGATGACTGTTTTGCTTCTCAACCGGCCGATTATGGTCTATGATCAAAGAACAATGATCGTCCGAAACGCACAACTCGCCCTACCAAACGCCGATTCACCGGTTGGTGGGGATCTACGCATCAAAGACGGACTGATCCGCGAGATTGGCACCGCGCTCTCGGGATCAGATGAGGCAATAGACGCCGAGGGACTGCTGGTGATGCCCGGCGCCATCGACCCGCACGTCCACTTCTTTGATCCCGGGTACAATCACAAGGAAGACTTCTACCACGGAACCGCGGCATCGGCCAGTGGCGGAGTGACTACCGTAATCGATATGCCCGATACCTCGGACCCGGCGGCAATCGACGCCGCCAGCATTCGCGCCAAGCGTGATCACGTTGCCGCGCGCGCCGTGATTGACTTTGGGTTCTTCGGCGGTATCTCGGGTCTGCTCTGCGATGACAGGCTGGAGCAGCGCATCGCCGAGATGTCCACCGAGGTATGCGGGATCAAGACCTATGCAACCTCCGGTGCCGAGCACTTCCCGCGCGTCTCGCACTACCAGTACTGGAGGATCCTCGAGCTGACGCGCAAGCACAACTGCATCGTGCTGGTACACGCCGAGGACTTTGACTACGTCAACGGGGCAACCCCGGATGCACGCGCCGGCGGCGACGGCGGAATGCAGTTCTACCGCTCGCGGCCCGAGATTGCCGAGACCCTGTCGGTCTTCTCGGTTAGCGAGATCGCCGAGCAACTCGGTGCGCAGATGCACATCGTACACCTCGGGACCGCACGCGCCGCGGAAATTGTAGCAGGGCGGCGCTTCTCCAGCGGTGAGACCTGTCCGCAGTACCTCGAGTTTGACTGCAACGACTTTGAACGAATTGGTGCAGCTCTCAAGATCACGCCGCCGGTCAAGGGGCCGCAGAATAAAGCGGCACTGTGGCGCATGCTCGCCGAGGGTGCTATCGATTTTGTGGCATCCGATCACGCGCCGGGAACGGTTGAAGAGAAGAGCACCGGCAGCATCTGGACCGACTACGCCGGCATTCCCGGCGGTCCGATCCTGTTTCCGTACGTCTTTTCCGAAGGCTATCTGGCGGGGCGCTTCGGCTTGAAGCGCCTGTTGCAGATCTGCAGTCAAGCCGCCGCCGAGCGCTACCGCATAGCCGACCGCAAGGGATCGATAGCCGTCGGCAAAGACGCAGATCTGGTCTTTGTCGATCCCGACGGAACAACGCTGATTCGGGGCGCGGATTCACTGTCAAAGGGAAAGGTGACGCCCTACGAAGGGCGCACGCTGCGCGGCAGAGTGATCAGAACGATGCTGCGAGGCAACACGGTTTATCATGCCGATCAGGGGATCCTGAGCGAACCGGGAAGCGGCGCGTTTGTGCGTCCCAACCTGGACGATTCACAATAGTCTACAAGAGTCTACAAGCAATCTACCGAAGAAGGGAGTACGACGGACATGACAAAACACGAACAGGTTCTCAAACTGTCGCGGCAGTACGCTGAGGACACAACAGCTGACCTGGCCAGGCTGGTGCAGACCCGCTCCTTTGGCGGCGAAGAAGGCGCCGTCCTGGCAGAGATCGAAAAGCTGTGTCGCGGCTACGGCTTTGACGAAGTGCGCTACGATGGACTGGGCAACCTCATCTGCCGCGTAGGCAACGGCCCCAGGTCAATTGCAATCGACGCCCACGTTGATACCGTGCTGGTTGGTGACGAGTCACAGTGGACCCGCGACCCCTTCTCGGGCGTGGTTGAAGACGGCTGGTTGCACGGGCGCGGCTCGTCAGATCAGAAGGGTGGTGCTGCCTCCATGATCAGCGCCGGGCGCATTCTCAAAGAAATGAAGTATGACGGCCCCTACTCGGTCTATTTCACGTTCACCGTCTTTGAGGAAGACTGCGACGGCATGTGCTGGCGCTACCTTATAGAGGAAGAGAAGCTCGTGCCGGATTTTGCGGTCTCCACCGAGCCAACCAGCTGCAACCTCTATCGCGGCCAACGCGGGCGGATGGAGATGGAGGTCTTCTTCAAGGGAATCTCGTGTCACGGCAGCGCGCCCGAGCGCGGTGTAAACGCATCCTACAAGGCTGCCCGCACGATACTGGCACTCGAGCAACTGAACGAGAAGCTGCCGCCCGATGAAGACGGCTTTCTGGGCAAGGGCACAATTGTGGTCAGCCAGGTGCAGGCCAACGGACCGTCGCAGTGCGCGGTCCCCGACCAGGCACGGCTGTACATCGATCGCCGGCTTACCTGGGGCGAGACCAAGGAGCTGGCCGTACAGCAGGTTATGCAGGCAGGAGGAGACGAGGTCGACCGGGTTGAAATCCCCCAGTACAGCAACACCAGCTGGAAGGGTACCACCTACGGTCAAGAGCTCTACTTCCCCACCTGGAAGATCGATGCCGATCACCCGCTGGTTCAGTCCGGTGTTGCCGCGTATCGCGGACTCTTTGACAGGGACCCGCTGGTCGACAAGTGGACCTTTTCCACCAACGGAGTCTCAATCTGCGGTATGCACAAGATTCCATTGATCGGGTTTGGCCCCGGAGACGAAGACCAGGCACACGCGCCGAATGAAAAACTGCGCGTTGCCGACCTGCCAATAGCAGCGGCGTTCTACGCCGCGTTGGCATACGAACTGCCGCAATAGTCAGCGGCACACACGGGGGTAGGTTGTGAAAACGGCGCTTGTCTTTACGCTGAATGGAACCAGAGTTGAAGCAGACCCTCAGCCGAGCCGTACGCTGCTGGAGTGGCTGCGCGACGAGCGCGGCCTGATCGGTACCAAGAACGGCTGCGGCGTAGGCCAATGCGGTGCGTGCAGCGTGCTGATAGACGGAACGGTCAGACGCGCCTGCGTTGTGAAGCTTTCAAGCGTCGGCGGCAGCGTCATCGAGACCATCGAGTCGCTGGGCAGCGCCGACGAGCTAGACCCGATTCAGCAGGCATTTGTAGCCGAAGGCGCCGTGCAGTGCGGTTTCTGCACCCCCGGGATGGTGATGGCGGGCAAGGCGCTGCTTGCGGCCAACCCGCAACCGAGCGAAACCGACATCCGCCAGGCGTTGCAGCCCAATCTGTGTCGCTGCACCGGCTATACGTCGATCATCCGCGCGCTACAGCGCGCCGCGGGCCTGCCGATACAGGCAGCCGACGGTACAACCTCACGCCCGTCGGACGCAGCTGGAGACGGTGGACCGCCGCAATCCGGCACGCAGGCTGGTCCGGACAGCAGCGAGCAGCCCGGCGCGGCATCGACTACGGCTACGGCTACGGTAACCAAACCTGAACTTGCCACCGCCACCTGGTCGGTTGTGGGCACCTCCCCGGTGCGCAAAGACGCGGTGGCCAAAGTACGGGGAGAACGCGTCTTTGCTGACGACTACAACGTTCCCGATCAGCTCTACGGCGCCTTTGCCTTCAGCGAGCAGCACCACGCCCGCGTGACTGCGCTTGACTGCAGTGCCGCAGAAGCGGTGCCGGGTGTGGTGCGCGTATTGACCGCCGCGGACATCCCCGGGCGCAACGGCTTTGGGCTGCAACTGCCGCACCAGCCGGTGTTTGCCGATACGGTAGTGCGCTACCGCGGCGAACCACTGGCGCTGGTGGTGGCCGAAACCGTGCGTGCGGCGCGCAAGGCGGCACGGCTGGTCAGCGCACGCTACGAGCCGTTGCCGGTGTTGCACAACCCCGACGAGGCGCTGGCCGAAGGCGCGCCGCAGTTGCACCAGGAAGGCAACACAGCCGAGACCATGCGCTTCCGCCGCGGTGACGTGGACCGCGCTTTCGCCGAGGCCGACGTGGTGGTGGAAGGAGAATACTGTACTCCCTCTGTTGAACACGCCTACCTGGAACCCGAAAGCTGCCTGGCGGTTCCGGCGGACTCACCCAGGATTACGGTCTACAGCGCCAATCAGGGTTCCGGTGCGTTTCGCGACATGATTGCCGCCAGCCTGGCAATTGACCCCGCAGACGTGCGCGTGATCTTCACGCCCGCCGGCGGCGGTTTTGGCGGCAAAGAGGAGCCTACGGTGCAGATTCAGGCCTGCCTGGCAGCACTGCTGCTGCAGCGGCCGGTCAAACTGACGCTGGATCGCAGCGCTTCTGTACGGATAAGCACCAAGCGTCACGCAGCGCGGATCAGAATGCGTCACGCTGTCAAGCGCGACGGCACGCTGCTGGGAATAGAAACCTACACCGTCTGCGACGCCGGCGCCTACCTTTCACTGACCCGACCGGTCATCTTTCGCACCGTAGTCATGGCGGGGGGACCATACCAGATCCCCAACGCGCGGTTGGAGTCACACGGTGTCTACACCAACACTAATCCTGCCGGAGCGTTTCGCGGCTTCGGCAGCACCCAGATCTGTTACGCCTCCGAGCTGCAGATGGACAAGATTGCAGACCAGCTCGGCATCGACCCGATCGAGTTGCGACGCAGGAACGCGCTGGCCCCCGGCAAGACTACCACTATGGGGCATCGGCTTTCATCGGGGGTTGGCTACCTCGCTACGGTGGATCGGGTGGCCGAGGCACTGGAGATCGCGCGCAACACCATCGAGCCCGCGCCCGGCAAGCGTCTCGGCGTCGGGTTTGCCAGCGCGTACAAGAACGTCGGCATCGGAAAGGGATTGCCCGATGAGGCCTCGGCGGCAATTGAGCTGGGTCCCGGCGGACAGTTCACCGTCTACGTGGGAGCAACCGATATCGGTCAGGGCTCGGACACCGTTATGGCGCAGATTGCCGCGGACACGCTCGGAGTAGCGTACGAGACGGTATCGGTTGTATCGAGCGACACCGCGCGCTGTCCGGACGCCGGCATGACCACCGCGTCGCGCCAGACCTACATCAGCGGTAACGCCGTGGCGTGTGCTGCGCGGACGCTCAAGTCGCGGCTGGACCAACTCGGCGGTACACCGGCAGAGATCTACGCCGCAACCGCAGACCCGGCGCAGTTGCGCGTCGAGGAACGCTATCGCCCGCCGGCAACTGCTAAACCACCGGAGGTTTTTGAAGAAGCCGATACGTCGGGCCCCGAGGGGCTAGCGGTGCATTTCAACTACTGCTACACAACAATGGCGGCGATCATCGAAATTGCTCCCGACGGTGGAGATCTCAAGGTGCTGAAGCTGATTACCGCGCAGGATGTCGGACGCGCACTGCACCCACAGAATGTGTACGGACAGATCGAAGGCGCAGCGGTCATGGGCTACGGCTTCGGCGTCTCGGAACGGTTTGAATGCGGGCGTAACGGCAAGGCGACGCTTTCGCTGGATGCGCTGGGGCTGCCGCGCAGTCTGGATTCACCGGCGCTGCAGAGCTTCATTGTTGAGGAGCCGGCCGCCGATGGCCCGTTTGGAGCCAAGGGCCTGGGCGAGATTCCACTCAATCCGGCGGCTCCAGCGATAGCGGCGGCCATTCACAACGCCATCGGGCGCTATATCGACACACTCCCGCTCGGCGAGGCGCTCCCCGGTTAAACGCCGTCAGCCGGCAGCGCGCCGGCAGCCGGCGCGATATCGTGGCAGCGCGCTACGAAGCGACCTCGCGGTTGAACTCATCGATCATCTCATCGATCCTGGTCACGCTCTGCTGGACGTCGGTCCAGTATTCGGGATCGTACCACTGGGCATTGAGTTCCTCACTGGTCTTGCCCTGCTGTTCGATCCAGGTGTAGTACTTGAGGTTATGCACCCGCAGCCGCTCGTAGTAGGTCAGCTCGAGCGCGTTTTCGATTCCCTGGTGCTCGATGGCGCCTGCCATCGCGCGCGCTGCTGCCAGCTCGCTCAAGGCACCCTCGGACGCAACCAGATCATCTACGCGCGACTGGTAGAGCTGCATAGAATCGGTAAACGCGGTAACCAGGACATCGTTGCTGCCGAGTTCCCAGTAGCGCGCGGCCTTGATAGCTGAAAGCAGGTTGGCAATCCCCGATATTCCCAGCTTGTCGAGCACCGCGATGGTGGCGGAGTCCACACCGATATCTGTCAGATAGGAGTGGCCCGCCGGTTCGTTGAATACGCGCATCAGGTCGATGCAGTCCTGGTCATGGATTCCGGTGATCATATCGGTGTTACGCACGTTGTGAATCCACGGCACGTGCTTGTCGCCGATGCCCTCGATGCGGTGATCACCAAAACCGTTACGCAGCAGCGTTGGACACTGCAGCGCCTCCGAGGCAATGATCTTGCTGGTTGGATAGAGCTGCTTCAGCAGATCCCCGGCAGCCAGCGTGCCGCCGGACCCGGTGGTTGCGGTGAACCCCGCGTAGCGCGCGCCATTGGCACACGCCGCCGCTATTACCTCGGCCAGCGCGTTTCCGGTCACCTCGTAGTGCCACAGGTAATTGCCCAGTTCAGCAAACTGGTTGAAGATCACCACGTCGTCACCGCGCTCGCGATCTATCTGGTGACAGGCGTCAAAAATCTCTTTGACGTTGCTTTCGGTTCCCGGAGTCGAGATCACCTCACCGGCAATCTGCTTGAGCCACTCGAAGCGTTCGCGGCTCATACCCTCAGGCAGAATGGCGATCGATTCGCAGCCGAGCAGCGCCGAGTTGTACGCCCCGCCGCGGCAGTAGTTGCCGGTAGACGGCCAGACGGCCTTCTGGCGCTGCGAGTCGAAGCTGCCGCTTATGAGCGCCGGCGCCAGACAGCCGTAGGTGGCGCCTACCTTGTGCGCGCCGGTGGGAAACCAGTGCCCCACCAGGCCGATGATGCGCGCCGCTACGCCGGTCAAAGCCGAGGGGAGCTCAATGGCGTTGACTGCTGCGTAGCCGCCGCCATGTTCTACCGGCTCGTTCTTCCAGGTGATGCGAAACAGGTTGGCAGGGTCCACATCCCACAATCCCACGCTCTTGAGCCGCTCCTTGATCTGCTGTCCGATAGCGGCGGGATTGCGCAGCTCACCAAACGTGGGCAGGACTACACCCCGCTCGCGACAGCGAGCAATATTCTTCTTGCGGATGTCCGCATTGCCTTTCAGATTAATCATGGCGCACCTCTTCTGCTGAATCGTATCTGCTACTATAGCTCACAACGAGCGGCCTGGCTACCAGAAAACAGGACTTGGCCGCTACACTATAGCCGGATATAATGCACGCATGGATAAAACAGGCATCGAGCGTCAGATAGACGCACTTGAAAAGAGCGAGCATCACAAGATGTTCGGTGGGGACTTTTTGCTGACGTGGCAGAAGTCCGAAGATGAGTTACGCGCGGTACTGGCCGTATCCGAGACGTTGAAGCAGCTGCGCAGCGCCAATATCTCGCCGCGCGTCTTTGACTCCGGGTTGGCAGTGTCGCTGTTTCGCGATAACTCAACGCGTACCCGCTTCAGCTTTGCCAGCGCGGCCAACCTGCTGGGTCTGGCGGTGCAGGATCTCGATGAAGCCAAGAGCCAGATTGCGCACGGTGAAACCGTTCGCGAAACCGCGGTGATGATATCCTTCCTGAGCGAAGTCATCGGCATCCGTGACGATATGTATCTTGGAGCCGGTCACGAGTACATGGTCGAGGTTGGCGAGTCGCTCAGCAGCGCCTGCAACGCCGGCCTGCTTGAACGCCGCCCGGCGATAGTCAACCTGCAGTGCGACCGTGACCACCCCACCCAGGCGATGGCGGACCTTCAGCATCTGGCCAACGAATTCGGCGGTGTGGACAAATTGCGCGGCAAGAAAATCGCGATGACCTGGGCCTACTCGCCGTCCTACGGCAAACCGCTGTCGGTGCCTCAGGGCATCATCGGGCTGATGACGCGCTTTGGCATGGATGTACGCCTGGCGTACCCCGAAGGCTATAATCTGATCCCCGAGATCGAGCAGCACGCCGCGCAGTCTGCATCCCAGTCCGGCGGCTCGTTCTCTGTCAGTCATTCGATGGATGAGGCGTTTGCCGACGCCGACATCGTCTACCCCAAGAGCTGGGCACCGTATCACGTGATGCAGCAGCGCACGGACCTGCTACGCGCTGGTGACAGCTCCGGACTCGCGTCACTCGAGCAGAGCTGCCTGGCTATGAACAAGCGCTTCATCGACTGGGAGTGTACCGAAGAAAAGATGAAGCAAACCGCCGGCGGCCGCGCGCTCTATATGCACTGCCTGCCGGCCGACATCTCCGGGGTCAGCTGCGAGCGCGGTGAGGTTGCCGCCGATGTCTTTGAAGCGCAGCGCGATGCCACATATCGCGAAGCCGGCTACAAGCCCTACATCATTGCCGCAATGATTCTGATGGCCAAGTTCAAACAGCCGGCAACCGTGCTGCGCGATCTGCTCACACGGAACACAACGCGCGTTCATCCGGGCTGAACCGGTCGCGGCGGTAGCGCTACCGCCGCGCGGCCTCCCACGCAGCCGGGTAGAGCCGTTCGTCTATTACCCGGCGGTAGTGATCGGGATCGGTGTCGCCCTCGGTTGACACGATCAACAGCTGCGAGTCAGTACCAAGGCCCAGTGTACCGCGCACCGCCGCATAGGACCTGTCGTGCTCGAGGGCCAGCACCAGCCCTACCGCTGCAGCCGCGCTCTCACCGGCCACCAGCGCCGGGTCAGCGGCACGCGGCGCCGCGAGGGCGCGCATACCGCTGGCCGCAATAGAATCTGCTACACGGAAGTAGAGATCGGCGTGATCTCGCAATATCGGCCAGGCCAGCCGGTTTGGCTCGCCGCACGCAAGGCCGGCCATGATCGAAGGCATTTCGCCGCCGATGTCGTGCGGCTCACCGTCGCCGGCAGCTACCGAAGCGTAGTAACAGGCAGCCTCGGTGGGCTCGATCACCGAAGTCCGCGGACGACGCTCACCGTAGTGCGAGGCCAGTAGTCCCGCCGCCCCGCCGGCAAACGAACCGACCCCGGCCTGCAGAAACGCGTGCGACGGAAACTCCACACCGGCGGCCGCAGCCTGCTCTACCGCCTCGTGCATGACAACCGCGTAGCCCTGCATGATCCACAGCGGAATGTCACGGTAGCCTTCCCAGGCGGTATCCTGCACAATAACCCCGCCATGACGCTCCATGTAGGCGCGCGCGGTGCGGATAGTCTCGTCGTAGTTGCCGTCGGTCACGTGCACTTCGGCGCCCTCTTTTTCAATGTTGGCAACGCGTGCCGCAACCGTTCCCCTGGGCATAAAGACAACCGCCCGGTGACCGAGCTCGCGCGCGCTCCAGGCAACCGCGCGGCCGTGGTTACCGTCGGTTGCGGTCACAAAGGTAACCGTGCCCAGCGCTCGGCGCGCCGCGGGCTCGTTCAAGCGCGTAAAGCTGAGCTCGGAGGGTTTGATACCCAGCACATCGCCGAGATAGCGTGCAATAGCGTAGGAGCCGCCCAGCACTTTGAACGAGTTCAGATCGAAGCGCCTGGACTCATCCTTGACCCATACCCCGGCCACTCCCAGCTCTGCTGCAAGGCCGGGCAGCGCTACCAGCGGCGTCGGCTGGTATTGGCGGAACGTCTGATGAAACCGGCGCACCGCACCGATAGTCGCAGCGGAAAAATCATGGCTCAGCGGCTGTGGAGCTACCGGATAGCGCTTCCTCTCGACAAACTCAATCTCGACTGCGGTTGACTGCATACCGTGATTATGCGCGAAAAAAACCGCAGGTCAAGGTTTACTTTTGCACTGAAAAGCGGCACAATTTTATTAGCGGAGGCGTTATGAACAAGAATCCAATTAGTACGGCGGTTCAACGCGTCGATTCCCACGGCAAGACCTCCGGCGAGACCAAGTACCTGGCCGATTTCTACTACCCCGATATGCTGTACGCCCGCTGCGTACGTTCAACGCGTTCGCGTGCCCGGATTCTCGCCGTGCGTGTACCCGAGCTGCCCGAAGGCTACTACTATGTCGATCATCGTGATATTCCCGAGGGCGGAGAGAACTGCGTGGCTATGATCAACCGTGATTGGCGCGCATTTGCCGCCGACCTGACCAGCTTCTACGGTGAGACCATCGGCATGCTGGTAGGACCGGATCGCAGCCGGATCCTGCAGATCATGGAATCAATCGAGGTTGAGTACGAGGACCTCGAGCCTGCGGTGAATATCGATGAATCGCTGGCTCTCAAAGGAGGCCCGATTTACGGCTCAGACAACCTTTTTGCCGAGATCAACCTCACCAAGGGCGATCCGGACGCAGCGTTTGCCCGCGCGGCCAGAGTTGTTGAGGGAACCTTTGAATCCGGCGCTCAGGAGCACGTCTATCTCGAACCGCAGGCGCTCTGCGGTACCCTCGAGGACGGCAAGCTCACCATTCACGCCTCTACCCAGTGCCCGTTCTACATCCGGCATTCGGTGGCAGAAGCGCTGGGCTGGCCGGCAGATGACGTACGCGTCCGCCAGACGGTAACCGGCGGCGGATTTGGCGGCAAAGAGCACTATCCGGATGTACTGGCGGTGCCGCTGGCGGTGGCCACGCTCAAGATCGGCAAACCGATACAGCTCGTCCTGCCTCGCGAAGAAGACCTGGAGGTGACCAGCAAGCGCCACCCCAGCCGCATCACGCTACGCACGGCACTGGATTCCGACGGCCGAATTCTCGGCATGCAGCTCGATACCATCATAGACGCCGGCGCCTATGAAAGCTCCTCTCGCGTAGTACTGCAGCGGGCGGTTTTCACCGGCATTGGGGTCTACGATATCCCGAGCGTACGCGCGCATGGAAGAGCGGTTGCCACCAATACGGTTCCCGCAGATGCGTTTCGCGGTTTTGGCGCACCGCAGGGCCTGTTTGCTATCGAGATGCACATGAGCCAGATCGCGCAGGAGCTCGGCATCGACGAGGACGAGTTCCGCCGGCGCTACTTCGTGCGCCGCAACAGCGCCACCATAACCAACGGCCACATTCCCGAAGACGTCAAGCTCAACGAGTTGCTCGAGCGTGTCAAGCAGCTTTCAGATTACGACCGCAAGAAACGCAGCTACACCCGCGGCAGCGGACGCGGCATCGCGCTCTCATTTGTGCAGCACGGCAGCGGTTTCACCGGCTCCGGTGAGCGCGATATCATCAAGGCGCGCGTGCGGCTGCGGCGTACCGAGGATGACGTTATAGAAGTCTGCGCGTCAAACGTCGAGATCGGTCAGGGAGTCGACACAACCTTCCGTAAGATTGTTGCCGACGTCATGGAAATCCCCTATACCGAAGTACAACTGCTCAACACCAATACCGACCTCACCCCGGATTCAGGCCCGACCTGCGCTTCGCGTTCGGTGGGCGTGGTTGGCTACCTGCTGCAGGAAGGCGCCAGGAAGCTCAAAGCGCGCGCCAACGAACCGGGCCCCATCGAGGTCGAGCAGGAGTACCGGCAGCCGCCGGAGATCCGCTGGGACGCCGAAACGCTGCAAGGCGACGCCTACCCGTCTTTCGGCTGGGGCGTCACCTGCATTGAAGTGCAGATAGACCCCGTTACGCTGGAGGCCGGCGTGACCGGTATCTGGGCGGCATTTGATATCGGCCGCGCAATCGATGAGCTGGTAATCCAGGGGCAGATCGACGGCGGCATAGTGCAGGGACTGGGCTACGCCCAGATCGAGAAGCTCGAGAGCAGCAACGGCCGCTTCCAGCAGATAACCATGGCCGACTACGTGATACCAACCTCGCTTGACTACCCGTCAATCAGCAGCTGCCTGGTAGACAATCCCTATCCCTACGGACCATCGGGCGCCAAGGGCGCCGGGGAAGTAGTGTTTGACGGCGCAGCGCCTGCTTTTACGCTGGCGCTGCAACACGCCTTTGACCTGCCGTTCAGGCGGATCCCGGTCACACCCGAGTATATTCTGGAGGTGAAGAAGCATGCGCGAAATCCGGTTCACGCTTAACGGCCGCGAAGTATCCACCAGCGCACACCCTATGGCCCGCCTGATCGACGTGCTGCGCGATGAGTTTCGCATGACCGGTGTCAAAGAAGGCTGTGGCGAAGGAGAGTGCGGCGCGTGTTCGATTCTCAAGGACGGCCGCATCGTCAACTCATGTATCCTGGCCGTTGGCATGATAGAAGGCGCGGTGCTGGAAACCCCTGAAGGTATCGCCGCAACCGATCGGGGGCGCGCGATCAACGCAGGCTACGCGGAGGCCGGTGCGGTGCAGTGCGGTTTCTGCATGACCGGGATGGCAGTCGCCACCGAGG
>REDW01000139.1 GCA_007693325.1 Spirochaetaceae bacterium
TACAGAGGTTTTCGCGGACAACATAGTTGAAACTGGTGCCGATTTTGTTGTTCGGACGTCACCAGCGGTTCGCCGGGAGGTGCGACACTTGACCCTTGTCTTCTGGTTGGCTAATATTGCGATCCTATGACAGCCATTGTACTGTAGGTGCATCTGTTCCGGTGACGCGTTGCGTCCCGCGCAGCTTGCCCTCGCGCTACAGCAAAGATTCAGTCAGCTGAATCAGCAAGCTCACGAACAGAAGCGCTCCGCCGCACGCGAGAGATCAGTTTGATTTCGAGGTGAGGCTATGTCACGCCGCGCTGTTACCTATCACACAACGCAAGAAACTTTTGTCTGCATCAAGTGCGCAATCACTGTTGCGCCGCCCGAGAACGGAACACACAACCGCAATCACTGCCCGTATTGCCTCAGCAGTCGGCATGTCGACCTGCGTCCGGGCGATCGTCGCTCCGGCTGCCGAGCGGAAATGGAGGCAATCGGCGTGCATGTGCAGGCGGACGGGGAGTGGAGCATTATTCACCGTTGTACAGGCTGCGGGATTTTGAAGCTGAACAGAATAGGACCGGACGACAGTGAGCGCGCCCTTCTTGCTCTGGCGGCGCGCCCGCTTACCAGGCTGCCCTTCCCGCTGGAGGCTCTGACCGCCGGAGGCGTAAACCAATGAGCAGATACCGGACGACCTGCCTCAACGAATGGGGTTGGACAGAACATGAGAATGCTCACTGGAGCACGGTACCGGCCGGCTCTATTGCGGCTCGGATAGTTTGTCGATACAGCGCGACCTGGCGGGTGATTATCCCGAGCGGTTCACGAGAAACGTTGGTTGAAGCATCCGGGGCATTCCAGTACCTGTGCGCCGGCCCGCAGGACTATCCGGTAGTCGGCGACTGGGTAGCACTCTCTTGCAACGGTCCGATTATTCAGCAGCTTCTGCCGCGCCGGACAACAATCACGCGTCAGGAAGCCGGGCGCGCGGCCCGCGCCCAGGTGCTTGCCACCAATGTGGACATCGCGCTGCTGGTGTTTGGGCTTGACGGCGGACGCAACTTCTCGATCGGGCTGCTGGAGCGCTTTCTGACCTTGACCGCGGCAGGAGGAGTAGAACCGGTGGTGGTTCTGAACAAGGCCGATCGCGCATCGCTTGAGCAGATTTTGAGTGTACGCATCCAGGCCGAGTCAATCCGGCCCGGTGTTACGCTCTGCGTAACCTCAGCCCGGAACGGAACGGGCATAGCGGAGCTTCGAGATCTCGTGCCTTCCGGGCGTACCGCTTGCTGCCTCGGCAGGTCTGGAGTCGGCAAATCAAGTATCATGAACGCCCTGCTTGGCCAGCCGTTACTCCGCACCGCCGAGGTGAACCGCATCCAGAACAAAGGCCGCCACAGCACGACAAACTCGCAGCTACGAGTAATCCCCGGTAGAGAAAGCACTACCAGCGGCGGAATGCTGATCGACACTCCTGGATTGCGCGAACTCCAGCTCTGGGGAGCGGAGGAATCGCTGTATGAAAGCTTTGCCGACATTCATGAGTTTGCACCGGATTGCCGCTTCCGGGACTGCCGCCATCAAGGAGAACCCGGTTGCGCGGTGCAGCGGGCCGTGGCGGAAGGCATTATTCCGCATCAGCGCCTTGAGCACTATCTTGAGCAGCGCGAGGAACTCTCCGAGGCCGCTCTGCGCAACCAGATGGGCGCAGCGGCATACGAGAAACGAAGATGGAAGCAGATCACCAGAGAGGTCCGCCGCCAACGAGTATAAACTTTAGCTTGACACTCATGTTTATTCGCGTTAGTATCATTAATATGAAAATGCAGGGCCGGGCACGTGAAAAGCGCCCGTATCGCAAGGCGGCCCGCGCGGCAGCCGAGACCGCCACCCATACGGCAATTCTGAATGCAGCGTTTCAGGCGTTCTCCGCAGATCCGTTCGACCGCGTGACGCTCAATCAGATCGCAGAGCGAAGCGGCGTGACAGTTCAGACGGTCATCCGCCGCTTCGGCTCCAAAGAAGAGCTGTTTGAGGAGTTGGCGCAGCGTGAGAGCCAACGGATCCTGGCCGAGCGCGATGTGGCTGAGGGAGCGAGTCTTTCAGTTGCGCTGGAGTCGCTGCTGGGTCACTACGAGCGCGACGGCGACACCATCGCGCGCTTTGTAGCGCAGGAGCATCTGTTTGAGCCGATACGGGTCATCGTCGAACGGGGACGCAGGATCCATCGCGAATGGGTGGAGCGCCATTGCCGGCATCTGCTCTCAGGGCTCGACGGGAGCGCACGACAGCGCGTGCTCCACGCGGCAACCGTGGCAACGGACCTGAGCACGTGGAAGTTACTGCGCCGCGATCTGGGGCTGGAATCGGCGCAGGTCGCCGAGGTAATGACTGAGCTGCTCCATGGACTGGAGAGGAGGAGTTGATGGCACGTATTCTGATCTACACGTCGCCCGCGCGCGGGCATTTGTTCCCGGTCATTGGCGCCGGGATCGAACTCAAAGCACGAGGACACGAGGTGCACCTTCGCACTCTGGCAGCAGAAGTCGAGCGGGTTCGGTCGCTCGGGCTCAGCGCCGAACCGATTGCGGCGGCGATAGAAGCGCGCGAGCTCGACGACTGGCGCGGCGGGAATCCGATGCAGGCGCTCCAACTCGCCATGAAGACGTTTGGCGACCGTGGGATGCTCGAGCTCGACGACGTACGCACCGCCGTGGACCAGACGGAAGCCGAAGCGCTGCTGGTCGACACCAACAGCTGGGGTGCGCAGGCGGTAGCCGAGGCATCAGGACTACCGTGGGCAACGTTCCAACCGTATTTCACAGCATTGCCGGCGCCAGGGGTTCCCCCCTTTGGTCCGGGGCTCCGTCGATCAACATCCGCGCCTGCACGAGCCCGCGACGCGCTCCTGCGGCAGCTGATCTTCTCGAGGATGGACCGTGCGGCGATGCCCGCGGTCAACGAGATGCGAACTCGCCTCGGGCTTGACGCGCTCGCGGGCATGACCGACCTCCTGCTCCGTCCGCCGCGAGTTTTCTACTTCACAACCGAGGCCCTCGAGTACCCGCGACCGCGCTGGCCCGAGAGCTTCCGCATGGTTGGTCCGGCACGGTGGGTACCGCCCGCCGATCCGCCCGAATGGCTTGGGGCAATAGAACACCCGATCGCGCTGGTCACCTGCTCCACCGAGCGTCAGAGCGACCGCGGCATCCTGGAGGCCGCGATCCAGGGGCTTCCGCGGAGAGGATTCTTTGTGGTTGCAACGAGCGCAGCGTACGAGCCGCAGGAGTTCAGAAGCGACGGAATCCCGAACTGCCGTGTCGAACGCTATCTCTCGCACGGGCCGATCGTCGAACGCGCCCGGGTTGTTGTCTGTCACGGCGGCATGGGCATCACACAGCGCGCCCTCGCGCAGGGAGTTCCGCTGGTTGTGGTTCCCTTCGGTCGCGATCAGCTCGAAGTGGCGCGACGGGTAGAACACGCCGGAGCCGGCGTCCGTCTGCTGCCGGGCCGGCTGAACGCTGAAAGCCTCGCGACGGCCGTGACCAGAGCCGTGGCAATGTCGGACGGCGCGCGGAGGATCGCAGACGCATTCGCTGCCGCGGACGCAGACAGGGCGGTAGCCGACGGTCTTGAAGAGCTCCTGCAAGGCCAACGGGCAAGTGTAGCTTAGCGCAGTCTACATCGTGCCGGTGTCCCGCATCGGAGAACGTTAGCGTCCCTGAGATCTGCTGACCGCGGCGTCGCAAGCCGCGGTCAGACGGCGATTTGCGGGAGACGACTCAGATTGCTTCCACCTCGGGGGTGCGGACAACAACCGGACTGCAATCCAGAGGAGGCTTGAAGGCCATATATCCGTATGGTATTTTGTACCTATGAAACAGAAGGTAACTTACCAGCTTGACGCTGAGGTGCTGCAGGCGGTCCGGCAGGCGGTTGATTCAGGCAAAGCGCGAACCATGAGTGAGTTTGTGCAGATTGCTCTGGAGCGCCATCTTGCCGAACTCCGACGGGCTGCAATACGAGAAAATATCCGCGAAGCGTGTGCCGATCCGCTGTTCCGCGAAGACGTGCGTGAGGTTCAGGCGTCCTATGAGGCTACCGCAGACGATGGAATCAACGACCGATGAGCGCGTCGCGATGGAACATCGTGTTTGTCTATCTTGACCCGGTTGTGGGACGCGAACAGGCAGGGAACCGTCCGGCGCTCATTCTCAGTGACGATGCGTTCAACCAAGCGATGGAGGTGGTGACCGTGCTGCCCATTACCACGCTGCGGCCGGGACGACGGGTCTATCTGAACGAAGTCCTTCTTCCGGTGGAGGTCTCCGGGCTCGAGCGGCCCTCGATAATTCTGGCGCATCAAATCCGTACGATCTCCCAGGGGCGGATCAAACAGGTGGTACATCAGCTCACGGATGAAGATACCCGCCATGCCTGCCTGCGAGCGGTGCAGGTTCATCTTGGAATGTACCCATGATGCCCCACCACGCGCCGCAGGAGCCCGCTTGTCAACCAAAGACTCGCCAACCAAAGATAAGGAGGCGAAATCAGAACCCCAGGCCGCAGGAGTTCAGCTCGCCGGTGCGAACCGTCCCGTCCGTGATTTGAAACATGCCCGGGAAACGCTCCTCCCAGCCGAGATTCCCCGCCGGACAGTATTGTCGACCGTTACCTTCTATGGCCGCGACAGTGGGAATGCGGGCTGCCAGAGACGCGGAATGCAGAAAACTGCGCCCGATGCAGGTCAGATCCTGAACGCACAGGAATAATTGGTACTTCTGAGCGGCGGCACCCATCAATAATGCTTCAGTATGTCCCTTGCACGCTTTCAGCGCTACTCCCGAGTAGCCTTGTTCTCTCGCCAGCAGCAGACTCTCCAGGTTCACCAGCGATTCGTCGATGACCACCGGTTTGATTTTGGCCGCCGCGTGCATGCGATTATCGGGGTTGGCGCGCAGGTCGCGGTGAGTCGGTTGTTCGATGTATTGTACGCGAGCGAACGCCGCCGAAGATTGCTCCTGCAGCCGCTGCAGGAACTCCAGCACGTAGTCGACGCTGGCACACTTCTCATTGAAATCCAACGAGTACCACCATTGTTCACACCCACGCTGTCTCTGGGCGCCGTCGGTTACCCGCTCGATCTCAACTACCCTGGTGACATCCCACTTCAAGTCATCGCCGGCAAGCTTGATTTTCAGATGGGTGAGTCCGTCCACCAGGATCCACTGTTCCAGAGTCTCCGGGAGACCGTCGCGGACGGGATTGAGCAGCTCGTTCTCACTGAGCGGGTCTAACGCACCAACCAGGTGATACAGAGCCATTGCTGGCTTCGGCTGGCGCAACGTGTAGCGGTCGAGATACTCGCCGGAGAACTCGTCGGTCAGGTATGCCGCCAGGTCACGATTGGCGAAGTCCGCTCCGAGTACGTTGTACGAGTTGCGGGCGAGCGCCACTCCGTACGCGTCGTGGATTGCGGCTTCCAGCGGACTGGCTGCGACCAATTGTGCCAGACTCGGCATCGGTTCAGCGATATCCAATTCGGCGACCGTGCGGTCGGCAGCGGCTTGCTGCCCGGCCGTCAAGTCCTGGGTGATTTCCAATGGATGCCCGGCTTCAGAGTACTCATTGGCAGCGGCCGCCAGGCGCTCACCGAGCCGAACCATGGCTGCCAAAGTCTGGTCACCTGTGGATGTGTGCGTAGGCCATGCCCAGGCATTGCCCATCGGCATGGAACCGTAGCCTCGACCGCGCCGTCCGTCGCGCGTCTCGACGTCGACCGTGACGTCCAGCAGTTTGACATCAACAACAACGCGCCCGCCAAACTTCATGGGAACCCGATAGTCAATGCGTTGTGTAGCAGTTTCAACGTTCTTCAGCAGAATATCGGTCGGCTTGGACATGGTTGACGAACTCCTCAGGGCATCATGACGAAGATTTCTGAGCGGTTGTACGTCCCGCTCTTCTCAACAGGCACCAATGGTGTCCACGAGTCTACACGGGGACACGCCTTTTGACAATAAATATTGAAACTGAGTACCGAATTCGGCAGGGGATGGCAATACGCGCGCGAGAAGAGGGCGCTATTCAGCGGGATTGCTGAAACTTTGTCTTTTCGATTGACAAAGTTCCGGTTTGGGCCCAGAATATTGCTGGTCAAGTCTAGAAGTCAAAGGAGTCCACGTTATGAGAATTCGAAATCTACTGTTAGTTATTGTTCTTGCCACTCTCTTGATTGTTCCCACATTTGCAGGCGGGCAGAGGGAAGATCAGGAAGCGTTCCTCGGCATATCCGGCGGCCCCACCGGCGGCTCTTTTTATCCGGTGGCCGCGGGCATAGCCAAAGTAATCGAAGACCATGTGCCCAATGTGCGCGCCAGTGCAGAATCCACCGGAGGCGGCGTGGAGAACGTCTCTCTGCTGGCGGCCAAACAGACCGACGCAGGTGTAGTTACCCTGGACGCGCTGTATGACGCCTACGCCAACCAGGGAGCCGATCACCTTCGTATTCTTGGCCCGGGGGTGTTGTACAATCAGCTCTTGATCGTACGCGCCGACTCCGACATTCACAGTATCGATGACCTGCGCGGCAGACGTGTGAGTTTCGGACCGGCCGGATCGTCCGGGGTGGTGATGTGGGAGGCAGTGTTTTCCCTCCACGGGCTCGAAAGGGGTGACTACATCTCCGATTACCTCTCGTACACCGACGCGGCCGATGCGTTGCGCGACGGTTTGGTAGAAGCCATGGGCACTACCATCGTATCTGCAGGCAGCCCTTACCCGGTGGTGTCGGAACTGGAAGCCACAACCCGAATCCGCTTTGTCTCGCCGTTTCCGACTCAAGAGATAGTTCAACGCAGCCGACAGGAGTTGCCACTGTACCCTGTTGTAACAATCCCGAGCGGCACGTTTAACGCGATCACCGAAGATATGACCGGTGTAGCGTTTACTACCTTGACGGCGGTGCGTGGTGACCTCTCCGACGATCTGGTCTATCGTGTCAGCAAAGCGATGATCGAGCATCGCGAGGAAATCGAAGAGTTTCACGCATTTGCCGCAGAATACGTCAGCGAAGAAAACATCCAGATCTTCTACGAGCAAGGTCTTCCGATACCGTTTCATCCAGGGGCCTTGCAGTACTACCGTGAGGCCGGCATAATCCAATAATCCTTTCGGGTCTTCATATCAATTCAATGGATCGTGAATGACTCGGGTAAGCCGGTTTTCGGCTGCCCGAGTCCTCCGGTTCTGGCCGAGGAAGAGATCGCACTATGAGTCCATCAACTTATGACCGCGCGTTTCGCCACGCGTTGTACGCCCTGACTGTCTTCTTCTCCCTTTTCCAACTTTTTTTTCTCTTCTTACGGCTTCCTTCGTTCTCGCTGCGTGCCCTGCACTTAGCGATGGGTTCGGCGGTGATCTTTCTCAGCGTGCCGCTGGTGTCTCCTCGTCGCTTGTGGTCTTCGATCATCGATTTTGCGTGTGCGGGCGCGGCGCTTCTGGCCGGACTCTACTATTACCTGAACTACGTTCCAATCGCGCAGCGTTCCGGACTCCCCACGCAGATGGATCTAGTGGTGGGGATTATCACTGTGCTGATTGTACTGGAGATCGCTCGCCGCACGCTGGGCCTGGTACTGACCGGCATTGGAGTCGCGTTCCTGGCCTACGCAATGTTTGGCAACCTGATTCCCGGGCTCTTTGCTCACCGCGGCTACGGGATCCCCCGTATCATCGCGCAGCTTACGATGTCCACCGAAGGGCTGTGGGGTATGGCGCTCGGAGTCTCTGCGTCGTTCGTCTATCTGTTCATTCTTTTTGGAAGTCTGATGGACGCAACCGGTGGCGGTGATTTCCTGATCAACATTTCGATGTCCCTGGTTGGGCGTGTTCGTGGTGGAATTGCCAAAGTTGCAGTGGTGGCCAGTGCGCTCTTTGGAACAATCAGTGGTACCGGTACCGGGAATGTGGTGGCAACGGGATCGATTACCATCCCCATGATGATACGGCAGGGGTACAAGCCGCACGTTGCCGGCGCGATAGAGTGCGTTGCCTCGACCGGAGGGCCAATGCTCCCGCCGATGATGGCAGCCGCGGCGTTCCTGATCCCCGAATTTATCGGTAGCACCTACCGCGAAGTTATCATCGCAGCGCTGATCCCGGCACTGCTGTTTTTCTGGACCGTCTTCTGGATGCTCGATTTTCACGCCGCACGCAACGGAAAGGTCGGATTGCCGGCCAATCAGTGTCCGAAAGCATCGAAAGTGCTCAAAGAAGGCTGGCATTTTGTAGTAGTTCTGTTGATCATTATCTACATGCTTGTTATTCGGCGTTCTACTCCCACCTTTTCCGCCATGACGGGAATAACCGCGATGTTGGCGCTGTCGCTGGTGGTACCGGTCGCAGGCGTGAAGCGGATCCCCAAGACCTACCTCGACGCGCTGCACTCGGCGGCAATGAACGCGCGGATGGTGATCGCAGCCTGCGCAGTAGCAGGTATTGTGCTTGCGGTGGTTTCGCTGACCGGACTGGGGCTGGCCTTTTCCAGCCGAGTGGCATTGATCGCGGGTGACTCGTTGTTTCGCTTGCTGGCGATCACTACGGTTGCCACCATCTTCCTGGGAATGGGTATACCGGCAACACCCGCATATATCATTGTCGCCATCACCATTGCCCCGGCTATGGTCCGTATGGGGGTTGAACCGATGACGGCGCATCTGTTCGTGTTCTGGTTTGGCATGATGGCAATCATCACGCCACCCATCTGCACTGCAGTCTATGCATCGGTTGGTATATCAAAAGCCAGGATACTGCCCACGGCCATCGAGTCACTCAAGCTCGGGGGTATCGGCTTCGTGATCCCGTACGTGTTTGTCTATCGACCGGCCCTGTTGATGCGCGGTTCTGTGTCGGAAATTCTATTCACCGTGGTGACGTTTGCAATTGGAGCCGTAGCGTTTGGCGCTGCGACGCAGGGGTACCTGCTACTGAAGCTGACGACGGTGAAGCGGATGGTGTTCCTCGTGGCCGGTGCAGCCCTCATCTTTCCGAGCATTCCGGTTACCATAGTTGGCTACGTATTCCTGGCCGTGGGTCTGCTCCTGGTCGTCCTCGAGGCAAGGCAGCAGCGACGGGGTCTTGGTTCCGTAGTCGCGGCGTAAGATGGGTGCCATGCTCAAGGCGGCAGTGATCGGCGCCGGACGAATGGGCGGCATTCACGCCAACGGATACTTTCGCCACCCGCGGGCCCGGCTTGTCGGCATCTGCGACGTCGACGGACAACGCGCGCAGTCGGTTGCCTCTCTCACCGGCGTTGAGAGTTTCACCAACCTGGGGCAGATGCTGGAAACAGCGCGGCCGGACGTTGTCAGTATCTGTACCGATGCGGCACACCACCTGGAAACGGTGCTGGCAGCGCTGGAAGCGGGAGCGCACGTACTGTGCGAGAAACCGATGTCCGGCAACGTTGCCGACATCCAGACGATGATCGAAGCCGCCGCGCGCAAGCGCCTGCAGCTTGGGGCCAGCTTCAATCATCGCTTCGCACGGGTTGCGCAGAAGGCACGCGAGTATATCGATGGCGGCGAGGTGGGCGAGATTTGCTTTGTCAATATGTGGTTGACGATAGCGGTAGCCGCCGAAGTAAGCGAGTATTTCCACCTGAGATCGCTTCACGGGCATTCGTTCGATATGATGCGCTACCTCGCCGGTGATATCGCAAAGGTCCATGGTTTTCTTTCCAAACCGGCCGGCCGTACCTACTATTCCAACTGCGCGGTTGGAATGACGTTCAAGAGCGGCGCAGTCGGCACTCTCATCGGCAGCTACGATATGTCCAACCTGCACCCGATGGAGCGCGTTGAGGTTGGTGGCACCAAGGCGCGCCTGGTGCTGGAGAACGTGACCGCCGGGCTGACCTGCTACCGCCACAATTGCGAGCAGGCCGAAGTGTGGATCCCGAGCAACTATACCCGCCACGTGGGGCAGTCGGAATACGATTTCAATCTGACCGTAGAGCATCGGATCGACGCGTTTGTGCGCACGATCATTGACGGAGCCGCCGATCCTGCGCCCGCGGAGCACGCTCTGGCGGCAACACGGGTTATTGAGGCTACGATCCGGTCGTTCGAAAGCGGGTGCGTGACCGACGTCTAGGTCGATATCCTGCAGAGGAGGGCGAGCGATGTTTGGGCCGAACTGGCAGACTTCCGAGCGAAAACACCGGGTCATGGTAGAACGTGAGCTGATGATACCGATGTCCGACGGTGTGCTCCTGAACGCCGACATCTGGCGGCCGGATTGCGACGGCAGGTTTCCGGTTCTGCTGGGGCTTCATCCTTATGACAAGCGGGGCCAGACCGCGCCCCTTCTGCCGCGGGACATGATTCCCAGCGGCAGGCTGAAAAAGGGCAGCGGCCGCGAGAAGGGCAACGCTTCGCTGGAATCAGGGGATCCCAACTTCTACGCCAGGCGCGGCTACGTTCACCTGGTGGCAAACGTTCGCGGAACGGGAAGCTCCGAGGGAGAGTTTCAGCTGACCGGACCACGGGAAGTTCAGGACGGATACGACCTGATCGAGTGGGCTGCCGGCCAGCCGTGGTGTGACGGTAACGTGGGGATGCTCGGTATTTCGTACTTTGCCTTCCTCTCGCTCTATGTTGCCGCGCTTGACCCGCCGCCGCCGCATCTGAAGGCGGTTTTCGCGCCGTGCGCCTCGACGGACCAGTACCGTGACAACTACTATCACGGCGGGATTCTGGGGTTTGAGTGGCAGGCGCGCTGGTGCAAAAGCCTGCGCTCGCGGCCGTACAACTATTCGCTGGAGCAGCTGGGGCGCGAAAAATACCTGCAAGCGATCGAACGGCTGCTGGAGGATGAGGAGATCAACTCCGAACCGGCGCTGCTGGAATGTCTGCAGAATCCCGAGCTCGACGGAAACTCGCTGGTGGTGGATTTCCTGCTTAATCCTCAGTTTGGCCCCTACTGGCGCGAGCGCGTGGTAGACTACAGCTCGATCAAGGTTCCGTGTTATCTGGGGTGTTGCTGGGACCATTACGGTCTGCATCTGCCGGCGGCGTTTCGCAGTTGGGAGAGTATCTCGGCGCCCAAGATGATGCATATAGGACCGATGCATCTCGACAGGCCGATGTACCAGCTGGCCTATCTCTCGCTGCGCTGGTTTGATCACTGGCTGAAGGGGCGCTTTACCGGCATCATGGACGAAGCGCCGATCCGGATATTTGTCAACGGCACCGATGACTGGCGTGAGACCGACTCGTACCCCCTGCCGGAGACCCGATGGACACCGTTCTACCTGCACGAGAAAGGCTATCTCTTTGAACGCGAACACTGGCCCAACGAGGGACAGAGTTCCTACGATGATTCACCGTGGGGACGGGGCGCTATCGAGTTCTGGACCGCGCACTTGGTTGAGCAGACGGAAGTAATTGGTGATGTGGTATTGAATCTGTTTGCCTCGACAACGGACGATGAAGCGCTGTTCTTTGTCACGCTGGTTGAAAGGGACGGCGAGCACAACGAGCGCATCCTGTCGCGTGGCTACCTGCGTGGATCACAGCGCGCCATCGATCCCGATCGGTCGAAGCCATGGCGCCCGTATCACAATCATGACCGCCGCGATCCGCTGGTCCCCGGAGAGATATACGAGTTCAATATTCCGCTGGCACCCGTTGGATCTCTGTTCCGCGCCGGATCACGCATCGGCCTCAGGATTCGTTCCACCGACGATGAACCGGCGCACGAGTTTGAACCGACCGCCGCGCGCGGACATATCCGACGCCAGGTTCCGGCGCGCATTACCCTCTATCACAACGAGGATTATCCATCGCACCTCTTGCTGCCGATCACGCGCGGTAACCTGCTCGAGACCTTTATCTCGAACTGGACTGCGCCCGATCCGCATTAGAGCAGTACCCCCGGTTCCGCGGTCTGTAAAGAACAATCAGCGGTAGATGGGGAGCTGCAGGATGAGGCGGGGGGCGTTCTCCAGCACAAGTACGGCGGTGCCAACGGCGCCGGCCTCAGGGCCGAGTTCGTTGCTAACGATGCGCGCCACCGAAAGGGGATACGCCATCGCACGATCACCAACCGAACGGGCAACCGATGCAACAAGCCGTGGGCTCCGCTCGGCAACCGGGCCGCCGAGAATGATGAGTTGAGGGTTGAACAGGTTGATCAGGTTGGCTACCGCGACCGTGAGGTATCCGGAGATGGTCTCAACTACGGAGAGTGCAACAGCGTCACCTCGTTCGGCGGCGTCCAGGACCTGGAACGCGGTCAGGGTTTCGGGGTGATGGCCGCAGATCTCTAGCAGCACGCTGTCGGGATTTCTTCGCAGTGCGGCGCGCGCGCCGGAGGCGATGGCGCGCTCCGAAATCAGTTCCTGCAGACAGCCACGATTCCCGCATTCGCAGCGCGGGCCATCCGGCACGATGGTTATGTGCCCGAGTTCACCGGCCGAGGAGTTGGCCCCCAGTAACAGCCGCCCCTGCTGAACGATGCCGGCAGAGACGCCGGTCCCGATCGAGATGAAAATCAGATGATCAACCGTTCGGCGAGCGATGTGCCAGTACGCTGCCAGGGCTCCAGCCTTGCTCCGATTGACCACCGCACAGGGAACGCCGGTCCGCTCCGTAATGCGTTCACCGATGGGAACATCACGCCACCCGAGATCGGTTGCACTTTTGACGACATCACTGGAGACGTCGACGAGACCGGGCGGACCGATTCCAATCAGCGGCAGCATCCGTTGCGGGTCAAGGCGTTGGCGCAATCGTTGGATCCCATCCCCGAGTCCGGCTACAGCAGCCTCAGCATCGGGCGTTGCCAAATCCACCTGTTCGCGATCAATTACAATGCCGGCGAGGTCTGTCGCCACCACGTGCCATCGATAATCGTAGAGACTGGCACCAATCGCATACGCGGCCGATTCGTTCTGCCGCAGCAACATGGGCGGTCGGCCGCC